>CAZNCK010000039.1:9505-12212 GCA_964571545.1 uncultured Treponemataceae bacterium | reverse complement strand
AGCTTCTCCGGAGGCCTCGGCCTGCTTGACATCAACGCCATCGATGCGACTATCGCTGGCTATACGATCACTGGTTCCGCCTCGGTGGATTATACGAGCCGCGCGGGTATAGGATTCGCTACCGAGTTTCGAGTAAAAGACATACCGTATGCGATTAAGGGCACTCTGATGGACGGCACTCTGGTGCTTTCAGGCGATTATGGTCTGCGCTTCATCGCGCGCGAAGAAGGCGGCGTAGTGAGCGCCAGCCTTGACCTCGTGGACATGCCGATTCCGCTACTGAATACCGTTTCTTTTCTATCGGCCTCCACCGACGCGCGCTTTGCCTCTCAAGAGGATTGGGATGTGATCCTGAATACCGTAGCCTTGTCCCAGCCTCCGGGGGTTGCCAAGGTATTGCCGTCCGTATCTGCCTCGGGGACGTTCGACGAATCGGGCGGTGTCTTCAGCCGACTCGCCTATATCGACAAGATTTCCGCTCTCAATGGCGCCGCGGACGTAACCTGGGCGCTCGGAGACGGTTTTCGAGTATCGACCAAGCTACGGATGGCCGGCGCCGCGGGCGAATACTACGTCGTCGATGGCGAGTACCATGGCGACGGCGCTCTGGATGCCGTTATCTCGTTGCGCAAGGCGCCCTTGGCCCGGCTGGCCATTCCGGCGCTTCGCGGCTTCGCGGATGCGGATGCTACAATTTCGGGCTCAGTCCCGGATCCGCGGGCGCGGTTCGAGTTTACGGTCAACGGAGGACAGCGGGCCGAGGGTCTGCCGTTCATCTCGGGTTCGGGGACATTCGGAGGAGGCACAGTGACGCTGACTGATTCTCGGGTACGCTTTGGAGATCTAGGCGTTTCGAGCCTCGAGCTACGGTACGACGTCGAGGACGCCGAAGCCGAGTTGTCGGCTGATCTTTCGTTCTTGCTACGCGGCGACACATTCTCTGGCAGGTTGACCGCTTCCGGCGTTTCGCTGAATCCGCCCGAAGGCGCGTCTTCGCCGTTCGACGCGTATAGAGCGAACGGCCTGATAGAAGAAGTCCACTGGTCCAACGGGGACCTTGGGCCTATTCCCGTCTCCCTGATCCGGAACGATGGTACCCTGAGCCTTTCCGCCGGAGAACGGGCAGAGCTGAACGCCCGACTGGGCTCCGCGGGTGAACTGAGCCTTGTATTGGCAAAAAGCCTGCCCATTTCTTTTTCTGCTGAGGGTCGATACGCGGACTCGTCAATCAATCTGGACGTCGCGAACGCCAGCGTCGATCTTCCGTTCCTGTTCAAACTTTTGAACCTCCCGATATTGCGCGTTGAATCGGGGACTGGAACCGGCTCGCTCCGCATCCGCGGCAAGCTCCTGGATCCAACAGTAGAAGGAGTCGTAGCGTTCAATAATTTTTACCTTTCGGTGCCTGAGTACGTACCGGTTCCAATTGGCCCCATCGTTGATCCACTCTATTTTACGGGGCGTACGATGGAAACCTCTCAAGCGAGCGTCGCCTGCGGTGCTGCCTCGGTCGACATGTCCCTTGAGTCGACACTACATCAAGGAATCCCCGATGATATCCGCCTGACTATCCATACGAGCGGGGAGGGACTCGTGCCCGTATCCACCCGCATTCTCGGACTCGATATCAAAGGACTCGCCAAGCCGGACCTCGTTATCGAGGCGAATCTGGATCGATCCAGTATCAACGGCGCCATAGATATGGCCTCAGGGGATATTACGCTGACGACGGGACTCGTGAATCAGCGGAATGCCTTGTCCGGCGGTCTTGATTTTACCGGGGCGCTTGACCTGTCTTTTGGCAAAGCTGTCAGAATATACTTTCCCGATAAACGATTGCCGGTTATTTTTGGGCAGCTTGACCCTTCCAGCCGCCTTGCGGTGTCCTTCGACGCCGCAAGAGGAGATTTCAGCCTGAAGGGCGACGCGATGCTCAGAGGCGGTTCGGTGTTCTATATTCAGCGTAATTTCTATCTCAAGCAAGCGACTATCGAATTCAACGAAGACGCGGATCAGTTCGATCCCAAGATAAGCCTCGAGGCGGAAACCCGCACCAGTACGGGTTCAGGGCCTGTGATAGTCACGCTTCGGGCCGTGGACAGCCGCCTTTCGAACCTCTCCTTCGCGCTCGAATCGGCGCCAACCCTCTCCGAGGCGGTCATACAGCAGTTGCTTGGGCAGCAGTTGCTCGGCGGTACCAGCGAAGGCGGCGTGGACTTGGGGCGGGTCATCGTAGAGAACAGCGACTTGATACCCACGTTGAATGTAGCGTCTATTTTAGAGCGGAATCTTCAGGCACTACTGGGGCTCGACTTGTTTGTCGTACGTTCCCAGGTGTTCCAGCGCTGGCTTTATGATCTCTCGGGGCTCTCGGCTCTGTCAGGGCTGTCTGGAGAGACAACTTTGGCTGACTACCTTGAAGACACTGCAATCATAGCCGGCAAGTACATAGGCGATAAATTGTTCTTCCAGGCCATGTTCACCATGGTTTCCGATCCGCTTGCATCGACCAGCTCGTTGAGTCTAAACTCCGACGTCAGTCTTGAGTGGAAAGCGCCTCATTTTACCTTGAATTGGAGCATCCAGCCCGACAAACTGGACTCCTTGTTCATAGAAGATCAATCGTTCTCGTTCTCCTGGAGAATCCCCCTGCAATGAGGAAGGTCATCGTCATGAAGCGAATAATTGCCATGCTCATCCTGGTCGC
>CAZNCK010000039.1:7710-9495 GCA_964571545.1 uncultured Treponemataceae bacterium | reverse complement strand
CGAATATTGGCTATACTTGTCTTGGTAACGGCAGGCGCGACGGCTTTTGCGCAATCTGCCTCTGAATGGTATGTCGGCAAGACAATCAAGGATATTCGGTTTGCGGGACTCGTCGTGGTTACCTCAAAAGAGTTGGATCCTGTCATCAAAGAATTCAAAGGCAAGCCGTTTTCTGACGAGCTCTGGATGTCCCTTCTGGCCCGGGTTTACGAGCTCGATGTCTTCGAAACAGTCGAGCCTGAAGCCGTACCGTCGGATTCCGCTCAAACTGCTGTTGTAATTCTTTTCAAAGTAAAGGAAAAGCCGGCCATAGGCAGCATCATCGTCGTCGGCAACGCGGGTATCCGCACCCAGGAGATCCTTGATTCGCTGACGGTAAAGGAAGCCACCATCTTCAATGATTCGAGGATGCGCCTCGACGAGATAGCGTTGCGCCGCTTGTTCCAGACCAAGGGCTTTCCTAACGTCAAGGTCTCTGCCCAGAGCGCCCCTCGTCAGGATGGAAGCATTGCCGTCACCTTTACCGTTGAAGAGGGCATTCAAAACCTCGTTGAGAAGATCCAGTTCGAAGGGGTCGCGTCTGTATCGCTGACGACGCTCAAGGGTGAACTCACCATCAAGGAAAAGGGCCTGTTCCAGGCGGGCCAATTCAATGAAACCCAGCTTGAGGAGAGTCGCCAGGCGGTGGAGCTTTTCTACAAGAAACGCGGGTATATTGACGCCAGCGTCGTCGATGTCAGGCGGGATTCCACGGAGTCGGAGAAAGACAACTCCACACGGCTTACGCTTACCTTCATAGTCAAAGAAGGCCTTCGCTATATGTTTGGAGGCATGAGCTTCGATGGAAACAGCCTGTACACCAATGAAGAACTCGGTGTACTCGTCAAGCAGAAGGTCGGTTTGGTGCTTGATTACGAACGCCTGATCCAGGACCAATCACGGGTAGCCGATCTGTATTTCGAGAACGGCTATATTTTCAACGGCTTCAAGTTGGTTGAAAACCGCGATGAAGAGGCTGGCACCATAGCGTATGTACTCCAGATCGAGGAAAAGCCGCAAGCTTTTATAGAAGACGTTATATTCAAAGGCAACACCAAGACCCAGGAGTTCGTCCTGCGCAGACTCGTGACGCTGGCTCCCGGCGACATATTCTCCAAGACGAAGATTCTTGAAAGCCTACGGAACCTGTACAATACCCAGTACTTCTCCTCGATCGTACCCGAATACGAACAGGGTAGCCAGGAACTCTATGTCGACCTCATCGTCAGCGTCGAGGAACAGAGTACGGCATCGATTCAGTTTGGCCTCACCTATACGCCGAGCGCTTCATTTCCGATAATCGGACTCGTCAACTGGAGCGATATCAATTTCATGGGCAAGGGGCAGACCCTGGCCCTCAAGACAAACCTCGCCCTTGAATCCCAGGATCTAACCTTCTCGTTCAGCGATGAATGGCTCTTTGGCCAGCGCCTGTCCGGGGCCGTCGATTTCTCGTTCAAGCATGAAGCCTTGCAGGCCGCACAGGATTCAACGGGCGTAGTGTTCGATGTCAACGATCCGGCTCGCGTGCCTGACCCATATGACAGCTATGCGGCGTACCTGGCCGCTGGTAAGGTAATTCCAGACGATTATTTGATGGATTATGACACCTGGACATTTAGCCTTGGCTATTCCAGCGGTTATAGATTCACGAGTCCCGTAGGGACTATAGGCTTTGTGCCCGGTATCGTGCATGAACTCGGCCGGACAACCTACACTGAAACGCTCCACAATCCCTACGATTCA
>CAZNCK010000039.1:0-7700 GCA_964571545.1 uncultured Treponemataceae bacterium | reverse complement strand
CGATTTCCGAGACCCTGAACACCTGGTTGTTCCCCAACAGCTTGTACGGCCGCGCCTACATCAACGACCTCGATCTCTGGTACGATCCCTCCAAGGGCTACTATGTCAGCCAGAGGCTCAGCTTGACCGGCTGGTTTGATAACGAGGTAGGCGATCACTTCATCCGTTCCGATACTAGGTTCGATGCCTTCGTTACGTTGCTCGATGTTCCTATTCTGGAGAGCTGGTCACTGAAGGCGGTGCTCGGCGGGCACACCAAGTTCTCGGCGTTGCTTAAACAACCCTGGCGCACTTTAGAGGTTTCCGCTCCTAAACGGCTGGCGATAGACGGAACGTTCGTGGGTAGGGGCTGGTCAGAACTCTCCACGTTCACGGGTACCGCTCTCTGGGACAACTGGTTGGAACTCCGGGTTCCCGTCGTGCCGGGGGTGCTCTCTCTCGACGGTTTCTTGAGCGCCGCTCTCGTTTCTACAGGAACAGGCTTGCTCGATCTGTCGAGCGGCGACGCCGCCATAGACGCCGGAACCAGCCTCGCCGACATGGGCTTGGGTAATTTTGCGTACAGCGCGGGCGTCGGCCTACGTTTCATCATCCTGCAGTTCCCGTTCAGGGTGTACTTTGCCAAGCAATTCGTCTTCGATGCCGCGAGCGGGTTCAACGCTACCAACGAAGAGTGGCAGTTCGTGCTGAGCGTAACGACCAACCTCGATTAAGGTTATTAGCGGGGCAATGGGCGCTTCCAGCAACGGTTCAGCCCGCCCCCGGCCATAAAGGAGTACATCTTGAAGAGACGACTACTGCTGGGCTTCACGCTCCTTGTGCTTTCGATGCAGGTATTCAGCCAGCAGATAACGCGCGTGGCTGTCATCGACATGCAGAAGATCTATATGACCTACTATAAGGATTCGCAGTCGGTTCGTTCGCTCGAGGAAGAGAAACTGGCTGTCAACCTTGAAATCAAGAGACTGAGCGAGGAGATAAAGGATCTCCAGCGCAAGCGGCTTGAGATTTTGTCTTCAGGCGATGCGCAGACTCTTAAAACCTACGATGAAAACCTCTACCGCAAGGCGCAATACCTTTCTGATTTCGTGAAGCTCAAGCAAGCCGATCTCGATGAGAAGGCCCAGTCGTTGTCCAGAGGGGATGCTTTCGTGCAGATGCTCTACAGGACTGTGCAGTCGATTTCCGAGAAGGAAGGATATTCCATAGTCATCAGTTCTCATGACGTTGCTGGGGTAGGGTCTTCTGTCATCTGGTTTAGCCCGATGATTGACATCACTGACATGGTAATTCAGGCGCTACTGGGGAAATGATAAACTGACGGGCTAGTCCTGGTCCGTCTCTTTGTCCGCGGCATCTTTCAAAACCGTTCTCAGTGAAGAGAAGCGGCGTTCGTTTTCTTGCGAGAGTTCTATCAAGTCTTCGTGCGCCTTGAGGACTAAGCCCGCTCCCGCCTTCTTTCCGGAACCGAGTCGTTCCAGTGGCTCGGGAAAGTGCGGCGTCTCGCCCTCTATCGTAATGAGCCTGAGGACTCCAATCGTTTTCAGTAGCTTGAGACAGGTTTCGTTGACCCCGAACAACCGGATGGGTCGTTCCGAGAACCTGAGGAATCGCTTGTTAAAGCCCACGATAAGGCCCATGAACGTTGAATCCATATATTCGCAACCCGTAAGATCGAGCAGTACATCTTCAACGGCGGGCTTGGCATCGAGGCGATCGAATACGCGGGTCTTGAGCTCGGGGCACGAATTTGCGGTGACGTGGCCAAAAGCCCGTATGTAGATGCGGTTGTTCGTCTCTTTGACGAATAGGGATTCTTCCACATTGGCCTCATATTTGCGAAGATGAATAGGGGGCGGAGCCTCGGTTCCGGCCTCGATTGTATCCTAGTCCAAGTTCCCCTATAATGCAACGACAATGGCAGAACAAGTACCCCTTCTGGAACAATACAATCGGATTAAGGCCCTTCACAAGGACGAGATCCTCTTTTTCAGGCTTGGCGATTTCTACGAGATGTTCTATGGCGACGCCGTTGAGGCAAGCGCCCTGCTGAACCTTACGCTGACCCACCGACAGGAAGCGCCTATGTGCGGCGTACCTCACCACGCCGCTCGCGCCTACGTGGCCAGGTTGCTGAGGGCGGGCAAAAAAGTCGCGATCTGCGAACAACTCGCCGCTCCCGGCAAGGGCAAAGGCATCATAGAACGCGGCGTCGTTGAGGTAGTCACTCCGGGTAGCGTCGTAGACGATGACTACCTGGAGTCAGGAGCCAACAACTACCTCGTCGCATTCGGGGCATTCGGAGACTCTATGGCCCTAGCCTGGGCCGACGCGTCTACCGGGGAGTTCCGGGCCGTGTCGTTTCCGCGCGCCGATGTGGAGCGATTACGCCGCGAGTTGTATCGACTGTCTCCGCGCGAAGCAATTGTACGTGAATCGGTACTCGACGACGACACTGTAGCCCGCGTCCTGGCTGAGAATCCCGGCATCATGCTGAATCGCTACCCGGATTGGACCTTCTCGGTGGAGCAGGGTAGAGCAGTCCTCTTAAAGCACTTCGGCACGAAAAGTCTCAAGGGCTTCGGCTTCGACGATGATGCTCCTTCCATCGCCGCTGCGGGAGCCCTCCTGGAATACCTCAAGGATTCAGTCAAGGTCGAGCCCACGCAGTTCCGTACGCTTCGCGGGTCCGAGGACTCGGAGCACGTGGCCATAGACGAATCCAGCCAGAAAAACCTTGAGATAGTCAGGAATCTGCGCGATGGCGGCGTCGCGTTCAGCCTGCTCGGCGTGGTGGACCATACGCGAACCGCCATGGGTACTCGGGCTCTGAGGCAGCGTTTGCAGCAGCCTCTTCGCTCGGCAAGCGCCATCAATGGCCGGCTCGACGCGGTGGAAGCGCTCTATCGTGACCAACGCGCGCTTGAGCGTATACGGGCAGCCCTCGGTTCTTGCCGCGACCTGGAGCGCCTGACGTCGCGCCTCGCGATGGACAAGGCCAATCCCAAGGATCTTGTCGCGCTCCGTGACACTATTTCGGCCGCTCTTACCCTGGATTCAGCCCTGCCCGCCGGCGCTCCTTCCGGCCTTTCCGTGCTCGCGGTCGCGGCGCGGCGGGATGCGGCCGTGGCTTTTGTCGGTACATTGACCCGCGCCATAGCTGAAGATCCCGCATTGACGCCAGCCGATGGCTCAGTCATCAAGGCCGGCTGGAACGCCGAGCTGGACGCGTTGCGGGCTCTCCGGGCCGACGCCCATGGCGTTCTGGAGGCTTATCTCGAGGAAGAACGGGCCGCCACCGGATTGTCTGGCCTTAGGGTCAAGTACAACAAGATTATCGGGTACTATCTGGAACTGTCCAAGGGAGCCGCCCAGGGCGCCCCCGCTCATTTTATGCGTCGACAGACCATAGCCAGCGGCGAGCGCTATACGACCGAACGTCTCGGCGCGCTGGAGTCGGAGATTAACGGAGCCGCGGAGCGTATTGTCGACCTGGAGCGTGTGCTGTTCGCCGAGTTCCGGTCTGGACTCCGCGCCTACGCCCCGGAGCTCTTTGAAACCGCCAGGGAACTAGCCGACCTCGATTGCGCGGCCTCTTTTGCGTGGGCGGCCACGGTCCATGGCTATACCAGGCCCGTCGTCGACGAGTCTATAGTGCTCAACGTAGAAGGCGGCCGCCACCCTGTCGTCGAGGCCTATCTTCCCTCGGGCGATTTTGTCCCCAACGACCTGGAACTTGACGGTAATGGAACCGGTTTCGCGCTGATAACCGGACCCAACATGGCCGGAAAATCCACCTTCCTCAGGCAAAACGCGCTGATCGTGCTCCTTGCGCAGGCTGGTTCCTTTGTCCCCGCGCAGTCAGCTCGCATCGGAGTGGTAGATCGTATCTTTTGCCGGGTCGGGGCCCAGGACAATCTGGCCAGAGGGGAGTCTACCTTCCTGCTTGAAATGCACGAAACCGCTAGCATCCTCAACAATGCGGGGCCCTTAAGCCTCGTCATCATGGATGAGGTTGGACGCGGGACCGGCACACTGGACGGACTCTCCATAGCGTGGGCCGTTAGCGAACATGTCCTGGACGAGTGCGGTTCGCGTACGCTGTTCGCAACGCATTACCACGAGCTGACCGCGCTGCGCCACGATCGCCTCGTCGACTTGTCTATGGCTGTTGAGGAGCGCGCGGGAGAGGTTGTATTCCTGAAACGTGTAGCCAAAGGCGCCGCTACAGGGTCATACGGTATTCACGTCGCCCGGCTTGCCGGAGTTCCCTTGTCCGTTGTAGCTCGTGCCGAGCAGATCCGGGACGCATTGGAAGCCGACGAAGCGCGCTTGTTCGTCGAAGCGGGAGATCACGATACTGACACTGTCGACAGCGTAGCCAGCACTGAAGACGGGCCGGGCGCTTCTGCCCGGGCCGTCCGCCGGATTCCGGTTCCTGTTCGTGGCACCTCGGGATCAACAAACCGAGCTCCTGAGCCGGGCGGGCTGTTTTCTGTTGAGGAACTGGTACTGGACGAACTCCGCAGCCTCGATATCGACCGTATGACGCCTCTGGACGCGTTGTCGCGGTTGGCCGCGGTCAAGAAGGCTCTCTCGGCGAGATGAATCAAGGGTGAAAGCGGCCGTGCTCTGGGCCGCGTATCTACGGCATGATAACGTTGCGGCGAACGGGACGCTTGGTACGCGGGCTCATCTCCTTCGTAGCCCCTCGGTATTGTGCCGTGTGCGGGGATGAGGCAGAAGCCGCCGCCTTATGGCCGCTGTGTACGCGATGCGCCGCGGCCATGATGGCCGATGCCCGCGCTTCTGTCGCCCCGAGGGTAGAGCATTGTTCGGTATGCGGAAAGCCGATAGTCTCGGAGCGCGGACGCTGCATGCGTTGTCGGAGCGTCGAATATTGCTTTGATTCCGCGTTTCCTTTGTTCCGTTACGCGGGAGATGTGAGGACTGCCGTACTGGCGTACAAGTCTGGCGGGCGCCGCAGTCTGGCTCATTTTTTCGCCGAAGTTATCGCGCAGATGCTCCAAGAGCGCTTTCCTGGCCGCATCGTCGTTACTGTGCCACCACGACCCGGAAAGCTTAGGCGCAAGGGCTGGGATCAAATGGAAGACATAGCCCGCCTTCTGGAGCGTCATCATGGCATTGTCGTCAGGCGAATATTGACCCGCGCCGACGGTTTACAGCAGAAGGCCCTCGACCTTCAAGGCCGCGCAGCCAACATGCGCGGGAAAATCGGAATCGCGAAGATTTTTATGAGGCAACCGTGCGCGGTTCCCTCCGATCCAGTGCTGCTCGATGATGTGCTGACCACCGGCGCTACTCTATCAGAGTGCGCGCGCGCTCTTAAAGCCGCGGGTTCTGTCCGTGTCGACGCTGTGGCCATAGCGGCTGACTAAGGCTACTCCGTGTCTTGACTTACCCATGACCGAGAGCTATGATGCAAACAGTCATGGTTTTTCTTATAGGGGTAAGTTAAGAAGAGTCGTTCCCACGGCTCTTTTTTTATAGGTATGACAGAGTCAGTAGAACTCGCCAATGATATAGCCTCCCTCCTCAAGGGGATTGGCATCGAGCTGGTCGACTTGCACATAAGCCGTACCAAGGGCTCCACGAGAGTCGGTGCGGTCATTTACCGTGCCGACGGCACAGGCATTGACGAATGCTCCAAGGCGCACAGGCTCATTCAAGCTCGGCTTGAAGCGCTTCTGGGTAACGACGACTTCGAGCTGGAAACTGCATCGCCGGGCATCGACAGAACTATCAAGTCAGCCCGGGAGTACGCGGTGTTCGTCGGCCGCGGCGTATGCCTCTTCCTTGAAGACGAGGATACCGTCGAGGGACGCATTGTGTCTTCCGACGGCGCCGTCGTTGTCGTTGCCACCACAGATGGTGATCACACCGTAACTATTGAACAAATCCGAAAAGGAAAGCTCGATCATTCCCAGGAGGGTAGGTAAGACATGGCTTCAGATATGGCAGAAGCGATTCGCCAACTTATAGTGGAAAAGGGGATCTCTGAAGATCTCGTCCTGAAGACCATTGAGGACGCCCTCCTCGCCGCTTATAAGAAGCGCTATGGTACCGCGGAGAACGCCATCGTCCGGTTCACCGGAGACTACGATGGCGTCGAGATACTCGCGAAGCGGACTATCGTCGATGAAATCGACGACCCCGTTCTCGAAGTCTCTCTTGAAGAGGCACGGGAGCTTGTAGACGGAGCCGAACTCGGCGATATACTCGAAATCCCCATCGATCCCAAGGAATTCGATCTTCAGGAAGTCATGCTGGCAAAGCAGACGACACGACAGTCGTTGCGGGAAATCTCCCGCGATACGCTGTACGCCGAGTACAAGGCCAAGCAGGGCGAAATCATCATCGGTTATTACCAGCGCGAGAAGAACGGCAACATTTTCGTAGACCTGGGCCGAGTCGAGGGTTTCTTCCCCAAGAAGTTCCAGTCCCCCAGGGAAACCTACCAGCCCGGCGAGCGTATCAAGGCGTTGATAGCCGAGGTCAGCAAGAACGGCCCCCAGATAGTCCTGTCGAGGACCCATCCGGAGTTCGTGCAAAAAATCCTCGAACTCGAGGTTCCCGAGATCTACGACAAGACCATCGAGGTCTTCAAGATCGTACGCGAACCTGGTTATCGCACCAAGATCGCGGTGTATTCGAGGCGCGACGATGTTGACCCGGTGGGCGCCTGCGTCGGCCTCAAGGGCATACGGATACAGAACATAATTCGCGAACTCGAGGGCGAGAAAATCGACGTGCTCAAGTACGAGGTCGACCCCAGGCGTTTCATAAAGAACGCGCTGTCGCCGGCCGATGTCCGCGAGGTTTATATCATCGATGAGGCCAGGCATACAGCCCTCGCTGTGGTTGACGAGAGTCAGCTTTCGGTTGCGATAGGAAAGCAGGGCCTCAACGTACGCCTTGCCAACCGCCTCTGCGATTGGAGCATCGACGTCAAGACCGACGAGCAGTTCCGTGATCTCGATCTGTCGAGCGAAGCGCGGCGCGCGGCTTCGAGTCTCTTCGGAGAAGAAGAAGAAATCCTCCGTGTGGACGAGTTGCCCGGTGTGGACGAAGCCTTTGCCGCTCTGCTCGCCAACGCTGGCGTAGAAATGATAGAAGATTTTATGGCAAGGCCAGAAGACGAGTTGCTTGCCATTGAAGGCGTAAGCGCGGAAGCGCTGGTTTCCGTACGCCGTATCATAGAAGAGAACGTGGAAGTCATAGAGGAAGAATTCGAGCAAGAACCTGAAGTGGCGGCTGACGCTGATACCGAAGAGGTTGAAGCTGAAGTCTATGAATGCCCCGATTGCCGTGCCCAAGTAACGCCCGATATGACCCAGTGCCCGCAATGCGGGGTTGCCCTCTCCTTTGAGTACGAGGATGAGGATGCGGAAGACAAGGAATCCTGAAGGTGAGCTATGTCCGATAATAACGAGAATAAACCTAAGCCCGTCCTCATCAAGCAGGCTAAACCAAGGCCCGCTGACGAAATCGTCGAGCCCGCCCCTGCCGTTGTCTCGGCGGAGAAGCGGAAAGTCGTCGTCGTCAAGAAGAAGCCGATTGCTCCCGCTGCCGGCGCTGTTCCTGCCGCAACCCCAGTGGCTGTTGTTGGTTCCGATGCCAGCGCTCCCGCAGCGTCGGCGCTTCCGAGGAAGCCGGCCGCCAGGGTGGTAGCTCATCAT
>CAZNCK010000038.1:24370-29137 GCA_964571545.1 uncultured Treponemataceae bacterium | reverse complement strand
AAGGCAATAAGATTTGGCACAAGGAAGCCGTGACGCCGCTCAAGGTTGGTGCCACCTATGTGCCTAAGTACGCCTGCTGAAGGAGACACAAGGTTCGATGAACTAATAAGGCATCATCCAGCCTTGCCGCATGTTCAGCTCCTCCAGTGCGGTAGTTCGGGGAGATACCCGTCGAATTCTCGTACGAGCGCGCTTTCATAGGCTCCGGCAAAGCTGCCCTCGAAGAACCTGCCGAGCGCCTCCCCGTGGAAGCGGCGCCAGGAGTCTTCTTCGTGCCCGGGATTGATGGGATAGAAGAGGGCGCCGTTTTCCCTGGCCGCCTCGAGATCGCCGGGGGCATCGCCGACCATCAGGATGTTGGCGGCCGGATATTTTCTCCGGGCTGCCAAGGCGATGTGCCCGGTCTTGGCGCCCAGCTCCTGGCCGGCTATGCACCTGACCAAGCGGTCGAACCCGTACTTTTCCCATTCCCGCTTGAGCGCCTCGAAGGGACTCTGGGATATGACCATGGCGTCGGCCTTGCCCCGCAAGGCTTCGAGCGACTCCAGCACCAGGGGATATGGCCGAACGGCTCGAGCCATTTTCTCTATCGCCTCGTTGACCGCTAGCGACCAGCGGTAGACCAGTTCCAGATCCGCGTTCCCCCCGCGTTCGACTTCGGTCCTGAGCGCTAAAATTCCGAGTTTCGTTTCTCTACGCAGCCAGTCCCTGAGCCCGTCCATCGTCGGTATGACGACGGCGCTGGCCTTAGTTTCCGGGCGCTCTCTGAGGAGATCCAGGGTCCGCATGACGGCTTGATACCTGTTACAACCTCTGCTTCTGGAGTACAGGTTGACGAATTCCCAGGTCTCGCGGGCATATCCAGAGATGGCCCGCAATCCAAAGCTGCGTATGAAATTGGGGCAGAAGCAATTCTTCTGCTTGAGTTCCATTGATTCGAAGACGCAGCCATCGGAATCCATGCCCACAAAAAAGCGTTGAGTAGGCGTCATTTCCTCAAGAGCCTGAGCCGGATTACGCGGGGCATTGCTCATATCGCTTTCTTTACCTTTCGAAATATACTACTATACGAAATCAAATACCATACATGGTTGTTATCGTCAAGCTTTTAGCAAGGGATTGGCATTGTTCAGAGTTTTATTGACAGTAGTGCCGCTTCGATATATTGTGAAAAACGAAAGGTAGCGAAACGTGGTTCATCTTCCCCGTCATGCAGAAATCCTCAAGCTCCTCAGCCTTCTCCGCTCCGTTTCTGTGGGTGATTTCTCACAGAAACTCGACGTGTCGGAGGTGACTATACGCAAGGACCTAGCACAGCTTGAAGAAATGGGCTGTCTGATACGAACGAGGGGCGGGGCCCAGATCGCCGAAGATATCCGTTTTCTCAAGACCATCGAAGTTCGGCAACATGAGCGGATGGAGGCGAAACAGGGCATAGCCAGGAAGGCGAGGGAACTCGTCCGGGAGGGGGAGACCATTTACCTCGATGCGGGGAGTACCTGCCTGCTTCTGGCCCGGGAGCTCAAGGACACCAACCTCAGGGTCGTCACCAATTCAATAGACGTCATGGTCCTGCTCAACGATTGCCCGGAGATAAGCCTCATCAGCCTTGGCGGTAGTTATCGCAAGGAGGCCGGGTCGTTCATCGGCCCTATGGCGATCGAGGCGCTCAGGATGCTCAACATAGAGACTTGCTTTCTCGGAACGAGCGGTTTCTCGGCCCGTGGCGTATTTTCCTCGCAGAACCTAATCGAATCCCAGCTCAAGCAGAAGGTCCTCGAGGTGTCAAAGCGGCGCGTCGTGCTGGCTGATTCCGCGAAATTCGGGCGTGAGGCATTTTCCATTTTCGCGAGGGCCGGAGACGTTGACGTGCTGATCAGCGACAAGGACTTTACCCACCAGAAGGACCTAAAGGACTTTGGCCTCGAGGTCGTGATCGCGGATAGCTAAGAAACCATTTTCGTCAAGTAAGGAGCGCAGCGATGAACTATCTGGATACAATGTTCTCGTATGAAGGCAAGACCGTGGCCATCACCGGCGGCGGCGGCGCGATAGCCGGGGCCATGTCCGAGGCCTTTCTGAAGGCCGGAGCCAGGGTCGCGCTGTGGGGCCACAGGCTGGAATCCGTGGAGGCTGCGAAGCAGCGTCTGCTGGGATTGCCCGGGCTTGAGGGCGCCGCGTCGCGGATACTGACGGTGGTGGTGGACGCGAATTCTGAGGAAGCCGTACGAAATGCTCTGGAACTGACTGATACAGGGCTTGGCGGCCCGCAGGTCCTCGTCAACGCCGCCGGCGGCAACAAGGGCAAGTCCAGCTTCGTCGAAATCGATGTGCCGCTCTTTGAGGATATCCTCAAGCTTAATCTGATAGCGGGCCTGGTGGTGCCTACCAAGGTGACCGCGGCGTACTGGATAGAACGGGGCATCAAGGGCAACATCATCAACATGGCTTCAATGAGCTCGTACATACCGCTGTCGGGCGTCTGGGCATACGGCGCCGCCAAGGCCGCGGTCATCAATCTTACGATGGCCTGCGCCAAGGAATTCGCGCCTGCCGGCATCAGGGTCAACGGTATAGCCCCCGGATTCTTCATCGGCAAGCAGAACAAGGCGCTACTCATAGACGAGAAGACAAACGAGTTGACGCAGCGGGGCAGGGACGTGATGGCCCACACCCCCTTCGGCCGCTTCGGCGACGTATCCGAGATCGCAGGGGTCAGCCTCTTTCTCGCCTCCGACCAGGCGGCCGGTTTCGTGACCGGCGTCACCGTACCGGTCGACGGCGGTTACCTGGTCAACAATATCTGATAGCCGCCACACGGCGCAGGGAGCAGAGCATGATGAAACCGTTCATTAATGAGGATTTTTTACTGGAGGGCGATGCCGCCAGGACGCTGTACCATGATTATGCGGCGGGCATGCCTATTTTCGATTATCACTGTCATGTACCGCCGCGACAGATAGCCGAGAATACCCGTTTCGAGAATTTGACGCAGCTCTGGCTCAAGGGCGACCATTACAAGTGGCGGGCCATGCGCGCCTGCGGCATACCCGAATCGCACATAACCGGCGACGCTTCCGACCGAGAGAAGTTTCGGGCCTGGGCGCGTACGGCTCCAAAGACGCTGGGCAACCCGCTCTACCATTGGACACAGCTCGAACTGAAGCGGGTGTTCGGTGTGGAAGAGCTACTGAACCCTGACAGCGCCGACAGAATCTACGACCACTGCAACGTCTTGCTCGGGAAGGACTCGTACCGAGTGCGCGGCCTCATGGAGCGCTTTGGCGTGCGGGCGGTATGTAGCACCGATGATCCGGTGGACGCGCTGAATTTTCACGAGGACATAGCCAAGGACGTGGGCTTCGGCATCAAGGTGCTTCCAGCGTTTAGGCCCGATAAGGCCCACGCGCTGGAACATCCTGGCCGCTACAAGGCATGGATTGAGGCTCTGGAGAAGGCTTCGGGTCTGGCGGTAGGCGACTATGCCGCTCTGATCGCGGCGTTGAAGGCGCGGCATGAATACTTCCACGCGCACGGCTGCCGGCTGTCCGACCACGGCCTCACCTTCGTTCCGGTGGAGCGCGGCACGGACGCGGAATGCGACCATATATTCAAGCTGGTTCTTGCCGGAAACAGCGCCTCGCGCGACGAGATACTGAAATTCAGGGGCGCCGTGCTTACCGAGCTGGGCCGCATGGACGCGGATCAGGGCTGGGTGATGCAGCTGCACTTGGGAGCCATGCGCAGCGTCAACAGCAGGATGTTCGCGGCGCTGGGACCGGATACCGGGTACGACGTGATAGGAGACTGGCCCCAGGCTGAAGGCCTCGCCGCCCTGCTGGACAGGCTGGACGCGGACGACCGTTTGCCCAAGACCATCCTGTACGTGCTTAACCCGCGGGACAACGAAGTGCTCGCGGCCATGACCGGCGCCTTTCAGGGCGGACCGCAGG
Source organism: uncultured Treponemataceae bacterium (assembly GCA_964571545.1). Lineage (GTDB taxonomy): Bacteria > Spirochaetota > Spirochaetia > Treponematales > UBA12059 > SZUA-370. The sequence continues at coordinate 25,184 of CAZNCK010000038.1, read as the reverse complement.
CGGGCAAGCTGCAGTTCGGCTCGTCTTGGTGGTTCAACGACCAGAAAGACGGCATGGAGCGCCAGTTGACTGCCCTTGCCAGCATGGGCCTGCTGTCCGCGTTCGTGGGCATGCTTACCGATTCTCGCAGTTTTCTGAGTTATCCCCGGCACGAGTATTTTAGGCGCATTCTGTGCAGGCTCGTGGGCGGATGGATGGATAAGGGCGAGATTCCAGCGGACATGAAGCTTGCGGGCGGCATGGTTAAGGATATCTGTTTCCGCAACGCCGCATCCTGGTTCGGGATTTCCTTGAAGGAGCGATCCGTATGAGCGATACAAACGCCGGACTGAAGCCGCAGCGCGATAGGGAACTGCTGCTGGCCATCCTGGACAGGCAGGGACTGCTTGGAGCGAGCGAGGAAGAGCTTGCCAAGCGACGGGCATGCTCTTTTGGGCGTACCGATGCGGGCAACGGCCTTTACTATTATCCCCGGTCTTTTTTCAAGGCTAACGGAGCGCTTTTTTTCATCGCCGGCGCTCATGGAGCCAAGAAACTCTTCGGCGTATCCAGAAGCCAGTTGCCCGCTGGTTTTACGGGCTCACGTTACTCTATGGCCGGCTTGCGGGTTATGGAAGCCGAGCGCTCGTACGAAAATTACCTGGTTGCAAAGGAACAGTTGCCGTTCCTCGCGCCTGTATCGCTGCGCGGCGAACGGACCACTATCGGCTGCGGCGACCGGCTGGGCCTGGCCGGTCCAGGCCATATACGCGCGGCCCGCAATTACGACATCAGCCCCGTGCTGGCCCAGCAGTCCATCCGAGAGCTGAAGCTC
>CAZNCK010000038.1:21258-24360 GCA_964571545.1 uncultured Treponemataceae bacterium | reverse complement strand
GAGGTGGTCAAGGATGCGGCGTTCTCGGTATTGGAGGAAGGCTTCGATCGAGGCTACGGCGCCGACGGAGACCATCTCAAGACCCTTGCCGACATCGATGTGGCCGTGGACGCGGGCATGCCCATGATAACCCTGGATCTTACCGAGGTGATGAATCCAGCGCCCGGAGACTGGAACGAGCGGGCCATCGAGGACGCATTCGCGAAGCTGCCGGAAACAGTTCGCGCTCGGGTCCTCTCCGACTACGCCGGCAAGACCTTTAACCTGGGAGGCGATTCGCTTGCGATATCCGTGGTCGAGGCTAAACGCTGCGGCCTCATGTACTGGAAGGCCCTCGATTTTTCTAGTGAAGTGGACAACTTGCTGCGGTCAAGGCGGGGGGACGCGTACGATCTGGAGATTAGCATCGATGAGACCACCACGCCGACAATTCCTTCCCATCATCTCTTCATAGCCGCGGAACTGAAACGACGGGGCGTTACGGTCAATTCACTCGCGCCGCGCTTCATAGGCGAGTTCCAGAAGGGCATAGACTACATCGGGGATGTCGCGGAATTCGAACGGCAATTCATCGTGCACTGTGAAATCGCCAAGGCCTATGGCGGGTATAAAATATCAATCCATTCGGGCAGCGACAAATTCTCCGTGTACCCCGTCATCGGCCGCCACACCGGCCTTCGCGTCCACGTCAAGACCGCGGGCACGAGCTGGCTTGAGGCGCTCAGGTCCACGGCAAAATTCGATGCGGGGTTGTTCAGGGCTATGTTTGAGAAGGCCTACCAGTATTATCCCGAGGCGCTCAAGCTGTACCACATCACTCCCGACCTCTCCAGGATTCCGTCTATCGCCGGTATCCCCGACGACGAGCTGCCCGGCTATCTTGAGCGGCCCGAGAGCAGGCAACTCTTGCATATCAGCTACGGCGGCCTGCTTACCGACCCGGAACTGCGACCCAGATTCTTCAGTTTCCTCTCCGCACAGGAAGAGGCGCATTACGGTTGCCTGCAAGACCACTTCAGGAAGCACATAGAGTTGTTGGGTGTACCAAGGCATGATTGAAAAAGAAGATCGCCGGCTGATTTTCCTGGATTTCGACGGAGTCATCTGCGATAGCCTGCCAGAATGCTACGCGGTCTCCCGCGCCGCTTTTTACGGTCTCTACCTGAAAGTGGCCGCTCCGGAACCGGGGGCCGATGACGAGCGGACCTTCAGGCAACTCCGTCCCTACATCCGCAGGGGCGGAGATTACATGTTCCTGCAACTGTGCCTGCAGCGTCGGCTGATCGTTGGATCGCAGAAAGAATTCGATGCGCTAGTCAGCGAGAATCGGAGCCTTGACGATCTTTTTCATGATCTTTTTTACCGAGCCCGCAGAGAACTGTTCTCTACCGATCCGGAGCGTTGGTATGCGCTCAATCCCCTGTATCCAGGCATGAAGGCGCTTCTCGATAAACACGGAAGGGACGACGATACGCTGATCCTCTCCACCAAGGAGGCGGATTTTATCTCCAAGATCCTGTCTTTTCACGGTATAGCCTGGTCCGGCTCGCGCATCTACTGTTCAGGCAAGGAACGCAAGCTCGATTATATAGACAGGGTGATGGACGGGCTCGGCGCGACAAAGGCCGTATTCGTCGATGATCAGATCGATCATTTCACGGGTAGTTCGGCGCATTCAGCGCGATGCCTGCTGGCTGATTGGGGTTATATCCTTCCCGAGTGGCTCGAGGATGGGCGGGTCGAGACGGTATCCCTTGGCTCCCTCGACGCCGTTTTTGCGTGAAGCGGCCGTGTCGACTATGATTCGGTGACGAGCCATGCGCACCAGAATCAGACACAGCATTCGCGGCAAGCTCCTCCTGTTTTACAGCGTGGCCATCCTGGCCGTGGTGCTACTCGACCTCTCGATACAGATGGCGGCCTACGGCGCCATCAATGAGTTTGAAGGCAGCCTGTCCCGCTACCACAGCGTGCACAGGCTGAGGCTGGAACTGGCTGAACACTATACGAGGGTGGAGAGCCTGCTCCGGGACGTGAACCTGCCGGAAAAGGTGCCCGTCGAACAGGAGCTGCACGACTTTCTCATCATCGTCAGCAGCATGGAGCTGGCGGAACCAGAATCGCTGAACGCTTTCTTTGCGTTGCAAGCCACCCGCCGCGGCATAGAGGCGTATTTCGAGCGCCTGAATATGGCAATAGACCGACGCTTGGCAAACGACAAGGATTGGCATCAAGACTTGGCATACGCCGGCCGTATTTTTGGTTATATGGATTCTTATCTATCGTCTCTTCTATCAGAGGCCATGTACTACGGCGATGCCCGCTACCAGGCGCTCATACAGCGCATCTCCGTGATACGAAGATTTACCGCGGGCGGGCTGATCTTGTTTGTCCTGCTCTTTGGAATGGCTGCCGCCGCATTTTCTTCTTCGGTAGCAGGCCCCATACGCAGGCTCGCAGACGCCTCGGAGCGCATAGCCTCAGGCGAGCTGGATGTGCCCGAGGTGCATGCCCCCACGGGCGACGAGGTTGAGGTGCTGGCGCGCTCGTTTAACACCATGAGTAAGAGCATAGCCTCCATGCTCACGGACCTGAAGGGCAAGGCGGAGCTGGAGCGGCGTCTGCGCGAAGAGGAGCGTGAGCTGATGGGGAAGGAGCGGGCCTTGCGGGAGGCCCAATTTATCAGCCTCCAGGATCAGATACAGCCGCATTTTCTCTTCAACGCGCTCAACACGATAGCCAGGATGGCCTTGTTCGAGGGCGCCAAGGAGACAGAGGGGTTGACGCTTGCTCTGGGCAGGCTTTTCCGCTACGCGCTGGGCGCCCCCGAGTCTATGGTGCCGCTGGCCGCGGAGCTTGGCATTGTAGAGGAATACCTGGCCTTTCAGGCTCTCCGCTTCGGAGAGAGACTTGCATGGACCATACAAGCCCACGGCTCCGCCAAAACAGCGCTCATACCGCGCTTCACCATACAGCCTTTCGTTGAAAACGCCGTGAGGCATGGCATCGAGCCCCGCGAAGACGGCGGCAGTGTAAGTGTAGAGGCTCACAAGAACGGCAGTCGTCTCATACTCAATATCAAGGATACAGGGGTAGGCATGG
>CAZNCK010000038.1:0-21248 GCA_964571545.1 uncultured Treponemataceae bacterium | reverse complement strand
CCCGCCGTAAAAAAACGCAAGCCGACAGGCGCTGAACCGGCTATAGAAGGCATAGGCATAGACAATGTCAGAAAGCGGCTCGCGCTTCGATATGGCACGGCCGCTCATCTGTCAATCAAAAGCGAGGCCGGCAAGGGCACGCATGTACGCATATCCTTTCCCGCGGAACCGCCTGCGGAGCCCCAAGCATGAAAATACGCATGTTGATAGCGGACGACGAGCCGCTGGAACGTCGGGCGCTGCACAGCATACTGTCCGGCCTCGATGGCCATGAACTGGAATTGATAGAAGCGGCCAACGGGCGCCAGGCCGTATTGCTCGCGGAAGCCGCGCCGGTGGATCTGGCTTTTCTGGATATTCGCATGCCGGGCATGGACGGCCTCAAGGCCGCCTCTGAACTCAGGAAACTATGCCCCGACATACACATCGTATTCGTGACTGCCTTTGACCACTTCGATTACGCCAGAGAGGCCATACGGCTGGGCGTGGATGAATATCTTGTGAAGCCGGCGTCGGCCGAAGAAATCCTAAGCACCGCCGCTCGCGTCATAGAACGCATCGAGGAGAGGAGATTGCGTAGCGACGCGGGGCGCCGCATCGATAAGGACAGCGGACACGCGCTAGCGCTCCTGGAAGAAGAGCTCCGGATCGATCTGGGCAAAGCCGAGATGGACTGCCGGAGGCTTTCGTCATTTTTCGGCCTAAAAGGCCTGGATGACTCGGGATTACTTGCGCTGGTCGCGCGGCCGGTTCCCTCCGCTCATCCTGACACGGCAGGGATAAGCCCGGCGCTCATGAAAATCAAGACCTTGAGCGAGCGCCGATTTTCCGCAGCCGGATGGCCTAGCATGATTGAGGCGGGAACGGTAGAAGTGTACGGCGCGGCGGCCATTCCGCATGATGGTTCCCTGACGGAGAAAGCCGTGTACGACTCGCTTAAGCGGGCCCTGGAACAACTTGCGGAAGACGCGCTCGCGAGTCTGGGCTACCGCCTGCTCATTGGGGCTTGCTACGTTTCGACCTCTGATGGCGTTGCGCCTTTTGTCGCGGCGCGCGACGCTTTGGCGCTTGCCCGGAGCGAAAGACCGCTTGTGTTGCTCGCTCCGGGTTGCGCGGACGCCGTTGAGACAACCATCAACCGGCACGGCGGCGCGACGGTCGAGCGGGCTTTGGCCTATATGCATGCCCATCTGGCCGAGAACCTTTCGCTCGCCGATGTGGCCGCCGCGGTGGGCAGCGCGCCGTCGCATCTGAGCCGGCTTTTCAGCCGTCAGGGCGGCGACACCTTTGTGCACGTATTCTGTCGCCTGAGGATATCCGCGGCCAAGGACCTTCTGCGCAGCGGACAATACCGGGTAAAAGAAGTGTGCTCCATGGTTGGCTTCAACGACCAGGCCTATTTTTCGCGGGTGTTCCGTAAATACGAAGGCGTAAGCCCCGCGGATTATCGCGCCGGTTAGGAATCTATCCGACAGCTCCTCGCAAGAAAATCCAACATTACGCAAGTATTTCCCGAGCCGCGGTTTCAGTAACGGACTTATCCTGTGCCTGTTATCGAAGGCTCACAGCTTGAACAGGAGGAAGAAATGAAAGTCAGGAAATTACTATCGGCCGTCATGGTGCTGCTCGCCATGACTTCAGTGACCTACGCCACTGGCACCAAGGAAGCCGCACCGGCCGGAGCCGTCAAGGCCATCGTGCTGCGCCTCGCTGAAACTCATCCCGCCGATTATCCCACCACGCTGGGCGACATGAAATTCGCCGAGCTCGTCAAAGAACGCTCCGGCGGCCGCATCGTCATTGAAGTGTACCCCGGTTCGCAGCTCGGCCAGGAGAAGGCCGTCATCGAGCAGGTGCAGTTTGGCGCCATTGACTTTACCCGCGTCAGCATATCGCCGCTGGCCGCCTTCGTACCGGTGTTCAACGCCCTTCAGCTTCCCTATCTGTATCGTTCAGAAGACCATATGTGGAAGGTGCTCCTTGGCCCGATCGGCAAGGAACTGTTCGCCTCCCTTGAGCCATCCGGCTTCGTAGGCGTGGGCTGGTTCGAGCCCGGTGCCCGCAATTTCTACAATTCCAAACGAGCCGTTGCAAGGCCCTCCGACTTGGCCGGACTCAAGATCCGCGTACAGGAGAGCGAGCTGATGGTAGGCATGGTTCAGGGCCTCGGCGCCGTTGCCACCCCGATGCCCTACGGTGAAGTGTACTCCGGCCTCCAGACCGGCGTCATCGACGGCGCCGAGAACAACTGGCCCAGTTACGAATCCACCAGCCACACGAAGTTGCTAAATTCTACACGGTGGACGAGCATACCCGCGTTCCGGAGATAATCATCGGTTCTAAGATTTCCCTGGCCAAACTGTCACAGGCCGATCAGGACATGATCAAGCAAGCCGCCATAGACGCCATTCCCTATCAGCGCAAACTGTGGGCCGAGCGTGAGAAGGCTTCTGAGGCCAAGGTTAAGGCCGGCGGTTCTATGATCACCGTCATAGCCGACAAGGCTCCCTGGCAGGCCGCCATGAAGGGCCTGTATGACAAACAGCCCGCCGCGGTCCAGTACCTGGTCAAGCGCATCGGCGAAGTACAGTAAGCCGGCGAATCGAGAGTCGGGGCTCGGGCAGGACAGTATCAAGTCCTGCTCGAGCCTTATCTTACTGTAAAGGCAGGCCTATGAAACAAAGAATAATAGCGTTCTTCAACTTATTGCACATCGGGATGGTATACCTATCCAAACTGATGATGGTCGCCATGGTGCTCATCACCTTTGTGAACGTAGTCCTGCGGTACGGCTTCAACAGCGGCCTCATATGGTCGGAGGAAGTCTCGCTTCTGCTGGATGTGTGGTTCATCTTCGTCGCCATGAGTCTGGGCGTAAAGCAGGACCTGCACATCAACCTCAGCCTGATAGCGGAGCATCGCATGACCGAGCGGATCGACAGGGTGCTCACCATCATCAGGGGCGTGGTCTACCTGGTCATTGGCCTGGCTATGCTGGTATATGGATGGAAGCTCGCGGCGATGACTATGTCGTCGATAATGCCCGCGACCAAGTGGCCGGCGGGACTACTGTACGGTATCCTGCCCATTAGCGCCATCGTGATCATCTACGAAGCCATAGCCGATCTTTTCCATTTCGATACCAAGGACCTTGCCGTAGATCGTTACCTGTCCGGAGAGACCGGGATCAAGGACGTCATAGGAGCCGCCGATGTTCGACCTTAACCTCGCTATTGTCCTATTGCTGGGCTCGTTCATCGTCCTGCTTTTGATACGGGTTCCGATTTCCTTCTCGCTGATATTCTCTTCGCTCATAACGGCGACCTACCTGAAGATTCCGCTGATGGCTGTGGTCCAGCAGATGGTTCAAGGCGTCAGGTCTTTTAGCCTTTTAGCCATACCGTTTTTCATAATCGCCGGCGAGATGATGAGCCAGGGCGGTATATCCAGAAGAGTGGTGCTGTTCGCCAGCGTGATGGTAGGGCGGATCCGCGGCGGCTTGGCCCAGGTCAACTGCCTGGACAGCATGCTGTTCGGCGGCATCTCCGGTTCCGCCGTAGCCGACGTATCTTCGATAGGTTCCATCATCATACCGGTGATGAAAGAGAAGGGATACGACGACGATTTCACGGTCGCTCTTACGGTCACGAGCGCCTGCCAGGGAGTCATAATCCCTCCCAGCCACAACATGATAATTTATTCACTTGCGGCGGGCGGCGTCTCCGTTGGCCGGCTGTTCCTGGGCGGCTTCATACCGGGCATACTGCTCGGCGTCAGCCTGATGATCCTGAGCTACTACTACGCGGTAAAGCGCAATTATCCCAAGGAACGAAAGTACTCTCTAAAGGAAGCGTTGCTCATAACCAAGGACGCGTTTCTCGGACTGTTTACCGCGGTGCTCATCATGGGCGGCGTTATCTCCGGCGTATTTACAGCCACGGAATCCGCCGCGGTCGCCGTGGTGTACACGTTCTTCATAACATTCTTCGTCTACAAGGAAATCCCCTTCAGGGCAATGAAGGGCATCCTGTACAATTCCCTTAAGACCCTGGCTATGGTCATGTCACTCATCGCGGCCGCAAGCGCCTTTGGCTGGATCATGGCATACCTCCGCATTCCCGCTTTGGCTACCCAGGCCCTGCTTTCAATCACCGACAACAGAGTAATACTGCTTCTCCTCGTAAATGTTCTGCTCTTGCTCCTCGGGATGATAATGGATATGGCTCCGCTCATCCTCATAACGACGCCCATACTCTACCCCGTGTTCGTGGGTAGCTTGGGGATGTCTCCCATACATTTCGGCATCATGCTCATTTTGAACTTGGCCATCGGCCTGACGACGCCTCCGGTCGGTTCTGCTCTCTTCGTGGGTTGCGCCATTGGCCACATCAGGATGGAAAAAGTGACTAAGGCTCTGCTTCCGATGTGGGGAGCGATGGTGGCTGTGCTCATGCTCATTACCTTCGTGCCCGAGATAACCATGTTCATACCCGATCTGATAATGCCTCAGAACTAAGCGGCTTGATGGGGCGCCCGCCGTAAGGGCGCCTCGTTTTTTTATAGCGTAGAAGAAATCCGCTCAGGCTTTGCCCAGGTGCGTGTTGATGAGAGATAGTCCTTCTCTACTTCAGATCATCCCGGGGCGGCGAGAAGAAATCCACCAGTACAGCCGGCTCGTCCAGCGTCCAGGCCCTGTGGTCCACATTCAGGGCCGCGTGGTAATAGTCGCCGGGCAAGAGCACCGTTTCCTGGTCGTCCAGCATGAAACCCAACCGTCCGCTGACGAGTAGACCCATCTGCTCGTGGACCTCATGCCGGTGCATCGGGAAGGATTTGTCAGGAGGGAAGTGATACTCCACTACCTGCATGTGCGCTCCAGTGTAGATGTACCTGGTTATACCGCCTTCTACGACCTCTTTTTTCATTGTGTCTTTGTTGAAGTACATGACGTTGTTCCTGCATTACGGGATGTCGGGGGCATCGGCACTGTCCCCGTTTTGTTTCTTAGGAATTGTACTCTTGATCCAGCGCTCAGTCCAACCTTGACGCCCTGGCGACTCCGATAGCTTGACGCCGGGCCTCCCATCTTCTAGGCTTCTCCACCATGAGCGTCTTTGTTAACCGTTCCCTGAATCTCAAGCAGATAGCCCTTATAGGCTTTGACATGGACTATACCCTGGTCCGTTACGACACCGAGGCCTTCGAGTCGCTGGCCCACAGCTACGCCGCCAGGTTGCTGGTGGAGGAGAAGTCTTACCCGAAGGCCGTCGGCGCGCTTGAGTTCGATTCGGAGCTGGCTCTGGTCGGGCTGGTCATAGACAAGCGCAACGGCAACCTGCTCAAGCTGAGCCGCTACGGCAAGGTCAAGATGGCCTGCCACGGCCTGGAACCCATAGACTTCAGGGTAATGAAGAACGTGTACCAGAACGTGGCCGTGGAGCTGTCCGATCCCGCTTTCTTGCCGCTGGATACGCTCTTCGCCATTTCCACGGGCGTGCTGTATTCACAGCTCATCGACCTCAAGAGCCAAGGCGCGGCGCTGCCGGATTATGCTACGATAGCCGACGATGTCGCCAGGGCCGTCGATTCGGTCCACCGCAACGGCTCCCTTAAGAAGAAGGTCAGGGCCGACCTGCCCAGTTACGTCATCCAGGACCCCCGCGTGCCTAGCCTCCTGGAGCGCTACAAGGACTACGGCAAGAAGCTGATGATAATCACCAACTCTGACTACGAGTATACCAAGGCCTTGCTGGAATACGCGCTTGATCCGTTCTGGAAGAACCACAAGAGCTGGCGGGACGTGTTCGACGTAGTCATCACACTGGCCGACAAGCCGCGCTTCTTCGAGGTGCCCAACCGTTTCCTCAAGATAGACCCCGAGACCGGCCTGATGAGCAACTACGAGGGCTCGGTGGCCACAGGCCTGTATCAGGGCGGCTGGTTCCAGCCCCTGCAGAAGGATCTGGGCCTGGACGGTCGCGAGATCCTGTACCTGGGCGATCATATCTACGGCGATGTCGTATCCATAAAGAAGCGCTGCGACTGGCGCACCGCCCTGGTCCTCGACGACCTGACCAGGGAAATCGCCAGTCTCAAGGCGGCCGCGGGGCTCCAACAGGACATGGACCGCCTGATGGAACGCAAGGAAGTCATAGAGAACCAGATAAACCGCATGGAGCTGGACCGCTACGAGGGACGGAAAACCGACCGCAAGCTCCTCGAGTCGCTCTTTGATGAATCCGACCGCATCAACCAGGAGATATCGGAGAAGCTCACGGCCCACCGCACGTTCTTCAATCCCCACTGGGGCGAGGTACTGCGCGCCGGCCAGGAAGAGAGCCGCTACGCCGGCCAGATAGACGGCTACGCCTGCATCTACATGACCAAGGTCTCAGACCTGTACGATTACTCCGCCAAGACCTACTTCAGGCCCCGGCGCCGGCAGATGCCTCACGAGCTGTCGTAGCAGTTTATATACCCTTAGCCTAATCGCCTTACCCTGAAAGCGTTGGTGCTTCCTGCCACGTAGCGCTTTCCGGGAGGCACTCGTGAAGCACTACAGCGACACCCGCTATACGGAATTGTTCTCTCACCCTGTTTTTGTGCAGGGTCTGCTCGAAAACTTTGTGCACGAAAATTTTGCAAGGGAACTGGATTTTTCTCGTATGGAACCGTACAAAACCAAATTTGTTACAGAAGCCTATGCTCGACGTGAGAGCGATGTTATATAGAAGAGAGGAGTTTTTCCAGCTCCACGCTTCTTGAAATGCGCAATCTGGTATCACTCCTATTCTACGCAGAGACAGTACCCGCTGAGGACCTTGTGTTGAGGCTGAACGATTTTTTCGATATATTGAAAAATGAGGATTTAGATGCTGTTCGTCTGTTCACCCACTGGTTGAACGATTTTTTTCGCCAGATGGCTCAACCTGTAATCGGCGAAGTAGCCTTGGAACCATCAGGTGTGAAGGAACCGACTATGTTAGCTGAAAGCTTGAGGACCTTGTTTGAGAAGGCTTACCGTGAAGGTAGTCAAAAGGGCCTCGCGGATGGCCTTGAACAGGGAATCGAACGTGGAATCGAGCAGGGTATTGAGCGCGGGAGCAAGGCTTCCATGCGGAAGATGACCTTGCGATTAATAGCAAGTGGTACGACCCTGGAAGAAGTGGCAGCTATTGCCGAAATGAGTGTTGACGAGCTGAGAGCGCTGATAGAGGGAACGGTCGTGTGAGGCGTCGTCGTCCTTGACGTATCGTCATCCATGACGTACCGGCTCGCTTCGCTGCGCCGGCTGTTATGTGGCGCGCCATCCGTGGCGCGCCGCTACTTCACTCTGGGGATCGGGCAACGGCTTGATCGGTTATTCGGCTGGGGCTAGTTCTACGGTGAAGTGGCGTCGTCATCCATGACGTACCGGCTCTCTTCGCTGCGCCGGCCATCGGGAGGCGCGCATCCGTGCGCGCCGCCACTTCACCACGTCAACATGGCGGCAACCATGCCCGCTATTCAGCCGGTTTTAATTCCACGGTGAAGTGGCGCATGATGGGGGCTTCGCGGAGGATGCGGTAGCCGCGGGTTATGGACGACGAGCGTTCCTTGACTTTGGCGAGGGCCGCGGCGACGTAGTCCATGTGGGCGTTCGTGTAGGTCCGTCGGGGAATGGCGAGCCGGAGGAGCTCCAGCGCGGGGTAGCGGTTTTCCCGGGTGTCGGGGTCGCGGTCGGCCAGCATGGCGCCTATCTCGACGCTGCGTATGCCCGCTTCCTTATACAGTTCTATGCCGAGCGTCTGAGCCACGAATTCTTCCCTGGGCACGGCGGGCAGGAGCCTTTTTGCGTCTACGAAGATGGCGTGGCCGCCGTAGGGGCGTTGCACCGTGACGCCGTAGCCGGTGAGCAGTTTTCCTAGGTACGCGACCTGCCCGACGCGGGCTTCCAGGTAGTCCAGTTCCAGCGCTTCCCTGAGCCCGACGGACAGGGCGCCCATGTCGCGGCCGGCCATGCCGCCGTAGGTATTGAAACCCTCGAACATGATGTTGAAGGTGCTGGCCTTCTGCCAGAGTTCCTGGTCGCGGAACGCTATGAAGCCGCCTATGTTGACGATGCCGTCCTTCTTGCTGGACATGGTCATGCCGTCAGCGTACGAGAACATCTCCCGGACTATTGTCCGTATCGGAACATCCGCGTAGCCGGGCTCGCGCTTCTTTATGAAGTAGGCGTTCTCTGCGTAGCGCGCCGAGTCGAAGAACAGCGGCACGCCGTATTTCTTGCACAGGCCTGAAACGCCCTTGATGTTCTCCATGCTTACAGGCTGGCCGCCTGAGCTGTTGCAGGTGACCGTCAGGACGCAGACCGGTATGTCCTCGCGGGGGTGCGCCTTGAACACCGCCTCCAGTTTGCCCAGATCCACGTTGCCCTTGAACGGGTGCTCCGCCTGGGTGTCGAAGGCCTCGGCTATGGTGCAGTCTATGGCGTGGGCCTTGCGGAACTCTATGTGGCCCTTGGTGGTGTCGAAGTGGCTGTTGCCGGGCACGACCTTACCCGCGCCCGCGTCACCCACGCCGATGAGGGCCGAGAACAGTACGTTCTCGGCGGCGCGTCCCTGGTGGCAGGGCAGGAAGTGTTTGAAGCCCAGCAGCTCCTCTATCGTGTCTTTGAGCTTGTAGTAAGAACTGGCGCCGGCGTAGCTCTCGTCGCCGAGCATCATCTCCGCCCACTGAGCGCTTGACATGGCGCCTGTGCCCGAATCCGTAAGCAGGTCGATGTAGACCTGCTCGCTCCGGAGGTTGAACAGATTATAATTGGCCGTGCGTATCCATCCGGCGCGGTCTTCGCGCGTGGAACGGTATATCGGCTCGATGGTCTTCATGCGGTACGGCTCGGCCCAAGGCAATTCCATGGAAGCTCCTCGTCCGCGCGCTCCGCGAAGACGGCCGCATTCTACAGCCGACAGATTGTTTTAGTCAAAGGGAATTTTATGTAATTCTTTGTATTGTAATTACTTGTAGAAACATCGATGTACTGGTTGCCTGAATTTGCCGCTTAAGTCAGTCACCGATCACGTGCCCAGCGCCAGATGTTCTACAGTGACCGCCGTGAAGAAATCACCGCTCCACAGTTCGAGTACCCGCGGGTTTTTTATGTAGGGCAGGATATCGGCCTTGGCCTGTGCCCAGTCAACGGCGGAAAACCGTTCATCAAGGAGACGAAGCAGGGTGGGTTGGTCCAGGAGTTTGCCGGCAGTCCAGTGGCCGGATTGTACCAGGCGTGACTCGAGGTGGGATAGGTTTACTGGTATGTTTCTGGACAGGTACCATAGGTAGTCATAGAAATCACGCCCCTTTACCCGTTGTTTCCAGTTGCGGCACAGCAGGGCATGGATCTTGCCCGCGAAGAGCGAAGGCAGGTCATAGAGCCTTGTTGAATAAGGAGTTGGCGAGAGCCTGTATTTGACTTCATAACCCGCTCCATCCGGGGGATCCGTATCTACTTCCAGCTTGATTTTAAGAAGCTCGTTTTCAGGTACACCGGAAACCGGTGGCTTGATCGAGCTGATCTTCATCAGATTGATGAGCGTGCCCCCTTTGATGAACGCTGACTGTACCGCTGTGATGGTTGTCTTTTGCTTTTGTTCGACTTCCATTTCCAGCCCGTACGCGCCAAGTTCGTCCTTGACGGGTTTCAGATAGGCACCAAAGGCAAATGAGGGATCCGGTTGCAGGAGGCTGAAATCAAGGTCTTCAGAGTAGCGGTCCAGTCCGTGGAAAATCCTGAGCGCCGTGCCGCCATAGAAGGCCGCCTTGGTGAAGAAACCCGCGCGATCCAGGGCTATGAGTGCGATTTCCTGCACGATTTCTTTGAGGGCCTGGCGGCGCTCGTCATTGTTGCGACACTGGTAGCGTTCGAGCATGGTGAGAACCGGGCTGGTATCTATCATCAGGTAAACTCCTTCGTGAACCATCCCGCGAGAGCGGTAAGTGACTTTCTGCGGTAGCGCGGAGCTATCCACTGGATGAACCCGGTGTCGAGTCTTGCGAGCTCTTCCCGTTCCATGCGCCAGTCCTCCAGAAGCAGCTGTTCAATTTCACCCGGGGTCACGATGCCCGCGATCTTATACACGGCGTCGCAGAGGGCTTTTTCCGGGCTCGCAATCAAATAATAAATTCCTTGCTCCTCTACCTGCCGAATACCGTATGGATATACGGCCACAGGCAGGTACAGGTACCGATACGTCCCCATCGGCGTATTAAAAGTCTTGTCCTTGTTCTTGTTGTAGCTGGCCGAGCTTATGACGGTTACGCGCTCGGGAATCAAACCGCTTTCAGCCAGCGCGCTCTGAAAGGAAATATATGAGGGGCCATACAGTATCGGCGCGAGTGTTTTTGGTGGAAGTGCCAGGTCGTCGACGAAGAGGCCCCGCCGGATCTGTACAAGCTTGCCTGACTTGAGCAACCGGGTGAGCCTTGCCTTGGGTGAGGAATAGTCCCTGAGCTCTTCCATGACCATTTCATGTGACTTGATCATATTTGTCTCCAGTAAGTATCAATATAGCGTACTTGCTGGAGGTAAACAAGAGTTTTAGATGCTACTTCAGACCCCGGTAGAAGGTATCGTGAGTGCCGAGGGCCAGGAGCGTCAGAACATCCATGTATCTTTCGCTAGAGCAACCTGTCATTTTTTGGTGACAAATAATGAGTTATCGAATAGCATGTGCTATTCTGTTACTGAAATCACTTAATAATGGGGGAATCCATGGCGAAAATGAGGATGTTGACAATCGCGCTACTCGGAGCGGTGTTGGTTTACACCGGGTGTAGACTACCTACGGGAGGAGGGGATCCAGGAGATTCGACCCCCAAACTTTCTTCCCAGGTAGTGGATGAATTGGTTGTAAAGCTCAGTTCATCATCAAGAACGGCACGTGCGCTCAGCACATCCCGCGGATTCAGCACGGATTCTATCGCGGCTCTCAAGGCCGCTGCCTTGGCCCAAATTGCGGCTGATTCGTTAATCGATGCAACCACGCTCGATACCCTGTTGCCCTCAATGTTGAATGGCGTCAAAAACGGGATCAGCGCCACGGTAGGTATCAGCGATGCTGTCAACGCCTCCTATATCATGGCCTTGGCTACTGAAAGTGCCGTAGGTTCGATGGTAACCGAGGATCGCGCCAGCAATCTGACGTCGGGTATCACTGCCGCCGCGGCTGTAGGTATGCTTACTGAAACCGCAGTCAAGGCAATCATTGCGATTGTACCCGATGCTACGTTCATTCAATCCGCTATCAATGCCTCCATTAGCGGAATGGCTACCGCGTTGAACGCTTCAACTTCTACGGCAATCACCGCAGATGTCGCCTCCAGTGCGATCAGTTCAATGGTTTCTGGTGCCGTCAAGGCGGCGATGACTACTTTCAGCATCGATGTCGACGTATCGGACACCATCAAGGCCATTTGTGCGACGGCTACGTCATCCATTGCCTCGATGACCAAGATGAGCGATGCCGATAAAGCCGCAGCAATCAATACGGCTGTCAGCGCTTCTGTAGCTTCAGTCGTCACCAATGGTATACTGAGCTCAACAGAAAAAGAAGAAATCATCAAGAATGCGATAGCTGGTGTCGTTGAGTCCATGAGCGCGAATACCTCCATCACACTGGATTCGACAGCTCTCGGAACTGCCGTATCAGACGGTATAACCAGTGGTTCAGGCACCACAGGCATCAGTGTGGACATGACTGCTGTCAACCAGATTGTCGACGAGGTTCCACCCGCAATTGAATCCGCCTCTGCCGATATAACGACGGTTTCAGCGGAAAATGTACCGGTTACACTTACCGCAACGAAAACTGCTGCTACAAGCCAAGAGGTCACCTACCAGTGGGTCCAGATTGACGGACCCTATGGTTTTGGTGGCTCGGAAAAGCCTTCTGGCTTGCATACCTTTACTCCGTCTATCAGTGGTACTTATGTCTTCAAGGTCATCGTGCGTAACGCGAACGGCTTTAAACAGGCTGAGAGCGCAAGGGTCACGGTTGTTGCGTCTTTCACGTCGACCGCCCAAACGGTGGCCATCAACGAAGGCATCAACTACATGAAACTGCGCAAGTGGGACAATGCCCTGACCAGTTTCACGAGGGCTATCGCAATCGATCCTGCCAACTCGACCGCACTGTTCTGGAAAGCCTTCCTGGACGTGGCCAGTGTCTCAACCGAGTCCGGTGTCGTTACCCTCATGCGGGACAGGATTGGCATGACCGAGTATCCTGCCACCATGAACGCCCTGTTCTCGGCAACCTGGTTCAGCGGAACCTATTATAACACCAAGGCCACCCTTTTGGGCCCCAAGTCTACAGGCGAGTGTTTTAATCCCTATATCAGGGGAAGCATATCGCTCACCGGTGACGAGACTGGCAACTTTATGAGCTACTACCACGATACCGGCTCTGGTCTTGTACATACATACTCTGGGGCTAACGTCAAGTTCGTGCCGGGAGCCGGCTCCGACTATGTACTTTGGGTTTTATCAGGAATCTACTGGAATGGCACAGAGGACGTGTCTTTTACTGCAAGCGATACTGTCTATGAGTATAAATCTTCCTGGATCGATCTTGCCAATCCCGTGCTGCTGCCAAACCTGAGTGTACCGGCATGGGCCACGAATTTTCTTGATGTAGAAGGTAATGGTGCGGATTCAACGGCCTTGCTGACCTGGCAGTATCCCCTGGTGCTCATGCTGAACATCATCGAGCGCAACCCCACCGGCCTCAATGCTGCCGTCGACCTTGTCTTGTCGGGCGCTTTTGGCGCACGGTTCGACAGTGCGATTGGAGCTATTGAAAACCTGCCTGCCGATGCCACCATCGTCATTCCCAACGACCTGATCTACGCGTTTGGAGGCACTGCCGCTTCCGGGATGCCAGGAGACGTTGTCGCGACACTGACCAAACCCATGCTCCAGTTGGCAGTTGCACAGCTACAGTATACCAAGGCGTTTGTCCAGCTTATGGCTTCCTATAACCTCAATTACCCCTTGAGTGTCGCACAGTTCGACTGGACAACCTTGAACAGCAGTGCTGCGGCTATTAGCTATATCGCGGCTAATGCGCAGAACCCCCTCGAGGCAGGCTTCTTGGGCAACCGCAGCCAGGCAACCCGTGATGCCGCTAAAACTACCATGCTTTCAGGCCTTGCCACGCTTGATAGCGCCCTGACCGCTCTGGGTGCTTGGGATATGGTTGACTGGATGACCTCACTAAAGACGGGGCTTGCCCAGCCAGACATAGAGAGTGAGTCAGACACTGCCAAGCAGTATTTTGCCGGCATCAAAAAAGGCGTGCAGACACTCAATTCTGCTATCAGCAATAATACCAGCCTTTTTGTCGAGCCATCGGATTTTTCTGAGGTCTATGATTCTGGAACGGACACATACTCTGACGCTCCCTTCATCGATCCGGCTTATGTATGGCCTACGTCGAGCGCTGCAAGCATCGAGGCAAAGCCTGGCGTGCTGTTCAGCACGGATATCTTCAATCCAGCCACGTTGTTTACCAAAACTGCAAATGGTGGATTCAAGGTCTTTGGTTGCGATACATTCGCTGATGGATACACGAGTACTTCATACATGGACCGACAATCGATGGAGGGCATGAACAACTTCATCGAACTGAGCGACGCTACCACTACAGTGTATCGGGATATGTATGCTCTTGAAATCGACATTGCCCGCGTCAAGGAGCTCTGGCCTTCAGTAGCAGATACTATAGATCCGCCCGTCGGCCAGACCAATTATTATGTTTCCCTTTACGATCCTGCCAATTGCTCATCAAATTTTGATGGCACTGCGCATGTCTTGACCAAGACAGCTCCCGGTGCATTCAGTGCGGACGATTGGACTATTATCACCTGGTTGCGGAGTGAATAAGCACCAGTAATGGTACATACGACTAAGGCTGCCTTTCGGGGCAGCCTTAGTTTTGCTAACGATCGTTATCTTGCTCAGGATAAAAGAGGCTCTTTTTTATGAAAAAAACATCCTCGTGGCGTCTTTCGCACATCATGGCTCTTGCTCTGCTTCGATGCCGCCCCAAGCCGATACTTCTGGTGACCGCAGCGCTACTTGTTGCTTCTCTGTGCGTCTTGTCCTTTTTGGTTATAGATGCAGACTTCTCTCCTGATGTTTCTGGTATTCCTGAGAGCGAAGAGCTTATAGACGTAGGCAATCATTTGGGCTCAGGTAATACTATTGCCATCGCACTAGCCTCGGATGATCCCTTTTCAGCATCCAGTTTTGAAGCCTTGGACCGTTTGCATCGAAATCTGCTCGTTTTTAACGCACAGTGGTTGCTCCAGTCTGTTCTCGATCTCTCTCTTCCTTCTCTTGCTGATGGGGAACTTGGCATGGTGCCACTGGCGCCAGACGCCAGGACAGCTCGGGCCAATCTTGCCAAGTCTCCACTGCTATCCTCGCTGTTTCTTTCTGATGATGGTTTGAGCTGGATCATTGTCCTGACCCTGAAGGACGGAAACGATCCAGAAATCTGGTTTCCGGAGCTCACAAGGCTTAAATCCGATTATTCTGGACTTCACCTGAGCGGTATACCGTGGCTTGAGGTCAGCTACCATGCCGTGTTAGCCAAAAACTTCATCATTCTCTTGTCTCTTGCCGAAGGAATGCTCTTTTTTCTGTACGTCGTTTTGCTGCGCAGTCCCGTATCAGCCCTCCTGCTCTGGGCTGCCTCCACCGTTCCGACTGTCATGCTTTGCGCGGTTTTTTCAGTTAGTGGCACCGCTCTTGGCGTATATACTCTGCTGGCGCCGTTCCTCACCCTTGCCTTGTCGACATCATATGCAATGCACCTGTTTTATGGGTGGAGCCAGAACCGCCGTGACTTACGTTCGACCATACAGAGCCGTGGTCCCGTCATTTTGCTTGACGCCCTGACAACGCTGCTCGGATTCGCGAGCCTGTTCCTGTCTCCGGTCCGCCAGATCCGGCCACTCGGTCTGTTTACCATCATAGGCGTGTGTATTTCCCTCCTGACGACCTTTTTCGTCTTTACCGCTTTCCTGAGAGTGTTCGGGATGCATATTCCATTACATCCTGAAGACGCTGGACTCCAGAAAAAAAGATCCGCATCCCGACAACCAGTACGATGGGTTCCGGCGGCCATACTCTTCGGGTTCATTCTGCTGTTAACGGTACCCGGTTTACGGAGCATACAAATCGGGTACGATGTATCTGACATGCTTTTACCCTGGAGTGAACAAGCCCGGGACCTGGCGTTTTTGGAACAATCGTTTGGCAGTCTGGACGAGATCATTATAGAAATCGATTCCGGTACTGAAGGTAGTCTGGGAACCCTTGAAGAATTCCGGCGTATTCAGAGCATGCAGCAGAACATCGCAGCTCTGCATGGTGTTCGTTCCGTTTTAGGCTATGTCGACCTTGTTTCCGAGTCATTGCGGAATCTCTACGGCACCGATCAATCAAGTCAGGCGCAAAACGATGCGGATGTCGCGGAAACCCTTGAGCTGGCAGGGAACAACAAAGCTGGAACACTTGTTTCGCGTTTGATCGACCCCGCTTGGGGAAAAACATGGATCAGTGTCAGGCTTGATCACCATGAAAGACGCCCGCCTATACCTGGTTTAGTAGGTCAAATCAAAAAACTGATACACGATTACGACCTTGATGCCCGATTGGGTGGTAGGGTATTATTACAATCGTTGATGACTACCAGATTTGTGGCTGATCAGGCCTTTTCTCTGGGAGTGCTGTTTGTTGGATATGTAGTGCTCTTATCCTTGGTTTTTCGCTCGATCCGTCTGGGCTTGCTTTCTTTGATTCCTTCTTTGTTTTCTATTATGACCATTCTTGGGCTTATGGGTCTCTTGGGATGGAAACTGAATAATATCCACGCGGTTGCCTTTGCGGCTATCGCTGGAATAAGCGTTGACTCTTCTATCATGTTCCTGATGATAGACTGTAATCCGGCAACCAACCGTGCCCTGCGCGACGCGACGTTTCTGTTGTGTACAGCGTTATTTATGCTCGTCTTCTCTAGTTTCTTCAATATTGTACAGACCGCTCTTCTCTGTATTTTGGGATTGATCATTTCTCTCTTTGGGGTTTTCTATTTTCTGGGTCTTTTCAAACGATAGAACCGATGAGGAAATAAGGATTTATATGAAACATAGTTTCTTTCCGGTGGCTGTTCTTCCATTCAGGAAATCAATTCTAATGTTCTTGGCAATGCTGGCATTCCTTGCAGCAGATGTCGATGCACAATCAGCCTTTGATATTTTTGAGCACAGTTCAATTTTCCTTCAGAGTGAACGGGTTACCATGCAGTGGAAAATGACCATCCATGATGCCCAGGGTGAAAAAAACCGGGAGCTTCAAGTCTTTACGACCAGGAATAAGGGGATAGACCGCATGCTGGTACGAATTACTGTACCAGCGAGTCTATCTGGGCTGAAAATCCTTCGTATTAGCTCCGTGGGAGATGCAAGCCAGACTTGGTTGAAAACCTCCCGTGGAGTCAGGAGACTTGCCGGCAGTAGTGGTGGAGAGGAGAAACTATTCGGATCGGACTTTACGATTGCAGATTTATCTGCATGGAATGGAGCCACCCATACGCTGGAACGCCTGGTTGAACAGGAAGCTCCGGACACATGGGTAATACGGGCTACTGGGGCAGATGATGTCGTCCGCATTCTTACAATCGTACGCGAAAGTAGCCTGGTAGCCTCTGCCAAGTACCTGGGGATCGATGGTTCAGTAGTTCGTAGTTACCTGGTTGAGGAATGGGCCAGTACTGGTAGTGATATATATCCAAAACGCGTCCGCATGACTGACAACATGCGAAAGACTTGGACTGTCGTGGAGGTGCTTGCGCTAAACCGTACTACTCCTATTCCAGAAAGCCTGTTCAATCCAGCAAGTCTATAGGATTATGCCATTAACTCTAAGAACAACCATAATACAAGAAAAATCCGATCTCAAGCAAAGGGCTTCGCGGCGATAGTACTTTGTCTTCGCTGCAGTTTTATTCTCTTTGCTGAAGAACTGCCAACTGCCGAAGAGCAATCCGTTGAAAAACCTGTGCTCCAGGTTGGAGCTCTGATTGTTTTTTCGACTGATTTTGGCTGGAGTGCCCTCGCCGATAGCATTCCCGAGACAAGAACGGAAATAGACTGGTTCGACTTGCTGTCCGGAACCGCTGTCTTGAGCCCACGGATCTCGCTTGATTCTTCTGTGTCATCCTTTGTTGCAGCCCCGCGAATTCGCATGGGAAATGCGCTTGTCCCCTACTTTGATCTGGATGAATTGTCACTTGCCATCAGGGCCTTGGGAATACTTGAAATGAAATTTGGGGTATTTCGACACCAGCCGGGAACTGCTTTGTTCTTTTCCAATGTTGAATATTTTTCTCATAGCGACCCCCTCCGCTTGATGGAGGAAGGGCTGCAGGCTACGGTTTCGCCGAATGCCTTAGCCAGCATACAGGTGCTCGGCGACAGGTGGTACGCTGGTTTTCTGGTTGCTCCCCTGGTAATGAATGATTCTCTTGTTCCCACTGATTCGCCTTGGTTTCCAAGGAAAGACATCCGTGCTTCCTATAAGGTTGGAAGCTATACATTCCGGTTGAACAACCTTGCGTGGGAAACACAACCCGCTATTCTTGAACCAGAAATCGATATCTCCTATTCGGGAGAAGCTGGCTTTTCAGCCGGGGGTTTTGACGGTTCCCTTATTTTATTCGATGGACGGGATCGTTCTTATTGTGTAACCAGTCTGATCACCATGCCGGCAAGCCCATGGGGCGTGTATGATATCACGCTTGCGCCTGTCTATGGTCACTCTCGTCAGGTTGGTACTGCCCTGAGCATGCAATTGGATGTTTTGCGTTTTTGGATTGACAGCTCGGCTTTTTGGGATAAGACGATAGCAACAAAGGAACTGTATAACGCGAGTACCGGTTGGGAAACCGCCACCCGCACCATACATGGAATAAGCCTGACAGGTGGCTTTTCTTGGAACCTTCCGATTCCGGACGGACTGTTTGCCGTAGAGACACGATATTCCTTATATGCCGACAATGAAACTGGAGATACTTACCCCTTTCTTGATCGGATTGCGACTGCGGTGCTAAGCGGATCGTTCCTTGATCAGGCCTTTAATTATTCCTTGCTATCGTTTGTCTCGCTGTCTGATTATAGTCTGTGTATAATTTCTTCCATTTCCATGCCATTTGGAGCAGATCATCAAGTATCCTTTACCGTGCCACTGTTTATTGGCCAAAGTGATACGGATTTCGGGCAATATTCCGGACAAAACCGAATGAAAATAAATCTGGTTTTTCAGTTGTAATAGTTGCTAGCCACAACGTTCCCGCAACAGCCATTCGAAGGCTCCCCGGGGAGCCGCGGGACCCCGGAGCGACCTGCGGTACGCCGCGGGGCGCGAGGAGACCCGCGGCGGGGGGCGTGTCTGTCAGCGGTCGCTGAGTGACCGGAACTGACGCCCCCCGAATTATGCAGTTTGTGCTTGACAAGTCCGTACCCCTTGATTCGGATAGGCTCTATCACTATACTGCAACGAGAGTACGTTTCTTTCAATCAACCGCGCTTCCCGCGCTATACCGATGCTTAAACGATGCGCCCGCGAAGAATGCGGATAGAGCGCACGGCGTTGGGCTGAGGGAGCGGGCTCGCGAATCAACTTACAAAACGACGTAACTCGCGGACGGCGCCACTGTGGTGCCCGGACCATACCCTGTGCGAAGGTAGAGGCAAGAGCATGGCTTTCGAAATTTCGAATATGCGCAATATCGGCATTAGCGCCCACATCGACTCCGGCAAGACCACCCTGTCTGAGCGTATCCTGTTTTATTGTAACAAGATACATGCGATCCACGAGGTTCGCGGCAAGGGCGGCGTTGGCGCCACCATGGACTCCATGATTGTTTACTAGGGAATCCAGTGATCCAGATTACCTGCGGACAATACCGGTACCGTAGCCCTAATGTTCGTAGCACAATATTGCGAATCTGTGAGAATTAAATTCTTGTATGATATAGTGATCATTAATCGCTGACTCGCGTTGAAATATTTATTATATTTTTTTACATAATTCGGCCTGATGTGGTATCCTCTACAATAACGAATGAAGCGAGCCTCATGCGCATCATCGAGTGAAAATAATTAACAAGGAGCCCTCTATGAATTTTCGTAAGCTAGCGGCCTCGCTGGCCTGTCTGCTTGTAATCATTCTGCTCTCGTCATGTCCTAATGGCTTCCTGCCCGATACCACCGTACCCGTTACAGGTGTCAGTCTCGACAAGGCAAGTGTATCCCTGACGGTCGGCGATACAGGGCAGCTAGACGCCGCCGTTGGCCCGGTCAACGCGACTGACAAAAGCGTTACTTGGTCGTCCAGCGCGGATACCGTCGCGTCGGTTTCTTCCGAGGGCCTCGTGACAGCCAAGTCGGCAGGAAGCGCCGTCATTACCGCAAAGACAACGGACGGCGGGAAGACTGCGACCTGCGCGGTGACCGTGGAAGCATCTAGCGCGTCGAGTGTCGCGACGCTATCGTACCTGATACTGTTCCGGGACGATATAGACTCGCCGACGCCAATCAGTCCGGATTTTGATGCTGATACAGTTTCGTACACCTCTATGTTCGTGATTCCCAATAGCGTATCCGCGGTTAGCGTATTGGCAGCCGCTACCGATGCCGGAGCAACGATCAGTGGTGCCGGGACCAGGGATCTCGCCATTGGAGCAAACGTGCTTTCGGTGCTCGTCACCGCGGCGGACGGTATAACTACCAAGACGTATACTATCTCGGTTGAACGGCAAGGCGATCCACTGTTAGAAAATGTCTATCTGTCCTCGCTTACCGCAAGTGGCCTCAGTATCGACTTCGACAAGACAATCGATGACTATACTGTAAATGCGCCCTACGAGCTCACTACGACGACGATCGCCGCAGCGCCTGAATTCTCCGGATCGACTTTGGAGTATAAGGTCGGGTCTGATTTGTATACGCCGCCTGACTATATGGCGTTTGACGGCTCTGAGGAAGTAGTACTAGCGGAAGACGAAGTGACCAAAGTCTGGGTGAAAGTGACGGCGGCAAATGGTGTGTTCTATTTATGGTATACTATTTCTATTACACGTGAAGAAGCACAAATTTCAACGGATGCGACTCTGAGCGCGCTTACTATCCATGAATCAAATGGCAGTGGTCCGGTGGTCGCGCTGGATCCTGTTTTTGATGCCGCAACGTTAACGTATGACATGACCGTAGATAATTCCGTGACTGTCGCATGGATAAGCGCGAATCCCAGCGATGGCGCTGCGGAGGTGGTCGGCGCGGGATCTCGTTCGTTGTCTGTCGGCGTCAACGCCCTGTCGGTTGAAGTGACGGCGGCAGATGGTGTGACTACGAAGGTGTATACGCTGAACGTGACTCGTCTCGGCCTTTCCATGCTGACGATAACGAGCCCGGCGGCAGGCGCGTTGATACTCGTCGGTACTACAGTGACTGTTACAGGGACGTATCTCGATCCGAACAACAATATTGATTATATAGGTGGACAGCTTGGATGGGCGCTCGACGGCTCAAGCAGCTATGTGGGCGGGGTGTTCACTATGGACATTGATACTAGTGCTTACAACCTGACAAACGGCCCAAAGGAATTGACGGTAGTTAGCTCTAGCAACAGCGGCAATGATCCATTCGCGTGTACAAGCATTACGGTGTCGATGACGGGAGGCGTATCGGGCCACAAGGTCCCGCTCGTCGTCGTACTACCCGATGGGCTGACCGCAACAAGTGGCTATATGTCGGTAGTCACATCAGGGCCTATGGTACTGATCGCGGATATTCCTCTCGCCTCAGCTACGTTTCCATATACTGTAAACGTCGAGGGATTGCCTGATGAGGAAGGTCTGGAACTGTATGTAATCATTGGCGATGGAACAGGGCCTGAAATGGCGATGAGCTTGGTTCCGATGAGGTATATGGGCACGACTGACCCAATAACTATTGCCGGCGTTGATCTTGATCCCATTACGGTAATTGTTGCAGCTCCATAATAAGCAACTACCCTAAGTTGACCATGCACGCCGGCCCCTCTTGGTGCGCGGCTACACTGTATCGGGGAGCCGCGGGACCCCGGAGGGACCTGCGGTACGCCGCGGGGCGCGAGGAGACCCGCGGCGGGGGGCGTGTCTGTC
>CAZNCK010000037.1:18557-29424 GCA_964571545.1 uncultured Treponemataceae bacterium | reverse complement strand
CTAGAACGGGCACCAGCGCTTGCGATGTGGACACAAGGTTCGATGAACTAATTAATCCTCTATAAAAGATTGCACCGCCGCCGCGAGCTCGAGGCGCCAGGGCGCGATTCCGTCGGCTACGCGCGGATGCACACGGTTGGTCAGCGCTATGGTCGCGTTGCCGCGCGCGGGGTCGTAGCGTAGCGAAGTGCCGGTGAACCCGGTGTGAGTGACAAGCCCCCCGTCGAGTATCCAACCCAGACCGCGAGCGATTGAGCCGTCTGGCGTCTGCCGCAGAAACGTTTCGGCGCGCAATTCCGGAGACAGCGCACCGCCGGGCTTCCAGAAATCCAGATAGCGGATCAGGTCAGGCGCGGTGGAGAACACGCCGGCATGGCCGCTCGCGCCGCCGAGCCCGTAATGGCAGTTGGAGTCGTGCACCGCGCCTCGTATCAGGCCGGTTCGCCACGCGAATCCGTCCACTTCAGAAGCGCTCAACGAAAAGCTCGATCCCTGGCCGCCCACGACCGGCCGACCTTCGGCGTAGGCTAGCGCCATGCCGCGCTCGAATTGATTGCCCAGTTCGGTAGGCGCGAAATCGGAGTCGCTGAAGCGCGTCAGCGTCGAAGGCAAGTACCCAGTCCGCTCCATGCCCAGCGGCTTGAAAACAAGCCTGTCAGCGAGCGCGGGCAGGTCCTCGTCCCAGATGCGTTCCACAATGAAACCCAGCAACATGAAACCGAGGTCGCTGTACTCCACCGCGCTCCCGGGCACGTATGACGGAGCCTCTTCCGCGATCGCGGACAGGTAGGAGGCTTTGCCGTTCAGGCGCACGAAGTAGGGCCGCCAGGCCGGCAGACCTGAGGTATGGGCCAGCAGACGCCGTAGCGTAATGGCATCGTTCCAAGCGCCTCCCGCGCCCGTAGCAAGTTCTGGAAGAAAGCGCCTAGCTTCATCCTCAAGGCCCGCTCGGCCCGATTGCAGGCTCAAGAGCACGAGGGGAAGGGTAGCTATGATTTTGGAGAGCGATGCCAGATCGTAGACCGTATCGGCGGATACCGCGGGCGCGGCGGAGGCGGAAGCCGAGGCATCCGTGTACTCGATCCTGCCGCGGGCCACGACAGCTAGCGCCGTGCCGTGGCAATGGGCTATCACGCCCCCGGGGAAGATAGCGGCGGCTATGCCCCGGTCGAGGCGGTCGGTAAGGCAGGTCTCGATTGTTTCGCTATCAGGCGCGTGTCCGTTCATAGTCTACGGATTATACGATACAATATTTCATCAAGCAACGATGATTGTTAAAAATTATTTTCGCTGAATTCCAACCATCCCGACTGGTTTTTGGCTGATACCGTGCTAAATTTACCTCGTGCGCTCCGTATGGAGGCATACAAGACACTCGCCATTGGGGGTGACCTATGAAACGCGTACTGATACTTATTGCGGCGATCTGTGCCGCGGGCGGCGCGCTTTGGGCGCAGGAATCCGGTTCTGGTACCGACGAGGACTATGTCCTCCAGAAGGCACGGGACGAATACAACGCTGCGAATACGAACCAGACGACCATTACAGAAACCCAGACTACGACGGTAGAAACCCAGACAACAACCACCGTAGTTCCGGCAACTCCTCAAGCCACGACGAAACCCGGCACGACCACCATCACGATAGAAATTCCATGGACGCCCGCTCCGGTCAGGGTCTCCAGGGAATCAGAGCATCCCTACTTTCCTTTCGTCTTCAGCTTCGTGCCCGGACTCTCCTTCCCCTTCGGCATCTACGACACCTCGTTTTCCGCGGCGCCTATAGGAGCCCTGACGGGTTCTGTCAACGGCGTACAGGGAGCGGGCGTCTTCAACATCGCCGACGGCTCGATCCACGGCATGCAAGGCGCCGGCGTCTTCAACATCGCGGGCCAGCATGTGGGCGGATTCCAGGGTGCGGGCGTCTTCAATATCGCGCAAAGCGTCCGAGGAGCCCAGGGATCCGGCGTATTCAATATCGCCGAAGAAGTGAGCGGCATTCAGATGGCCGGCGTGTTCAACATTGCCGACGAAATGCACGGCGTTCAGATGGCCGGCGTATTCAATATCGCCGACAAGGCGGACGGCGCGATGATAGGCCTGGTCAACATCGCCGACGAACTCGACGGCGTCGCCATAGGCCTGGTCAACATCATAGGCAATGGCATCCACGACTTCGCCCTCGACTACCAGTTCGATTCCAAGATGACCTACGCCGCCTATCGTTCGGGAACGCCCTTCCTGTATGCCGCGTTTACCGCGGGCCAGCCCTCCAGCGAATTTCTCCGAACCGCTGAAGGCCTTACGGCCGGCGCCGCGCTGGGCCACCGCTTCAAGTTCCTGTTCCTCACGGCGGACATAGAGCTCGGCGTGGAGACGCCGGTGGATCCAGCGTCAATAGAGCTGATCTACAACGAATTTGCCAATTTCGACCATGCGGACTGGTACAAATTGGGCCCCGTGGTGAATTCGTTTAGATCCTTCGGTTCGCTGCGCGCCTCCTTCGGGTTCGGCAACCGCAGGGGTTTTGGCCCCTACCTCGGCATAAAAGCCGATTTCGCGCCGACCGGGTCAGCCCTGGTGCCCGCCGCAATGCGGAGCTCGTTCGGAGGAGCGGAGCCGTACACGGTCACGCTTTTTGACACGAACATAGACATCTGGCCAAAATGGTTCCTGGGCGTCAAATTCTAAAGATCTCGATTTCATTAGCACGAAGGGTTATACTGTTCCTGTCGCAATCAAGGAGCGCATTGATGAAGAAGCTGCTGGCCCTATCCGTAGCCGTGTTCGCCGCCGTCCAGGCTTTTGCCCTTCCCGCCGCGCCCTTCGGTTCGGTGGATTATGTGGAAGGCAACGCTATCATCGTACGCTCGGGCAAATCGCTTGGCGAGGCCAACATCGGCGACCAGGTACTACCCGACGACATGATAAAGACAGCCAGCGACGGCCTTGTCATCATAGCGCTTGACAAGAGCACCGGCATGCGCGGCACCTTGACCATCAAGCAGAAGTCGGTAGCCTATATCAGGCTCGTGCCGGGCGCGGCTGGCCCGAAGAGTACCATAGACCTCATAGCCGGCCAGATCGGCTCAAAACTGGCCAAGATATCCGGTAGCCCGAGCCTACAGGTGCAGACCGACTCGGTGGTAATGGGCGTGCGCGGCACCGCCTTCAGTATGGCCAGCTCCGTAAACGGCGCCATACTGATAGTCTGTACCGAAGGCGCGGTAGCCTGCACCGACGGCGGAGAACCCCTTACCGTCGCCGCGGGCAAGGCCGTTGAAAAGAAGGCCAGCGAACGACTCAGATTCGTACCCGTAGCCGTTTCATCGCCCGAGCAGTTCGAGCAGCGCTGGATCGTGGACGAGATCGAGGCCTTCCAGGCCAATGCAGTCAAGGCTCTCGGCGATTTCGAGAAACGCTACAACGAGCAACTGGTCAGGTTCAACGAAGCCTTCGCGCCGCTCCAGAAGAGCGAAATTCTGTCCAAGTGGATACGCGAGGACGCGGCCGGACTGGCGCCCTACCCCAACGACGCCACGGTCCTCAAAGAAAAAAAAGCACTCTCCGCCGATATACTGGCCACGAGAAAGGTGCTCTTCATTTTCGAACGCGTATACTATAGAATAGTCCAGCTCGACCAGCTGGTCATGGGCACCGCTCTGGAGCGCCAGAACATCCGCCCAGGCTACAGCGCTGGCGACTTCATCCGGAAGGTCCGCACCGACGCGGCAGGCCTTGAGAAGCGGATGTTCCTGTTCCGTTACGCGGAAAAACTGTACGAACTGCGCAACGCTGGTGGCGCGGGACTCCCGGGTATGGGCTCGGGCGACGATTTCTTCAGCTCGACTGAAGACTGGGACTTCTAGGCCGGGCGAACCTGCTCCCCCGCTGGAGCCCGGAACGGTCGGGCAAAGGCGGGGTGCAATGTCTGTGTTTTCAACTCCTTTTTCATACTACAGCCCTACAAGGCTTGTTTTCGGCCTTGGGACCACCAAGGGCGCGGGCGCCATGGTCGCTGGCCTCGGCGTCAGGTCGGTGCTGTTGGTCTGCGGTTCAGGCGCCACGGGCAGGTCAGCCGGCTTCGCGGCGCTCCGGGCGGGACTGGACGCGGCAGGCGTAGCGTACACCGTGTTCGACAAGGTGACGCCGGACCCGGACGCCGCGCAGGTTGCCGAGGCCGCCGCCCTGATACGCTCAGGCCGGCTCGAAGCCGTCGTCGCCTACGGCGGCGGTAGCCCCATAGACTGCGCCAAAAGCGCCGCCCTGGCAGCCGCCAACGATGTGGACATGCTGGAGTTCAGCTACGGCCGCGCCGTGCCGACCAAGCCGGCCTTGCCCATCATCGCCGTGTCGACCACCGCGGGCACCGGCAGCGAACTGAGCGCCTCCGCCGTGACCACCGACAGAGTAAACGAACGCAAACTAGGCTACACCACCGACTCGTTCTTCCCGCGCATCGCCATCGTCGATCCGGAGAACCACCTCTCCATGCCGCCCCGCGTTACCGCGGCCACCGGCATGGACGCCCTGACCCACGTTGTGGAATCGTACCTGTCCCTCGCGGCCAATCCCCTGGCGGACGCCATAGACCTGAAGGCCGTTGCCATGATAGGCCGAGCCCTACCGCTGGCTTACGCCGACGGCAACGACCTGGAGGCGCGTTCCGCCATGGCCATAGCCAGCGCCTCGGCGGGCGGCGCCTTCTCCCAGACAGGACTGGGCATGGTTCACGGCTTCGCGCACCCCGTGGGGGCCAGGCACGGCGTGGCTCACGGCGACGCCAACGCCATCATCCTGCCCTACGTCATGGCCGCGCTGGCGCGGGACGCGGCGCCCAGGATGCGGGATCTGGCGGCCGCCCTCGGCGCCTGCAAACCGGACGCTCCGGACAGACTCGGCGCGGCGGCTCTCGTTGAGACAATAGTCGACATGAATTTAAAACTCGGCATAGCCAGCAACCTGTCGCTGGTCGGTATAAACGCGACCAACGCCCCGGCCGTGCTCGCAGACGCCCTGACCTACCGGATGCGCGCCAGGAGCCCGCGAGCCTTCACCGACGGGGAACTTGGGCGCCTCCTGGACGCGGCCATAGCCGGCGACCTGAAGGCCGCCGCCCTGTAAGGTCACGCTATAAAAACCGTCAGCGGACAACGCGCAGCGTGGAGCCGACACTAGACTTGGACACCTCGATGCGCGTTGGCACCCGGTTCCGCAACTCCGCCACATGCGACACTATCCCGATGACGCGCTCGCCCCTGACCCGGTCGAGCGCGACCATGGCGCGGTCCAGCGTCTCGTCGTCCAACGAGCCAAAACCCTCGTCTATGAAAATCGAGTCCAGAGCCCCGCTGGCCGCGCGCGCGACTATGACGTCTGAAAGCCCGAGGGCCAGCGATATGGACGCCAGGAATTTCTCCCCGCCCGAGAGGCTCGAGGCGGGACGCGCCACGCCGGTAAACGAGTCGAGCACCTCTAGGTCCAGCCCTACATGACCACGGCCGACGGCCTGCCCTTCCGCAACGCGCAGATCATAGCGCCCGTCAGACATATCGCGAAGCCTCGCCGAGGCGCGTGCCACCACACGGCTGAAGTACGATGCCAGCGTGAAAATCTTGAACGACAGGTGCCGCCCGCCGGTCTGGCCGTTGAGTAGCTTTGACATCGCCACAAGACGGTCGCCTCGCACCCGCAGCTCCGCCCGGTCCGCCCGCGCCGCCGCAAGCACTTCGAGCCCGGAAGCCAGCTCGCGTTCGGAACGTGCGACCTCGTCGACGCGCAACCTGGCTCCGGCATACCCGGAGGAAGCCGCCTCGAGCGCTGACTGGACAATATCTATCTGAGGGCGTTCCGCTCCCTTCACGGAACGTTCGGCCGCGTCGAGCCTGGCTGCCGCTGAGGATTCTTCGGCCGCGCGCTCCCGCACCCGCGCACGCGCGGCGCCAAGATCAGCCGCTGACATCGATGCCGCGACCCAGGAATCCTCGTTGTCGAAACCCGCCTCGCCAAGCGCCTTCACGGAATCGGCTTCTGCCCTGAGCAGCGCCGAGAGGGCGCGTTCAAGACGCCCGGACGATTCTGACGCCCGCGCGGCCGCTTCACCCCGCGCCTTCTTCCAGGCCGCGGCTCCGGCCTCAAGCCGCGCCCGCTCGACCGACGCCCCGTCCCGCTTCTTCTTCAGAACCTCGACCAGCGGGCGGGGATCGGCGTCGCCTGCCCCAGCGCCCGTCTCCGTCGCTGATGCCTCGGCGGCGGAGAATTCCGCGATGGCGCTTGCCTCGGCCGCTGTCGCCGAGTCTAACAGCTGCCGAAACCGCTCTAGCTCGCTCCTGGCCTTGCCGGCCGCCTTGATGCGTGTTGCTTCTAGGCCAAGGGCCGCTTCAGCGGCGCCAAGCCGCTCCCGCGCCGCCCGAGTAGCCTCGGAGGCTTGCGTAACGGACTGCGCCGCCGCGAAACGATCGGCGGCCGCCCCGCGCTCGGATAGGTTATTCTGGAGCTCGGCCAACGTGGCGGCCGCGGCGGCAGCCTCATGCTGAGCCGCGCTGGCAGCCTTTTTGGCGGCCGAAAGCAGCGCTTCCGCTGCCGAAAAGCGCTCGGCGGCGGCGGTATCCAGAGTCTCGCCGGCAGGGTGAATTTCAGCGGGCGTCTTGTTGGCCGGCGCGGGGTGTTCCAGCGAGCCGCAGACCGGGCAGGGTAGACCGGGCTCAAGCCTTTCGGCCAGGCGGCCGGCCGCCATCTCATCGCGTAGCGATTCCAGTTCGCCTTCGGCCGCAAAAAGCGTTCCTGCCGCCAAAAGCTGCCGAGCGCCGGCGGCCTCCGCGACGGCGACGGCCGAATCGACGCGCGCCTGCAAGGCCCGCAATTCCTCAGCGTACAGCTCAGACTCCGCCGCAAGTCGTTCAGCGTCCCGTGCGGCCTCGAGCAGAGCGGCGGCGGCGGCGCGCTCCGCTGCCAGCTGGTCCGCATCGGCGGCGGCGGCTTCCAGCGTAGCCAGCGCCCCCGCCGCCGCCGCGACCGATTCCCCGGCAGCCGCTCGGACCGCCATCGCGGCGCTCCGCTCTTTTTCGGCGGCCGCCAGCCTGGATCTAGCCGCCGCGAGCCGTTCCCATGCCGCCGTTCTGGCGCTCAGTTGCCCGGCCTCGCGGTCCATCGCCTCCAGCTCGGCTACCAGCTCCCCCGCTCGCCGCTCGGCCGCATCTGCTTCCGGCTGCCTTGCGTCCGCCAAAGCCAGCGCGTCGTGCGCGGCGCCCAGCGACGTTTCAGCGTCCATCCGTTCGAGGCGGACACGCGTAGCGGTCGCCACGGCCGAGGCGGCGCCGAGTCCGGCCTCTGCCCGCGAAAGCCGAGCCTGGAGCGACGCCGCCTCGGCCGCCGTAGCCGCTAGCCCCGCGCGCTCCGCGCGCGCCACATCCAGCTCCGCCCAGGCCCTGGCCCCCAGCGCCGCGGCCTGAGCGGCCGCCTGAGCGGCATCGCGTACGGCCAGCGCCGCGGATTCCGCCAGCTTCGCGGACTCCAGTTCGGCGCGGGCGCGCCCCAGCGCCGCCTCGGGTTCAGCGCCGAGCCTCGCTTCCATGGCGGCCGCGCGCGCATCGAGATCCCTGGCCGCCAGCTCCGCTTCCTGCGCCCTTGTCCTCGCCAGTTCGCTCACCGCTCCGTGGACGTTAACGGGAAACAGCTTCTCCAGAATCTGGGTACGTTCCTTAGTATTCATTTCAAGGAAACGCTGGAATTCGCCCTGAGGCAAGAGTACGATCTTCGTAAACTCTTCAGCGGATAGGCCTAGTATGCCGGACACGGCGGCGTCCACCTCGACCGCCTTGTCTCGGTACGGTTCCCATCCGGAGCCGCTCCATTTCTCCAACACTGCCACCTGCGGCCGCTCTGTCGTCCCGGAGCCCTTCTTTTTGGCCACCAGCCTGCCCGGCTCCCGTCGGACCCGCCAGCGTTGCCTGGCAAACTCGAACTCCAGCTCCACAAAGACCTCGTCCTCGGGCGTCGCGAAATGTGAGACGATGTCCCTCGTGCTGATGCCCGTGCCGTACAGGGCGTACGAAACGGCGTCGAAGATGGTGGTCTTGCCGGAGCCGGTCTTGCCGCAGACCAGGAACACGTCGCCGAGTTCGCTGAAATCCAGGCGCGCGAGTCCCACATAGGGCCCGATGTTCATCATCGAAAGCTTATGGAGCCTCATGGTCGGCCTCCTCGCGGAGTTCGGCGAACAAGGCGGTCTCGTCGGCATCGGGGTCTCGTTCTAACATCTCGCGGTAGAACGCCGCAAAATCGTCGGTTATTGAAGCCGGAGCCTTAGCTTCCGCGTAGCCAGGGCCGGCCGCTCCGCTCCGCTCGAAGGCTGCCTGCCTGAGCGACAGGATGAACGGAAAACGCTTCCGGAGAGCGTCCATGGGGTTGAGCACGGCCTCCGCGTCGTCGAGAACGGCCTCCACATAATCGCCAGTAAACGCCTCAAGTTCTGGATCGACGAGGACCTGGTCGTAGGTTCCTTCTATGCGTATCATGCGCCGCAGAGGCTTCACCGCGCGGAACTCGACTACGGCCGCCATTGACGAAAGCTCCACCGACAGGAATCCCCGCTCGCAACCGGCCTCGCCGAAGCCGTACGCCAGTATAGACCCCGGATAGCGTCCCTTAGTCCCGACAGCCTGGGGCCGGTGCAGGTGGCCCAGCGCGACATAATTAAAATCATCGAAGGCCCTGCCGTCCACCAGCTCGGCCGTGCCCAAAAACGCGCGCTCCGACTCGCTACTCGCGCCGCCCGCCGCGAACGCGTGGCACACCAGTACGTCCATACTCGCGTCGGCTGTAACGCCGCCCCCGGATTCAGCGCCAGGCCGTGTCCCGAGAGTCTTTGCTGTCTTCATCGCCGCGCCTATACGCCGCATCGCCTCGGCGAACAGATCCGCCTGCGATCGCAACGCCGCCGTCTCGGGCGCGGGCTCCGCTTCGTCGCCGAACAGCTCAGGCTGCGACTTGGCCGTTGCCGGCTTCTCACCGGGCGCGGGCGCCGGCCGGCTGAAGGCGCCTGGCGTCAGGAACGGCAGGAGCCAGAGCCTGAGCGTCTGGCCGCCGCGCTCCACGACAACGGGAACCTCGCAGGCGGCCGCATCTGAGGCAACGTACACGGCGGCGGTGGCCAGAACGGGAGCCAGGAAGGCCAGCCGGGCGGCCGAATCGTGGTTACCCGGTATCATCGCTATGACCAGCTCCGGATCGATGGCCTTGAGCGAGGCGACGAACTGCCCCAGCAGCGTCACGGCCTCCGCGGTGGGCACGGCCCGGTCAAACACGTCGCCCGCGATCAGCACGCAGGCTGGCCGCTCCGTCCTGGCCGCTTCGAGCACGGCGGTCAGCGCGTGGCGCTGGTCCTCCACGAGGTCGCGTTCGTACAGGCTCTTGCCGAGATGGAGGTCGGCCAGGTGGAATATTCTCATATCGCTCGATCGTAGGCGGGCCATGACACAAGGTCAAGCGCGGTGTAGGATATCGCCATGAATAGCTGTGGGGACAGAGCAGTGCTCGTCGGAACCGCGTACCTCGGCCTCGGAACCCTCGACCCCGGCGCAGGCGCCATGCGGGTCCTGGCCTGGTCAGAAGCCCCGGACGGCCGCACGCTGACCTGCCACGTCGAAACTATCCCCGCTGAAAACGTTGCCTTCAATGCGGCTCTGTCCCCGTACCGTTTTGGTCTCCATGCCTACGACCCGTTTCAGTCGCTGGCAAACTCCCTTGACCGGGCCGCGGAACAGGGCGCAAGCCTTTCGCTGGCGGTCTGGGCCGCCATGGAAGCAAACCTGTTTCGCTTCGCCTTCGATATAGACTTCACCAAGGCGCTCGACGAGGCGCGCGGCACTGAAGAATGGCTACGGTTTGCCCGGCTCAACGCCCTGTACCGGGCCTGCGTCATGGCCCTTGCGCCTCTGGGTATCGTTCCGCCTTCCTGGAACGCCTGGTTGCGCGGCGACAGTCCCTCTCGTTTTCCCGCGCAGGGCTTCGGTAAGGCGTTGGAGCGCTTCTTGACGAGGCCCGTCTACCGCCTGGCTGAAACAGTACGCGGATCAACGGATGCCTGTTGAATCAGAGGCCCTCCGCGCCGATACTCGGTATGAGGGATTCAACATCATGATCGCAAAGATAGGGCACGCCGCGCGGCTCAGGGTATCGGCGCTCCTCTACGGACTCGGCTTTTTCTACAACGTCCTCAGAGAAATCCTCCGCTTCTTCCGCAAGAGCCAGGTCGGATACAAGGTTCTCATCATGCAGATCCTGTTCACCGGCTACGAGGCGCTCGCTATCAACGCCATCATGGCCATAGCGATAGGCGCGGCCATCAACGTCATCGGCTCCAGCCTCCTGCCGCAGTTTGGTCAAAGCCAGCTCATGTACTCCATCCTGATAATAGTCATAACGCGGGAACTCGGCCCCTTGCTTACCGCCTTCGTCATCACCGCCCGCTCGGGGACAGCCATCGCGACGCAGCTCGGCACCATGGTAGTCAACCACGAAATCGAAGCCTATATGGCCGTCGGACTCAACCCGGTGTCATACCTCGTCGTGCCCCGCTTCATAGGCGTCGTCGTGTCGGTGCTCGTGCTGACCGTCTATTTCAACATTTTCGGGCTACTCGGCTCCTTCATCGTCGTGCAGGTCATCAAACCCACGCCTATCAGGGAATACCTCGCGGCCCTCATGTCTACGCTGACCGTTGGCGACGTCATGTCAGGGCTTCTCAAGGCCTTCGTGTTCGGCGTCGTCGTATCGGTCGTGGCCACCTACCAGGGCTTCTCGGTCAACCGCGCCAGCACTGAAATCCCCGTGGCAGGCATCAAGGCCGTCGGGCTGAGCTTCATCCT
>CAZNCK010000037.1:14981-18547 GCA_964571545.1 uncultured Treponemataceae bacterium | reverse complement strand
CTTATAATCGTGGCGGACGTGCTCATCACCCTGGTGCAATATGCCTGAAAACGCAGAACCGCATCGCGCCGCCGAACCGAGCTCAGCGCTGGAACTTCGGGACGTCTCAGCCTCCTCAGGGGGGTTCGAAATTCTGTCGGGCACGAGCGTCTCCTTTCCCGAGGGTCTGTGCAGCGTGGTCATGGGCGTTGCCGGTTCGGGCAAGAGCACTCTGCTCAAGGTCGCCGCTGGACTCGTCGTGCCGGACTCAGGCTCGGTATGGTTCAGAGGCGCGGATATGGCCCGTTTCGGCCACGGGGAAGAATTCGCGTTCAGGGCCACCACTGGCTTCGTCTTCCAGGACTCCGCGCTCTGGGCCGACACCACCATACTGGGCAACGTCGCAATGCCGCTCCGCGTACACAAGCGTCACCTAGGCGAGAAGGCCATAACCGAGGCGGTCCGCGCGCTCCTCGAACGGCTAGGATATGACGAGAGCCTGACCATTCGACCAGCGGAATTGTCGGCGGGCGAACAGAAATTGGTTTCCATAGCGCGCGCGGTCATCCACGAGCCTTCTATTATATTCATGGACGATCCCACCTCAAACCTCGACGAGGACGCCGCCGAAAAGGTGTTTAGCCTGTTCGACGAGCTTAGGAAAAAACGGCGCACCATCGTCGTGGTGGCCAACAGCTCTGATCTTGCGTTCAGGTTCGCCGACAGGCTGGGCGTCATCAAGGCCGGCTCGATGGTGGCCTTCGGCACCTATGACGCTACCGTCAGCAGCGCGGAGGCGGCTCTCAGCGCCTCGCTAGCCAGACTCAGGGCCAGGGGAAGCCGCGCCCGGTCCTGTGACGACGACGCGGGCGCGGAGAATTCGCAACGGGGAGATGTATGAAATTCAAGATCAAATTCGCCGACCAGATAGTAGGGCTGTTCATCCTCGTCGCCCTGGCCTTCTTCGTGGCCATCGTCGTGCTCATCGGCATGAACCAGCGCTGGTTCGCCAAGGATTACGCCTTCGTCACGGCGTTCCCGTCGGCCACGGGCGTCGCTCCCGGCACCTCCATAATGATGAAGGGTTTTACGGTGGGCAAAATCGACAAGTTGACGCTCAACGCCAACAACGCGGTGGACGCCGAATTCCATATCTACGACACCTACTACGACAAGATCAAGGAGTATTCCATACTCGAACTGACCGTATCTCCCATAGGACTCGGGTCACAGTTGCTCTTCCATCCGGGCCGCGGCGAAACACAACTTGCCGAGGGCGTCTTCATTCCCACGGCAGACTCAATAGAAGGCCAGGCGCTGATAGAACAGGAGCTCGTCGAAATTCCGCCCAAGGACGACACCATCACCCGACTCCTTGCCAACGTCAATCCGCTCCTTGAAAACACCAATAAGACCATAGTCACCATCAATAGGACCCTCACCGAGGTCAACCGGGCGCTGGCCGGACAGAGTTCAGGCCCGCTGGGCAACATCGTCAACGACGCGAGCCGCGCCGCCGCCGCCTTGCCGGGTACCATGGAAAACGTTGACGGAATCGTAACGGACGTGCAGAACCGCGTAGGGGGGCTCCTGGACCAGGTCTCGGCCCTGCTCGTCGAGATTAATACCATCAGCGGCAACCTCGTCGAGACCACCGACTCCATCCGCGATCCGACCGGCCTCGTGCCCAAGCTGCTCGACCCCTCCGGCTCCATCAAGACCTTCCTGGACGACGACAACGCGCTATACAAGCGCGTGATGAGTATCGTAGGAGAGATAGACAAGAGCATGAAGAACCTCCAGGGCATCATCTCCGGGCTCAACAGCGAGATGCCCAAGGTCGCCGGCCTGCTCAACGAGACGCGGACCGCCATACAGCAGGCTCAGGATGTGCTCGAAGGCGTCAAGAACAATCCGCTGATCAGGGGCGGCGTCACCGAGCGCGTCGAACAGGAATCGCTGTACCGGGCCATGCGCGAAGGAAGCTTCGAATGAGCAGAACGAGAACCTCCCTGGCAATCTTCCGCGCCGTCGTCCTAACTGCGGCCGCGCTCGCGGGCACGATGGCGGCCTCCTGTTCCAGCACGCCAAAAAAGGCCGCGGCAGTCGTCACGGCCAAGAACGACGCGGCGGAATTCTCAAGACTCGGTGACGGCTTCGTGGCGGCCGGGCAGTATGCTTCGGCCCTGCAGTATTATGGAGAAGCGCTGGATTCAAATCTTTCAGTAGACAACGTGGAAGGCGCCATCGCCTCGCGCGACTCACTCGGCCGCGTGTACCTCGCCATGGGCAGTTTCGACGACGCACGGCGTGAATTCGCCGACGCGCTCGAGGACGCCCGCGCCCTGGGCACGCCGTCGCTCATAGCGCTGTGCCTCTCCAATGCGGGCGAGCTTGCCTACGCCGAGGGCGTCGCGGCGGCTGCG
Organism: uncultured Treponemataceae bacterium; assembly: GCA_964571545.1. GTDB lineage: Bacteria > Spirochaetota > Spirochaetia > Treponematales > UBA12059 > SZUA-370. Next base: position 16,142 of record CAZNCK010000037.1, on the reverse strand, counting down.
GCTGATCTCCTGTTCGCGGAGGCCGAGCCGCTGGCGGCCGGAGACGAAGCGGTAGCGGCCGTAGTGGCGCATAACCGCGGCGTGGCGGCTATGGCCCGAGGCGAACTCGCCGTTGCCGAGGCCTACATCCTGAAATCAGCCGCCGCCAACGAGAAGGCGCGACGCTGGGTGGAACTCGGCTCCAACCGCTACGCCCTCGCCTCCATAGCAAATTCCCGCGGCGACCTGCCTGCCGCGCTCGACTGGGCGCGCAAGGCCCTGGACGCCGACAAGACAGCGGAGAATTCCCCCGGTATCGGCGCGGACCTTGAGGCGCTGGCCAAACTCAGCCGCAAAACCGGCGACGACGAAGCGGCCTTTGACCTGTACCGCCGCTCGTTCGGCGTCTGGCTCTCCCTCAACCGCGCCCCCGACGCCGAACGCTGCCTGGTCGCCCTGAACGAACTGGCGACCACGCTGGGCAAAGAAAGCTACGCGCTCCGCTACGCGGAATTACTGGAGAGGATAAAGGCGCGGTAAGGCCTAAACGCCTATCGTCGTCCCCGTGAACGGCTTGTCGTCCAGGATGGCCCGCAGGTTGGGCAGGTCGGCGCCGGCGGCGCAGATCACGCGGAGGCCGAGTTCCGCTGCGCGCCTTGAGGCTATAGGATCGAAGGGAACGTTCTTGCCCGGCGTCCATTCGTCGCCTACCATGGCGCGGAAATCCTTCCACGATATCGAATCGACGGGCCTTGCGCTGGGATCGACCCTGGGGTCGGCGGTGTAGACCTTGGCGATGTTGGAGAGGTTGACGACTACCTCCGCCTGGAAGCGCTCGGCGAGCACGACGGCGTCGAAGTCGGTTGAAAAGCCGGGTTTCCAACCTGAGGCCACGAGCACCCTGCCGCCAAACACTGACACGCTCGTCGGGTCGGTGACCACTTCGTGGGGGCAGAGTTCCAGGAACATGCTACGGACCAGCTGGGCGTTCAGGCGCGTGGCCATGATGCCTATCCAGTCCTGGGCGTCGGAATCGGGAACATCGACGGCGTCGCGGTACGCCTTCTGCCAGGCCCGCGCGGGGCCGCCGCCGCCGACGACGATGATGAGCCTGCGCGCCTGATCGACATCCAGCCAGCGCCTGGCCAGGGCGGCGAACGCCCTCACGAAGGCCGCGTCGGG
>CAZNCK010000037.1:13099-14956 GCA_964571545.1 uncultured Treponemataceae bacterium | reverse complement strand
AGGCTATACATCACCAAGGAGCTTCAGAATGGCAAATCCGATTGCGTCGTTCAAGACGAGCCTCGGCTCGTTCGATATCGAGCTGTTCGCCGATACCAGTCCGGCTACCGTCAAGAATTTCGTCGAATACATCGAGTCGGGATTCTTCAACGGTACAGTCTTCCACCGGGTGATACCCGGTTTCATGATCCAAGGCGGCGGCATGACGCCGGGCCTCAAGGAAAAGGCGACGCGGGCTCCCATAAAGAACGAGGCCGACAACGGCGTGCCCAACGCCCGCGGCACCATAGCCATCGCCAGGACCTCCGACCCCAACAGCGCCACCTGCCAGTTCTTCATCAACGTGGCGGACAACAAGCCCCTGAACCATAAGTCAAAGGATATGGCCGGCTGGGGTTATTGCGCCTTCGGCAAGGTGACGAACGGCATGGACGTGGTGGACGCCATAGCGGCGGTGGAGACGGGCAACCGGCTTCCGCACCAGAACGTACCCAAGACCGACCTGCTCATAGAGAGCGTAACGGTAGCCTGAGCTCTGGTTTTCGCGCACGCGCACGTAGCCGCTATAGCGGCTACGTGCGCGTGCGCGGCGCTACTGTATCTTGCGCTTCTTCTCGACGACGGTATAACCCGCGATCTCGAGCATCTCCTTGAACGAAGAATGCTCTTTCTTAAGCTCGCGCGATCCGCGGGTTATCTTGCACAAGGAGAGCCCCAGTTCTGCGGCTATGGCCCGTTGCGGGACGCCCTCGGCGATGCGCTTTACCAGCGCCCAACGCTTGGCTATTTCATCCGCCTCGGCCTTGGTAAACAGGCTGTACAGGAAGCCTTCTATCAGCGCGGAATCATTCGTGGCGGCAAGTGTCTGTGACATCTCTTCAAAATTGGCAGCTACCAATCCGGTTTCATCGTTCATTCGTGCTGTTCTCCATGTATATGCATACTATACCAATGCTGACGCTTCTTGTCACTTAAAAAACGTATGTTTTTGTAGAAACGTTTTGATCAACGAAACCTCGTTTCAATAATCCATCCTCCTTTCTATGTATTCCTGAAGGCTCTACTTGACGCGATGCAAAGTCATCAGTATGCTCGGATACTGTTACTATCAATAGATACGAATGGAATATGGAGGATACAGTAAATGCGAATCAAGGCTCTCGTTTCAGCTTCTTTCGGAGTGGCGCTTATGGCACTTACAGTTGCGCTCTCGCTAGCGGCGGTCAAGGATGTGCCGGTAGGCATAGCCAAATTCGTCTCTCACCCGGCGCTGGACGACATAGAACGCGGCATCGTGGACGAACTTGTGGCTACCGTGCCCGGCATCCGCATAGATCTTCAGAACGCCAACGCGGACATGGCCACCGCGGCGCAGATTGCCCGCAAGTTCAAGTCGGACAAGGTCAGCGTAGCGATAGGTATAGCGACGCCGACTGCCCAGGCGCTTGCCAGCGCCATCAGGGACATACCCGTGGTGTTCTCCGCCGTCACCGACCCAGTGGCCGCGGGGCTCGTGTCGTCGTATCAGGGCGGCGGCAAGAACGTCACCGGCACCTCCGACATGACGCCGGTGTCAGCCCAGCTTGACCTGCTCGTAGCGCTCAAACCGATCAAGCGTCTGGGCCATGTGTACAACGCGGGCGAAGCCAACTCGGTAAAGCTGGCCGAGCTCGTCAGGGCCTACTGCGACAAGAAGGGCATACAGCTCGTCGAAGCCACGGTCGCCAACTCATCAGAGGTGCGATCGGCCATCCAGGCCATAGCCGACAGGATAGACGGCCTGTACCTCGGCAACGACAATACGGTGTTTTCGGCGGTCAACGCGGTGGCCGAGGTGTGCCTCCAGAAGCGCCTGCC
>CAZNCK010000037.1:0-13089 GCA_964571545.1 uncultured Treponemataceae bacterium | reverse complement strand
CGCTCGTGACGGCGGATCCGACGAGCGCGGAGACGGTGCCGGTACTGGCCGCTCTCGGTTTCGACTACTACCAGATGGGCCGCGCCACGGGCCGGATAGTCGCCCGCATACTCTCTGGCGAGAAACCCGGTTCCATACCCACCTACTTCCCCGACTCGCCGGCGGAAAAAAGCCTCGTCCTCAACCTGGATGTGGCCGCAAAACTAGGCATCTCGCCAGGGACAGACCTCATAGCGCAGGCCACCTCGGTGATCCGCGACGGCACGATAGAGCGGAGGAAGAAGTGATAGAAGCGATCCTCGTCGAGGGCCTCGTCTACGGTATTCTGGCCCTCGGCGTATTCGTTTCGTTCCGCGTCCTGGACTTTCCTGACCTGACCGCCGAGGGCGCCTTTCCGCTCGGCGCGGCCGCGGCGGCGGCCCTGATATCCGCAGGCGCAAACCCGGCCATCGCCATGATCGGGGCCCTGGCGGCCGGTGCGCTGGCCGGTGCGGCCACCGGATCCATTTACGCCGCGCTCAAGGTACCCTCGCTGTTGGCCGGCATCGTCGTGATGACCGGCCTGTGGTCGGTCAACCTACGCGTTATGGGCGGCAAGGCAAACATGCCGCTGATAGCCAACAACCCGGTGATGGACGCCGCCTACGCGCTCATGCCCGGTTCCAGCGACTGGTCGGCGGCCCTGTTTTTCTTCATTGTCGCTGCCTGCGTGCTCGGCCTGCTGACCTTGTTTTTTTCCACAGAAGCCGGCATCGCCATGGGCGCGCTGGGCGACAACGAATCGGTCGTCGTAGCCGCGGGCTCCAACCCCAAGGCGCTCAGGACCTCCGGCGTCGCCCTGTCCGGCGCGCTCTGCGGCCTTTCAGGCGGTCTCGCGGCCTCGTACCAGGGCTTCGCCGACGTAAACTTCGGCTCCGGCGTCGTAGCGGCGGGACTAGCCAGCGTGATGGTAGGAGAATTCCTGTTCCGCTCCAACCGCATAGGCGTTCAGCTGGTGCGCGTGATGATAGGCTCGATAGCGTTCCGAGCCATCATGTTCGCCGGCCGCAAGTACGGCTACCTCGTGGGCATGGGCCCAAACGACCTCAGAATGGTCACCGCCTTGCTGGTCGTGGGCGCCGTGGCGGCCGGTCGCTTCAAGGCTAACCAGGCCTCCCGGCGCGGATTAAACGCCGCCATGTCCAGGGCCGTCGCCAAAGGTAAAAAACAGTGATACATATAGAAGGCCTCACCGTCATATTCAACGCCGGGACCCAAGACGAACGCGCCGCCATTGACGGCTTGTCCTTGTCGATGCCCAAAGGACAGTGGATATCCCTCATAGGCTCCAACGGGGCCGGCAAGACGACGCTCCTCAACGCCATAGCGGGGTCTGTCCCCGTCGCGGCCGGCAGCGTCGTGCTGGATGGAATAGACCGCGCGCGGGAGCCCGAATACCAGCGGGCCAGGATAGTAGGCCGCGTCAGGCAGGATCCTACCGCCGGAACCGCCCCGGAAATGACCGTGTTGGACAACTTGGCGCTCGCTAGCCGCAAGGGACCGCGTCGTCTCCTGCCGGCGAAGCCCGCGGCCCTGAAACGCAGACTTGTCGACCAACTGGCGGAGCTGGGTATGGGACTTGAAAACCGCGTTGCCGAGAACGTCTCTAGGCTCTCGGGCGGCCAGCGGCAGGCGCTGGCCTTGCTCATGGCCGCCATGACCAGGCCAGCCGTGTTGCTCCTCGACGAGCACACAGCGGCCCTCGATCCGCGGAATTCCGACATCGTGATGGAACTGACCCGGCGCTTCATTCGCGACTACGGGTTAACCGCGCTCATGGTAACGCACGACATGCGCCGTGCCCTGGCCGAGGGCGACCGTCTCGTGATGATGCACGAAGGCAGCATTGTAGCCGACCTCCTCGGCGCCGAAAAGTCGAACTCGAGCGTGGAACAGCTCGTAAGGCTGTTCAAGGACGTCCGCGGCGAAGAATACGCGGAGGACCGTGATCTGCTCGCATAATTCCTTGACTCGCGGCATGCATGGTCTATTCTTAAACCATGGAATCAATCTGGACTAAAATTGTCGCCCATTCGGCCACAGCGACCCTGATCGCCGCCCTCAGCCTTTCCATTTCCTCCATATTCATGCTGAGGGCATCGATCGACGGGCAGGTCCTGGCTCTCGAGACGACACTACGGAATGATTTTGACCTGCTCATCAAGTGCGGGATCGAGACCGCGGTAGCCAATGCATCGCCGGAACTCCGCTCCCGGGCCGAACGGTTGCAGGGACTTGTTTCGTTCTTCAGGCTTTCTGGTTCACAGGATTGCGACATCGCGGCAAACCTTATATAGGAGTCTCACTATGAAAACGATACGGATGAAGATAGTCATCTTGGCAGCGGCATCCACACTGATCGTAGCCTTGAGCCTGACGACGGTGTTCATGTTCGTCCTTCGCTCCGCGTCATCGAGCCAGGTGGATGTGCTGAAATCCACCCTCCGGGACGATTTTGACCGCCTGATCAAGAGCGAGGTGGAAGCAGCGGCCTCGATGCTCGACAACCTGGCGCAGTTGCGTGACAAGGGTGAACTCAGCCGTGGTGAAGCGCTGTCCATTGCCACCAGCCAGCTGCGCTCCATGCGGTTTGGCCAGGATGGCTATTTCTGGGCCGATACGCCGGAGGGCTTCAATGTAGTCAACCTCGGTTCGGCGACAGAAGGCACCAACAGGATCACGACCAGGGACGTCAATGGATTCGAGCTCATCCGCGCCATCATAGAAACGGGCATGAAGGGTGGCGGATTTACTGAATACTGGTTCCCGAGGGCGGGCCAGACCGAAGCCGCACCCAAGAGGAGTTACAGCCTCCACGTCAGGGGTTTCAACTGGGTCATCGGCACCGGCAACTACGTGGATGACATCGACCAGATAATCGACGCCAAAAAGGCTGAAGCGGCCGCCAGCCTCACCCGCGCACTGGCGATGATAGCAGTGCTGGCCGCTGCCCTGGCGGCCGGAATGGTGGCCATCGCGGTGATTCTCGGAGGACGGATTTCAAGACCCCTGGTCTATGCTTCCGCCAAGATGCAGGAACTGGCTAACGGCCGGCTCGACACCAACTTCGATGATCGGTACTCGAAGGGGGGCGACGAAGCCGGAAGACTGATCATCTCCCTCAAGGAAACGATCGCCAAGCTGCGGGAGGTCGTCCAGCAAGTCCAGGAATCAGGCGCCTCGATACTCGACGGCAGCTCTTCCTTGTCTGAGGCATCATCGCAGATGTCCATAGGCCTTGAAGGCATCGCCCAGTCCAGCCAGCAATTGTCACAGGGCTCGAACGAGCAGGCCGCCAATGCCGAGGAAGTCTCGGCCAGCGTCGAGCAGATGAGCGCGAACATCAGGCAGAATGCCGATAATGCCTTCCAGACAGAGAAGATATCAACCAAGGCGGCAAGCGACGCCAAGGAAGGGCTCACTGCTGTCCACCAGACTATGGACGCCATGCGCCAGATAGCCGAAAAGATTGCCATCATCGAGGAGATTGCCCGTTCAACCAACATGCTCTCGCTGAATGCCAGCATAGAAGCAGCCAGGGCCGGGGAGCATGGCAAGGGTTTCGCCGTCGTAGCCAGCGAGGTAGGCAAACTGGCGGAGCGGTCAAAGCTGGCAGCCGGTGAGATAGCCACGCTGTCAACGCGTAGCGTAGGCATCGCGGACAAGGCCGGCACGATGCTTGAAGGCATGGTGCCCGACATCCAGAAGACTGCCGACCTCGTGCAGGAGATCAGCATAGCGAACAGGGAGCAGGACGCCGGTGCTCAGCAGATCAATCAGGCCATGACCCAACTGGACTCGGTCATACAGCAGAACGCGTCGATCTCCGAGGAATTCAGCGCGACCAGCGAGGAAATAGCAAGCCAGGCCACGATGGTCGCCGAGACGGCCCTGGGGTTGGCCGACCAGGCGCAGAAACTGCAGACTCTGGTGGGCTTCTTCACACTCGACAGCAGCGAGGCACAGCCTGAAAGCTTGTGAAGGATTGCTACAAGGCTCTTATGAGCTCAAGCATCTCTTAAAGGTCTATTATTTCTAAATTTCTATTGTATAATTGCCTCAATCTCATATTCTGTACTGTATTTCAATGAGCATCGTGGATACTTGAACTCGAGGGGGGGACTGTGGCTGATATAAAGTTCAAGTCGAGCGCACGGGCATCCATTGGCACGCGGATAGCCTTGATTTTCGGATTTTCAACATTGGTGGTACTTTCGATCCTTGCGCTCATCATTGCCCAGCGATCATTCTCCAGCGCCGAGGATCTATCCAAGGAATATTCTCTGGAGGTAGTCCGAGCCCGGGCCGACGAACTTTCAGCTATAATCTCCAGATACTCGCGCTTTGCTGAAGATGTCGCGGTACGCGATGTGACGATCCGAGGCGACAAGGTGGAACTGGCGGGAACGCTTAGAAACCTCGATTCGCAGGTCGACGACGAATTCGATGGAACATTCATTGCCTGGTCAGACGGGCAGTTCATCACTATGAAGGGAGAGTCCGGCACTATCGCCGAACGCGGATACTTCAAGGAAATCATGAGCGGTTCCGTCAATACGATAGTGGCCAACCCGGTCGTCTCCAAGGCTACAGGAAAAACCATCGTCGTCATCGCGGCCGCTATCAAGCGCGGCGGCAAGACCGACGGCATCGTCGGAATCCAGGTAACGCTGGACGCTCTCTCGAGAACGGCCGCCGCGGTCCATCTCGGCAAGACCGGCGCCGGCTTCATTGTAGACGGCACCGGCCTCGTAATAGCCCACCCTGATCCCGAGATGGTGATGAAGCTTGATACCCTAAAAAGCGCTGAACTCGGTTACAAGGATCTTGATGTCGCGGGAAAGGCCATAACTCGGGGCGAGACGCTCAACATGCGCATCACCCACCCCGACGGCGACCGGCTACAGCTATTCTCGTCCCCGGTTCAAGGAACGCCCCTGTGGTCCCTCGGCGTACTTGTTCCTGTTTCAGAAATCCAGGAAAGCGGCCGCGATCTAGCTATGCTCGTCATTTCCTTCAGCATAGCAGCGGTCATAATCATCGTCATCCTTTCAATCCTGATTGGTCGGTCCATAGCACGGCCCATAGGAGTCGCGGTAGCCCATCTGGCCGAAGTGGCTGAAGGAGACATCCGCAAGGATGTACCGGCCGTATACCTCCGTCGCGGCGATGAGATAGGCCAATTGGCAAAGGCTATCCAGACTCTATCGACAGATCTCAGGCGCATAGTCACCGAGGTGCAGGATAGCTCCGCTACCGTACTGGCCAGCGCTACTGAACTTTCCGAGGCAGCCAGCCAGATGGCCACCGGCATCTCGGGAATAGCCAATTCCAGCCAGCAACTCTCGCAAGGCGCCACCGAACAAGCCGCAAGCGCGGAAGAAGTATCGGCCAGCGTGGAGCAGATGGGCGCCAACATCAAGCAGAACGCCGATAACTCCTTGCAGACAGAGCGCATTTCCTCCAAGGCGGCCGGGGATGCCAGGCAGGGTGCGGCAGCGGTGGCCGAGACAGTCATCGCGATGCGGCAAATCGTTGAAAAGACAGCCATCATCGAGGAAATTGCCCGTTCCACAAACATGCTGTCCCTCAACGCCAGTATCGAGGCGGCGCGGGCGGGTGAGCACGGCAAGGGCTTCGCCGTCGTGGCTAGCGAGGTGGGTAAGCTGGCGGAGCGAAGCAAGGTGGCAGCCGGCGAGATATCGGCCCTGTCCAAGCGCAGCGTCGACGTGGCCGAAAAGGCTGGCGTGATGCTTCAGAGCATGGTGCCGGACATCCAGAAGACCGCGGAGCTCGTGCAGGAGATTAGCGTAGCCAGCCGAGAACAGGACACAGGCACCCAGCAGATCAACCAGGCCATGAACCAGCTGGACGCGGTGATACAGCAAAATGCTTCGATTTCTGAGGAATTCAGCGCCGCGAGCGAGGAAATTGCCAGCCAGGCGACGATGGTGGCCGGCACCACCGAGGAACTCGCCGTTCAAGCCAGGCGGCTCAAGGAAATCATCTCGTTCTTCAGGGTCAATGAAAACGTTTCCATTGCACTTTAGGACGCTCGAATAACGGGGGAGGCATTGCATGACCAATAAGATGTCAATCAGGATAAAGCTGGCGATTCTGCTCATCGCGCTCATCGCGGGCGTTATCGGCATCGTAGCTGCCGCCGTATTCAGCAACTACTCGAGCCGGCTCGATATTCAGCTCGAGGAAAGCAGCGCGGCCAGGATGGACGCCGCGGCGGCTCGCATCGATTCATGGCACCTCGTCAACGCGCAGCTCATTAAAACGCTCCGGATAGAGGCGATTGGACGCATACGGGACATCGAAACCATACGTCCGTCCTTGGTGGCAGGCATCAAGGACAATCCAGAACTCTCCTCGATATATTTCTTCGATATAGTCAAGTATATGGAGGGAGGCCGGGTGATCGAAGCCACCGGCTGGGTTCCGCCAAGCGGCTACGACCAGTACACCAGAGGCTGGTTCACCTCCACCATTAAGTCCAGGGATGTGATGCTGACGGCCCCCTATGTCGACAGTATCACCGGCAAGCTCGTAGTGACCGTTTCGGGCCGGGTCGACGATTCTGCCGGCAAAACCGTGGGCGTCGTCGGCCTGGACGTGCTTCTGACTAAGGTCGAGACTACGACGAAGGCGCTCAAACTCACTCCAAATGGAGTATCGTACCTCCTCGACGGCGCTGGCCTCTACATCACGGCAGAGAACGAGAAGGACGTACTGACCACAAGCTATTTCCAGTCCAGAGGCCATGCCGATCTGTTGGCGACATTGAATTCAGCCCCGTTCGCCTTCAAACTGGATACGAAGGAAGGTACCTACGTCGCGGCCCGCCGAATGGAGCATACGGGCTGGATACTCGCGTCGGAGGGTCCGCTTTCCGACATCTACGGGCCGCTGTACGCATTTATAACGATGCTCCTCATCGTCGGAATCGTAGCGCTGATCGTGGGCGGCATCATCGTACTGTTCGTAGCCTCGTCCTTCACTAAGCCTATCCTTGCCATGAATGCCGCGGCGCTCGAGCTGGCGGCCGGTGACCTGCGCGTTGCCATAGATCCGCGCGTACTGTCCCGCGGCGACGAGATAGGCACGCTGGCTGTTTCTATGCGCACGACAATAGAAAAGCTTGTGGAAGTGATGACCGAGGTCCAGTCTACTGCGGCCCGGGTCGCATCCGGAGCCAACGAGATGTCTACGGCGGCCCAACAGATGGCTACCGGTATCACTGAAATAGCCAATTCCAGCCAGCAATTGTCTCAGGGAGCCTCTGAGCAGGCCGCAAGCGCCGAGGAAGTCTCGGCCAGCGTGGAGCAAATGGGCGCCAACATAAAGCAGAACGCCGACAACTCCACGCAGACCGAACGCATATCCTCAAAGGCCGCCGGAGATGCCAAGCAAGGCGCAAGCGCGGTAGCCGAGACGGTCATCGCTATGCGCCAGATCGCCGAAAAGATAGGTATTATAGAAGAAATAGCGCGCCAAACGAACATGCTGTCGCTCAACGCCAGCATCGAGGCGGCCCGCGCCGGCGAGCACGGCAAGGGCTTCGCGGTAGTGGCCAGCGAGGTAGGAAAGCTCGCCGAGCGAAGCAAGCTGGCGGCCGGCGAGATTTCAGCCCTGTCCAAGCGCAGCGTCGATGTGGCCGAAAAGGCTGGCGCGATGCTCCAGAGTATGGTGCCGGACATCCAGAAGACCGCGGAACTCGTGCAGGAGATAAGCGTTGCCAGCCGGGAACAGGATACGGGAACCCAGCAGATCAACCAGGCTATCGCCCAACTGGACACGGTAATTCAGCAGAACGCGTCTATTTCGGAGGAATTCAGCGCCACCAGCGAAGAGATATCCAGCCAGGCGACTATGGTAGCGAGCACGACCACAGAACTCGCGACCCTGGCCTTGCGGCTCAAGGAAGTCATCTCATTCTTCAAGGTGGACCTTGCCGTAGCGATACCAGAGTCCAGAAAAAGCCTCGGCCGGACCGAAAACCCCTCCGTCAAAAAGCCTCTTCATCACGTACGCACCCCGGCCGACACTTCGACAGAATATGGAACCTTCGTGCTAGCGAGAACGTCCTCACCCAGTATAAAGTCCGGGAATTCCGCTCTCGGATCGATAAAGGCAAGCGACGATGACTTCATCGAATATTGATATGCCCACCGCGGTGAAAAGGAGCCTACCGTGAAACTCAGGACCGCTTTTTCGCTTTTTATAGTGTCAGTTTTGATAGTCGGCGTCGCCACATCCTTGATCATGGGCATACTGCCCGCGCGTACGTATATCGAGGACAACTTCCTTGACGTGATCGACGAAATTGTAGACTCGTCAAAATCGGGCATAGAGACTGAAATTGCGCGCGGTTGGGAAGTATCCCTGGCACTGGCCCGCAGCCCATTTCTCGCGGAATGGCTAGTCGGCAATGAAAAGGATGCTTCCCTAGGCAAAAAAATTCTCGCCACGGCCAAGGAATATGCATCACGTACAGGGTTCTCATCCGCGTTCATCGCCAATAAATCGACAGGCTCCTTCTATATCGGCGACGCCTTGATCAACACGCTGTCGAGCGCTAAGCCCGATGACTCGTGGTTTTTCGATGTGTTGGCTTCAAGCACCGAATTAAGCCTCAACCTGGACCACAACGAGCAACTCGGCACCACTTCGCTGTGGTTCAATACGCGGGTACTTTCCGGAACCCAAGCCGTCGGCGTCGCCGGAATAGCCTTGTCGCTGGACAAGGTCGTTTCCGATTTCACAAAAGCGGTACCCAGCCCTCGGAGCAGCCTGCACCTCGTCGATTCCAAGGGTATTATCGTTATCTCGTCAAACCAGGAAGCCAACGGAAAAGCGCTCTCGACCTTGATCGAGGCTGAAACGAAAAGCGTCGCCAAGCGTCAGGACATAAAGATTTTTGAGCATCCGAAGTACGGGCCGACGGTGCTTTCCGAGGCAGCTATACTTCAATCGGGGTATACGATCATCTTTATGGGTCCCGTAGCCGACTTCGTTCCGTCGTTCTGGGCACTGAGCGGCCGGTCAATACTGTTTACAGCCATATTCACCGCGCTGGTCGTGGCGGGGTCGGTACTGTTCAGTTCTAGGTACTTCGCCGCGCCCATCCTTTCAATGAATAAAATTGCCGTAGCCCTCGCCTCCGGAGACTTGACGCTACACGGAGAACCAGCGATTGCGCGGCGACGCGACGAAATTGGAACGCTCTACGGTTCCCTTCAGGGCACGATAGAGAAGCTCAGATCGGTCGTCTCCAACGTCCAGACTGTAGGCGACAAGGTAGCCAGCGTTTCGCGCGAGTTATCTGTCTCGGCCGATCAGATGTCTAAGGGAATCCAGGGCATAGCGGATTCCAGCCAACAGCTCTCTCAAGGCGCCTCCGAACAGGCCGCGAGCGCCGAGGAAGTGTCGGCCAGCGTGGAGCAGATGGGCGCCAACATAAAGCAGAACGCCGACAACTCCACGCAGACAGAGCGCATTTCGGCCAAGGCGGCCGGCGATGCCAGGCAGGGAGCCGCGGCCGTAGCCGAGACCGTCGTGGCCATGCGTCAGATCGTCGAAAAAACAGCTATCATCGAGGAAATCGCCCGTTCGACAAACATGCTGTCACTGAACGCCAGCATAGAAGCCGCGCGCGCCGGCGAACACGGCAAGGGCTTCGCGGTAGTGGCCAGCGAGGTGGGCAAGTTGGCCGAGCGCAGCAAGCTTGCCGCCGGAGAAATATCGACGCTCTCGAAGCGAAGCGTCGACGTGGCCGAGAAAGCCGGCGCGATGCTGCAGAGCATGGTGCCGGACATTCAGAAGACAGCGGAACTCGTGCAGGAGATAAGCGTTGCCAGCCGGGAACAGGACACAGGCACTCAGCAGATCAATCAGGCCATCGCCCAGCTGGATACGGTGATTCAACAGAACGCCTCTATCTCCGAGGAGTTCAGCGCCACCAGCGAGCAGATAGCAAGTCAGGCGACCATGGTCGCGTACACCACGGAGGAGCTTGCGGTACAGGCGGCCAACCTGAAAAGCGCAGTCGCGTTTTTCAGGCTCGATGGCCAGGCCAGTGAATCCCGGGGCGAAACGGCGACGGCTCAGCCGCCACGGGGTGCCGCGCGGACGGGGCCACAGGCAAAGGCGCCGGCCCCGGCGGCGACTTCACCGGTACAGGCTGCCGGCGTGACGCTCAAGAAGCCGAGCACTTCAATAACGCTCAGACGTTCAACACCAGGATCATCCGTTGACGACAACGACTTCATAGAGTACTAGAGAATTGCTCGATTCAGCCTGTTTTTCAGGCAAGGAGATACGGTGAAACTTCAAACCAGACTATCTGTCGCCTACGGAATCATTTCGATACTGGGGTTCTGCGTCGTCATCGGCGTCACGACCTCCAGTACCTATTCGACCACGAGAAAACTCGTCGAATCCGCGGCGCTTGAGATGGGCGGCAAGGCCAGTCTGGAACTCGCGGAGCCCTTCACGACCGCGTTAGCCAAGACTAACACGTTGGCGCAGACCCTGGCGGTCACAAAAGACGGTCCCGATCCGCGTAATACGGCTTTGCGGATAATACGAGCAGAGTTCGAGGATAACCTGCAATACGGCGGAGTCTGGGCTGTTTTCGAACCAAACGCCTTCGACGGGGCCGACGCAAGCCACGGCGGAACACCGGGCTCTACGCCCGACGGCCGGTTCGCGCCTTACTGGAACCGATTTTCAGGCTCTTCGATGCTGGAGCATACCGTAGACTATGACAACCCAGGTGAAGCGGGACTCTACTATACTGAGCCCTTCACTACAGGAAAACCCTACATCGTCAAGCCCGTGGAATACATGATAGCCGGAAAAATGACGCTCGCGGTATCCGTCTGCATGCCTATATTCCATAACGGCAAGACGATCGGCGTAGCGGGCGTCGATTTTTCCATGGACTCGATCAAGAACATCAACGCGGCCGTCAAACCGTACGGAACTGGATACGCGTACCTGGTATCGACCGATGGCAGCATAACCGCCCACCCCGACGCGAATCTGATCGGCAAGAACATAGTCGACAGCGCCGAGCCTGGAGATCGCAAGGGCATACTCGATCAGATAAGCGCGGGAGCCGTATGGACCAGCTCCTATATTGAAAGCGGACGTGCCTTCTACGTCATCAATCTGCCTGTCCGTTTCGCTGACGTTCCAAAGCCCTGGAGCATGGGTTTCGTTATACCCCTGAGCACCGTGCTTGAACCGGTTTTAGCGCTCGTGTATCTGGCTATAACCGTGGCGATCATAGCCGTCATCGCCTCTATCATCGCGGCGTTCTTCATTGCCAGATCGATAAGCAAACCCGTCCTCGCGATTTCTAGCGTGGCTTCACAGCTGGCCCTCGGAGATCTGCTGATACGCATACCGGACGGGCTCATCGCCCGGAAAGATGAAATCGGACTTTTGTCCAGATCGATGCAGACGACGCTGGAGCAATTGAGCGAGGTCGTCAGCGAGGTGAAGGCTTTCAGCGACAGCGTCTCCTCCAGAGCCGGGGATGTATCTACCGCCGCTAGGCAAATGGCCGACGGCATAGCGGGCATAGCGAATTCCAGCCAACAGCTCTCCCAAGGCGCCTCCGAACAGGCCGCGAGCGCCGAGGAAGTGTCGGCCAGCGTGGAGCAGATGGGCGCCAACATAAAGCAGAACGCCGACAACTCCACGCAGACAGAGCGCATTTCGGCCAAGGCGGCCGGCGATGCCAGGCAGGGAGCCGCGGCCGTAGCCGAGACCGTCGTGGCCATGCGTCAGATCGTCGAAAAAACAGCTATCATCGAGGAAATCGCCCGTTCGACAAACATGCTGTCACTGAACGCCAGCATAGAAGCCGCGCGCGCCGGCGAACACGGCAAGGGCTTCGCGGTAGTGGCCAGCGAGGTGGGCAAGTTGGCCGAGCGCAGCAAGCTTGCCGCCGGAGAAATATCGACGCTCTCGAAGCGAAGCGTCGACGTGGCCGAGAAAGCCGGCGCGATGCTGCAGAGCATGGTGCCGGACATTCAGAAGACAGCGGAACTCGTGCAGGAGATAAGCGTTGCCAGCCGGGAACAGGACACGGGCACTCAGCAGATCAATCAGGCTATCGCCCAACTCGACGCGGTAATACAGCAGAACGCTTCGCTGTCCGAAGAGTTCAGCGCTACCAGCGAAGAGATAGCCGGCCAGGCTACGATGGTCGCCGGCACCACGGAGGAACTCGCGTCGCTGGCGGGCAAGCTTAAAAAAGCCGTTTCGTTCTTCAGAGTCGCCGAATCGAGCGGTGCTTACCTCGACGAAAACAAAAGCCCGCGGGACAAGGAAACGAAACCGCGGCAGCAACAAAAAAAGCCAGTAAGCCCGGCAGGAGTCAGACCTGCCGAGCAAGGAGCCAGTGTGGTTATTAAGAAACCATCCACAGCGATAACGCTCCGGAACACGACTCCTGGAACCAAAGACGACGACGACTTCATTGCGTATTAAGCAGCAAGAGCCGCATTGAATAATAATTTCGAATCAACACAAAGAAAGACTGGAGGTTACAATGAGAATCAGGACACGGCTCACACTCGGATTCTCCGCTATCGTCATGCTATTGCTTGTACTAACCGTCTTCAGCATCGCGCTCCTGAGATCCACGACCGGCAACCTTCTGATCGTCGTGCAGGATTTCTTGCCGGCTATCGATTTTCTGGAACAGGCTGATCGCGATTACTTTCAGCTCATAGAAGCGGAACGAACCCAGCTCTTGCTTGTATCCACAGGCGAGCAGGACAAACGCTGGAGCGATGCCTGGCAGGAAAACCTCGATCAGGCGATTCGGAGAATGGCCGGCTACGCCGCGCTTGCTACGACCACGGAAGAGAAACAGTTGTACGACGAGTACCTCGTCATGCATAAAGAATGGCTCGAACTTTCCAGGAGCGTCATGGCCAGCGCCCAGAGCGAGGCTCCAGGAGCGGCGGAAGATGCGGCGGCCCTGTCACTGGGCGAGGCCAGCAAGGCGTTTGACGCGATGCGGGA
>CAZNCK010000036.1:14403-29515 GCA_964571545.1 uncultured Treponemataceae bacterium | reverse complement strand
CTATGTCGGCCGCAATCTCCGAGCCATTATCCAGCGTCGCGAAGCCGGGACGGACGGCCTTGACCGACCTGCCCGTAACTACCTTTGCGCCGGCCGCCTCGAAGGCGCGGCCAATCAAAGCGCCGAACTCCGCATCGGCGGGAGGCATCACGTGCGGAGTCAGTTCGACTATCGTGGTGTCTAGCTTGCGGGCCACGAAGGCCTCCGCCGCCTCGAGACCTATGAAGCCGCCCCCGACGACCAGGGCGGACTTGGGCGCGCGCTCGTTTATGAACTTGTGTACGGCGTCCATATCAGGAATGGTCCATAGGCGGAACACGTGGTCGGCGCTTGAGCCTTCTATCGGCGGCATAAAGGGCGAGCCGCCTTGGGCGAGTATCAGTGAATCGTAAGGAACCGAGGAGGAGCCTTCCGGACCAGTAACCGAGACGCTCTTTGCGGCGCGGTCTATGCCGGTGGCCCTTGTTTCTAGGAGGACGTCGACGCCGTAACGGGCCCTGAAGCCTTCGGGCGTCTGTAATATCAGAGCGCCGCGTTTCTCTATGTCGCGGGACACGAAGTAGGGCAAGCCGCAGTTGGCGAAGGACACGTAGCGACCGCCTTCTATAATAGTTACCTTGGCGCTGGCGTCGAGCCTCTTTGCCCTGGCCGCCGCGGTGGCTCCAGCGGCGACACCGCCAATGATCACGACCCGTTTTTCGTTCGCCATACTGTCCTCCTCAATTCTGTTGGACTTAATATATGAAAAATACTATATATAGTCAATGGTAAAACTATCGATATGATTGTTGCCTGTGATTTGCCGTACACCACAGCGACTCCTATACTTGAACCATGGAGATACTATCGTCGATGGGACCAGGAGGTCGCAAATTCATACGATCCCTTGAGCGTATCTACGGCACCAGGGCCGCCGAGGCCATGCGGCTCGCCGCTGAGGTCCTGGATCGGCATAGCGCTGAAGTAGCCGCCGGGTCCAGGCATAAGACCATGCTACCTGACCGTTTCACCGAGAACGACACCCTCCTCATATCGTATGGAGACATGATAGCGCCAAAAACAGGCTCCGCGCCGGAAACAGGAGAATCCGCGCTTTCCAGACTCGGCGGTTTCATCGATACTCACCTGCCCGGTCTGTTCAGGTATCTGCATATTCTTCCATTCTACCCGTATTCCTCTGACGACGGTTTCTCGGTGATGGACTACCGGGCCGTTGATCAGGCCCTGGGCACCTGGGATGATGTGGAAGCCTTGGGGCGAAAGCGACGATTGGCCTTCGACTTGGTGCTCAACCACGCCAGCGCCAAGGGTACATGGTTCAAAGCCTTCAGGGCCGGCGTTTCTCCCTACGACAGGTTTTTCATCACCCGACGGCTCGACTACAACTCGGCTACCGTACTCAGGCCACGGACACATCCCCTCATAACCCCGATGCGACTCGACGCTGGCCGTATTGTCGGCGTGTGGACAACATTCAGCGCTGACCAGGTAGACCTGGATTTCTCGGAGCCCGCGGTACTTGCTGAATTCATCGATATCATACTGTTCTACGCCGCTCACGGGGCCAGGATGCTCAGGCTCGACGCGATAGCATATCTATGGAAGCGCGACGGGACCAGTTGCGCGCACCTGTTCGAAACGCACGAGCTGGTAAAGGCTCTGCGCGCGATGATAGACGGCCTTGAACTGGACCTCGTTCTGCTTACCGAGACCAATGTGCCACATGAGGAGAATCTGTCGTACTTCGGCGACGGAGACGAGGCGCATATGGTCTACAATTTCAGCCTGCCGCCGCTGACCCTGCATGCGTTCGTGACCGGAGACGCCGGCCCCCGCATACCGGCGGGGGGCACGATGCTCAACTTCCTGGCCTCGCATGACGGCATAGGCGTGACGCCGGCGCGCGGCCTCGTAGATAACTTCGATACGACGATCCAGGCGGTACGGGAACGCGGCGGGCTGGTGTCATACAAGTCAACGCCAGAAGGTCAGGTGCCGTACGAACTCAACATATCCTGGGCGGACGCGGTAGCCCGCGAGAGCGCCGATGACGACGAGCGGGCACGGGCGCTGATAGCCAGCTATGCGGTGGCCTGCGCGATGGACGGCGTACCGGCCGTCTATTTCCCTTCCCTCGTCGGATCGCGCAACTGGACCGAGGGACAGGAAAGGTTAGGCTATAACCGCGCCGTCAACAGGCAACGACCCGCCCTCGACGAACTGGAAGCGACCCTAGGCGACCCGAGCTCCCTGCGCGCTCGATGCCTTGCTGGCTTGTCATCGCTGCTACTTGAACGCGCCAAGCGGCCGGCTTTCTCGCCGTCGGCATCGCGGGAAGCCTTTGCCGCGAACGGCCCGGTATTCCTGCTCGCGCGCGGCTCTGGCGCCGGAGCGGTTTTCGTGGCCATCAACTGCTCCCGCCTAGCCGCATCGTTTGCGTTGCCTGAAATCTGGCAAGCGGCTGTGCGGGGTTTCGACCCGGTGTCGGGGCGGCTTATTCCGCTCTCAAAAGAAAAAGACACCGTAGCCATACCCGGTTACGGTGTCTTCTGGATTGAGCGTGCTTAGGAATCTGTATTGGACCGCGGTCTATTCCGAGTACCACACCCTGAATATCGCCTCCAGTTCCTTGGCGCTGGCCTTTATACCGCGCTCCTTGGCCAGAGCGGCCGCGTCGGCCCTGGTGGCTGCGGCGCTGGTTTTTTTCAGCTCCTGTACCAGCGCTATGACCTCGGCCGCAACGGGCTTGGGCGGTCCGAATAGACCCTTGTTCATCTGCGCCGCCAGTGCCTTCCTGAGATTTTCCATCGATTCTGAAGCGGCTTCCTCAAGACTCTGCATCGTTTCCTGTGATTTGGTTATCGAGGCCTCGAGTTCCATTATGCGCCCCGCGGCCCAGGCAGGGTCACGCTCCGCTATGTAATCGGCCGGATCGTCGGCGGCCTTGGCTATCTCGCCTGCCAGCGACGCGTCGTCCATCAAAACGCCTCTGACCCTGACGAAATAGTCATCGGCCTTTACGCGAAAATCGTAGACCAGGGCTCCCGTGAACCTGAGGCGTATGCCAGAATTCACGTTTTTGGCATAGTCCGATTGCCCGGAACGCACGCTTGAGACGAGCACGACGTAATCGTCGCCGTCGGCCTGGCCGCTGTAGTCGGCCCTCAGCTCGGTTGCGCTGATCGAAGACCATGCCGCTACCGCGGCGGCGACGCGCTCCAGTCGCGGCAACGCGTATTCGGGAAGGGGGGAGGCCGCCAGCACGCGTAAGCCACTCGGCGCGTTGAAGCTTACCCAGGTTTTGCCGTCTAGTCTTGTTTCTCCCGCCGCGCCCAGGCTACCTGATTGGGCCCAGGATAGAGTCGCTGACATACAAGCGAACAGACAGACGAGCGCCGCGATAGCGGCCGGTTTTGCATGGTTCATGGAGTGCCTCCGCTGGTTGCCGCCGAAGTAGCTCCGACAGCCAATGTCACGATGATCTTGTCAAAAGGCCGGGGCGTTTCTTCTCCGGAAGCTTCGATGACTGTTCCGCGGAACAGCGTTCCTTCGCGTTCCAACCCTATCCTGGCAATGGCCCTGTCGTCCCTGAACACCCAGGCTTCTTTGGCGCCCGCGGCCAGTTGGTCCAGCCAAAGCGTCAGCGTAGAACCATCCGTCGAGAGCACGTAGCCCGCGTCTCCGCCTGAATGCGCCAGCGCTTCGACAGCGCTTCGGTAGGCTTCGGCCTCACGCCTCGAGGCCGCCAACGAGATTCTGCTTTGGCTTAGCGAGGACTCTAGCGAGCGGAGTTTTTCGGCATCGGCTTGCAGAACCACGCCGCATAGTTCCAGGATTGCGGCATACGACGCGGACAGGCTTATAGCCGCGCCGCGAAGGGCGGCGAGCGCTTCGGGCACCGAGTTTTCATAGGGCACCAGGCTTAGGCGCGCCGACAGCTTCTCTATCGAGTCCATGTACGCGTCTATCGCTACGGCCTGCGCGGACGCTTGAATACCGGCCTGGAGCAGGGTGCCCGGCACCGCGCGCTCAGGCCTGGCGACGTCTACCGGGATAGACCCGATGCGTTCGAGCAGTTCAGGCTCCGCGAATACCGGGTTGTACCGCAAGAAGGACTCCTCGAGTTCTTCCATCTTCGCCTTCTCGAGTGTGACGACGAGGGCTTCCTTGGCCGCGTCGAAACGCTCCCGTTCCAGCGTCGTTTCACGGGTGAGCGTGGCGAGCCTCTCCTCGTAATATGCCGAGAGTTTCGTCTGCTCCAGGTCGAAGAGCCTGCGTTCTGACGCCAGCAGTTCATCGTTCTTCTGGGCCTGTTCGAGCATACGGCTGTCGAACGATTCAAGCGCCTTGGCAGCATCCTCCACTTCAAGCTGTTTTGTCGCCAGGAGCGGAGCGTAGCGTGCGCGTATGTCCGCAATCGCCGCATCCCGCCTTCGGAGCGTAGCGGCGTTTTCCTGTCTGCGAGCCGAGTCTGATATTCGCTTTGCCTTGATCAGTTCGATATCGGATTCATACTCCAGCGTTACGGCCCTGATCTCCGAGTCCATAGCGCGCTGCAGATCGTTCTGTTCCCTGTTGAGGGCCGAAAACCGTTCCTCGGTGCGCTTAGCCACGTCCAGCAGGTCCTTCAAATTCAGGTCTTCAAAGGAGCTGATATCGACGCTCTGTTTTTCAGTTGACCGTTTAATCGATCCGGTCAGGATGAAGGCCGCCGCGATGAACGCCAACACCGTAATCGTTGTGATACCGAGTACAAAGAACGAGCGGTTCTTCCTGGTCGCCCCGAATTCGTCGGCCAGGTTGTACGGCTTCATGGTTTCCGTGGCCTCGAAGGACTTGGCCAGATAATCGCGGGAACTGTCCGAGACGATCTGCTTTATTTTGTTCGCATTGCCCATATACCGTTCCAATCCGAGGGTTTTTCGCCGTCGAGGCGCCTATTGAATTCATCCATCATAGGGAGCTCGCAATCCTTCCAGGCGAGCCTCGCCGCGTTCCAGTCGCCGGCGTAGTATGGAGCCAGGCCAGCCTCGTATGCGTCCAGCTTGGCCGTCAAGGTTTCATCCAACGAGGCTAGGGGGATGGGCCAGAAGATGCGCTTGCCCTCGAGTTTACCCTTTACCTGCACGAGATCGAGTTCAACAAACCTGAAACCCATGCCGGCCGCCTCATTTTTGATGAACTCCGAGCATATGATTGGTACGCCGTAGATTCGGGTCAGTCCCTCGAGCCGTGAGGACGAGTTGACGTTGTCGCCTATCACGGTATTGGTCATGCGCTCATATGACCCTATGTTGCCGTAGAACACCTCACCGCCGTCCAGGCCTACGCCCACCTCCACCAGCACCGCTTTGAGCACCTTTTTCTCTAGCGGCGTGAGATCGCCGTGGTCCTGAATTAGGCGCTCGCTTTTCTCCAGCATGGCCTGCCTGAGCGTAGCCGCTACGTCCTGTATACGAATCGCCGCCTCAAGCGCTTCCGCGGACTTGTTCTTGCCGTTAGGCATGGTGCCGAATATCGCGAGTAACGCATCGCCGATAATCGAGCCGACTATGCCGTCCTGCTCATGGATGTGCTTGATGGCCCGATCGTAATGCAGGTTGAGCACGTCTATGATGTCGTTGCCCAGGGTCTCCGTCATATACGTGAAACCCTTTATGTCGGTGAACAGAATGGTCAGTTCGCGCGTCGTTCCCTCGAGCTTTATGGAATGCTCAATGTACGCCTTCTGGGCTATATCCTGCGTCACGAAGCGCTTGAAAATCCGCAACAGGTTATTGATAGTCGACGACAGCGTGTTGAACGAAGCGCCGAGATAGGTGATATCGTCGTTCGGAGCCCCGGTCAGATCTATCAGCGCCAGATTCTGGTCTGTTTGCATCCGCATCAACTCATCAGTAAAGCGCGTTACGAAGCGAAGTATGCGTCTGATCAGCACGATGCCTATGAAAAGGCACACGAAGGTCATGGCCGCGATGATAAGGGAGACCCTCATGAAGATGGAGCTTGATTCCGCGTAGAATTCGGTCTCTTCTTCTGCCCTGACGAGGAACACGTTCCACTTTTCGTTGTATTTGTAGATGCTGAAATACCTGGAACCATCGAGGACGAAGCGGAGTTTGCCTTCATCTACGCCATCGCCGTGGCGCGTCACCATGGTCTGGAGCGCTTCATCATCGGGAAAGCGCTCCGGTCTGCCGGAACCAGAAACCCAGAACAACAAGGAACCGTCGGCTCGTACGCCGAACGCCGCCGAATGCTGTCCTTGCAGATTCTTGACGGAGGATTCCTCAATCGAGGCAAGGGCTGCCTCGGTATCGCGGCTGAACTCAAAAATGGCATGCTGATTAGCCGCGGTGCTGTAGAGTTCCTTAAGATCCTTGATCAGGAGCCGGTTGGCCAGCTTAAGGAGTTCGCCCCGGTTGAGCACCAGGTTGATGTAATTTGACGCCAGGTTAGACGTCAATATGAATACAGCGAAAAGCCCTATGATCTTTGCTACTATGGGTACCACCCGCGTACCGCCGACTTTTCTGCCCAAGGAATTCATGTTCAGTTGCATGCTATAGTATTATCATACAATTGCGGTAAAATCGCAAAATTCGAGCGAAAGCGAGGAACGACGTGCTGAAGCCAGCCCTCAAGCAACTTGAACTCATCGACTATATGACAATGATTTTCATTTTCATCAATCTGGCCTTTATAGCGCTGGCGCGGAACGCCATTGTGGAGCCCTGGCCCATCTTCTTGGGGTATCTGGCGTGCCTGGGCTTTACCGTGCTCGTCATTGCGTGGGGCGGGCCTGAACGGTATCCCGTTCCTCGTTCCAGCGGTATGCTGGTCGTGCGGTGGATGCAGGGGTTTTTGCGCCAGGCTTATCCGCTCGTGCTTTTTACGTATTTTTTCATAGCGGTAACCAGGTTCGATACCGCATTGTTTAAGAGCGACCTCGATCCGTACTTCGCGGCTTTAGATACCTTTCTGTTTGGCTCCGTCCTGAGCGCCCGGCTCCTGTTCGAGTACCCGTCGTTCCTGCTTTCTGAATTGCTCCACGGCGCGTACGTCTTGTACTATGTGTCGATACCGGGACTGGCGCTCTGGCTCTATATCAAGAACAGGAGCGCGCTCCGTGAATACATCGTCGTAGCCATGTTGATATTCTATGCGGCCTGTCTGACCTACGCGGTGTTGCCTGTCGTAGGCGGCCGCTTTGATCCAGCCGTCAGGGCGCTGACTGAAACCTACCGTTATGGACCGTTTACCCGTATCATGGTCTTTATATATAGAAGCAGCGCCCATACGGGCGCCGCCTTTCCGAGTACGCATGCCATCATGAGCCTAGTCATAGCCCTTATGTCTATCAAGCGGGCCAAGCCGATGGCCCCGCTGTTTTCGGTAAACGCGGCGCTCATACTGGTAGCCACCATCTACTGCGGCTACCATTACGTCGTTGACCTCATAGCCGCGCTCGTCTATCTGGCGGCCCTATACCCCGCGGGGCACGGACTCCAGTCAGCGTTCTACCGCGAGCCAGGCGTAACCCGGCCCGCGGAGCGTGCTACTTTTTCCGCGATGCGGCCTGCACGGCGTCGGTGACGAGCTTCTGGAGCGCCGCGAGCGACGAACGGGTGTTCTGGGCCTTGCCTATGGCCGCCTTATAGTCGGCCTTGGCATTGTCGCTTTCGGCTCCCGCCAGGGTCGTGGCCGCTTCCTTGAGGCCGGTATCCACCGCTGTGGCATCGAGCTTGATACCGCGCACCTTCCTGGCCGCGGCGAAGGCTTGCTGGACTTCAGCCAGGGTAGCCTTGACGGTCGCGATGAGTGAGGTCGCGTCGCTCTTGGCTTTCGCCTTGCCGGAGACACCGTCCTGGATGGCCTTCTCGGCGGCTACCACGGCTTCCGCGGCCAGCGTTTTGGCGTCGTCGTAGCGCTTTTCATCGGAGCCAGCCTTCATGCGGGCAATCAGATCCCTGGCCTTTGTAAGAGAATCCGGCGCGTACAGGCGCGCGTCAGCATCGGCTTCAGCCTTGGTAAGCGCCTGATTGGCCGCTTCCATCTCGGCGACTGGAGGCTTGGCGCAACTCACTGCCAAGGCTACAGCCACGATAGCGAAAACCGCCGTTACTATAATTCCTGATTTTCTGGTACTCTTCATACAACACCCCCCGACATGAATTCTGTACTACAGCTTCTTAAGAGTATATCGGCATACAAGCGGAATATACTGAATTGGGGACTGCCTGAGCAGCTCTTTTTCGTGTATTGTGCCCTTATGCCCAGAATTATCATGGCCATAAGGTTTTTCGCGGCCCTTGCCGCCGCCTTTGTAGCCTCCGCTCTGATTACACTTCCACGCCCTGATGAAGCGCAAAATATTCCGCGACCGAGAGGGCGCCTCCACGAGGCGCTGGCGCAAAGCCGCCCGCCGGTACCGCAAGCGCCGGAATTGCTCCTCGTCCAGCTGAGGTCTGAGGATAAAACGGCCCCGCTAGGCACGCTTGAGCTGGCGGATTTTGTCCTTACCCTCAAGGAAATGGACGCGGACAGGGTGCTCTCCCTGCTTGCGGCGGACAATTCGGCGGATAATGGCGCGATGTCCCCCGAGCGGGAAAAAAGCCTCGGAGTCCGCTTTGAAAAGGAATTCTCCCTCATCGACAAGAACATTACCACACTCTTCGAGGCCATCAGGCTTGGCTCCATCCGTACCAAGGACACGGCCAAGTTCGTGCAAGAACTCCAGGCCTTGGTCCAGCTGAGCAAGGCGCGGCTACTGGCGGAAACCCTCGAGGGCGACAACTCGGGAAGGCTTCTGCTCGAACAGGCCCGAGCGACGTTCGGCGCCGACCGCTACGCCGAAAACCTTAACGAGTTGGGCCTAGCCCTGCCTGAATATCCGGACGCCTTTGCCGTCATCGAGTCGCCGGTTCTTGCGGAGGGCGTCCTGCCTTTCCGCCGACTCGATCTTGGGGACATTACTCGCTACTCCACGCTGGACAAGGCTCTCTACGGCGTACTCGTGGCCATGGAACACGCGGGCTATCTGGCCGGCGCGGATCCAGGTTCTCATCCGCCCGCCTTGTACGAACATGCCATGACGCTGCGCCAGAATCTGCTGGCAAAACCCGGAGACGCAGCCGCGCGCTCCTGGCGCGATGCCAGGGAACAGTATGTAAAATCGGTCAGGGCTATTCTGTCAGGAAAAGCCGAAACGGAGTTGTTGGCCGGATTCGACGCCCTCCTGACGGCCGAGACCCTGGAAGAAACCGTAAGCGCCAGCATCAATGACCTGAGGCAGGCCGTCGTCGCGACCTTTGCCACGGCACGGTCGGCCTACAACGAATTCCAATCAGCACGGGGTACGCTCCAGGGCTCGCTGCGCGGCGCTTTCTGTATAGTTGGCGCCGTGTCCGACCCGCGCCTCCTTGCGGAAGAAACGAGTCCTCAGCCTACGCGGGCTGAAGCCGCCGCCTTCCTGGCTAACAGCGTACTGACCGGCGGCCATTTCAAGGTCGCCTCAGGGCGCCCTTGGAGAATATGGATACTCCTGCCCGCGTTACTCGCGGCCGTCCTGCTCGCGCCGTTCGGGACCCTTGTTTCCGCCGTGCTCGGGCTCGTAGCCATAGCCGCCTCGGCGGGTCTGTTCAGCCTGCTGTTCGTCTATAAGGGCGTCTGGATCGATCCGGGCGCCGTCGCTGGCGTCGTCGCATCGGCAGTAGCCGTGTCTCTCGCCGTGGAGCAGATCGCGCGGGCGCGCCTAAGCGCCATACTGCGCCGGCGCTTAGGCAATCGTCTGCCCGAGACTACCCTCGCGTCCCTGGCGGCGCGACACACCTTACCCCCCGTTGAGGATAGGGTCTCCAGGGCCGCCATTCTTGCGGTACGACATTTCGGCGAATCGTCGCATGCCGACCAGGATGACTCAGGCCGGCACGCGGCTGCTTTGCGCGTTTTTCATGACACCGCGGCCGCGGAAATAACCAGGCGGGGCGGCGTCATCCTCGGCGTCGACGAATTCATACTCACGGCCGGTTTCGGCACGCCACTGGACCTTTCTTCTAACGGCGCCGCCGCCGAGCCTGGTTACGCCGCGAGGCAGGCCTTCGCCGCCGTGCTCGACATCGTAGGCTCCAGTCCGGAGCAGAGCGTTGACTGGCGCTTCGGACTCGACCTGGGCGACTGTGATTTTTTCTATACAACCGTAGGCGGCTACAGCGCTGTGGGGCGAGCCGTCAATTACGCGCGCCTCTTATCGGGCCTCTCCTCAAAGTACAACAGTCACATCCTCGTTACCCAGGGCATCGCGGGCGAGGCGGGGGATGCTTTCAAGACCCGCCGCCTGGATAGCCTCGTGGAAAAGGCCTCAGGCAACGAACATGCCTTCTACCAACTCATTCCCCAGCCGAAGCCATGATTCGCCGGATCGGCGCCGCCATGGCCTTGAGCCGTACCACCTTGCCGCCGCCGAATTCCGGATAGGCCCGGTAGCGGTCACCATCACCGGAGAAGGGCGAGGCGCGTTCCCCTGAAAACGGCGGGAAGCGGCCTTGGCTCCATACTAACGACGGATCCTTGAGGCTGAGTTCCGGCTTTGCCGGATCAAAGCGGATAAATGAATCGTGGACGCCCCGCTCGGAAGACGGCGCCTCGTCGGTGCTCTGCAGGTAGCGGATGAAGCCGGAAGCCATATCAACCGCCTGGATGACCGCGGAGTGCACCGCAACGCCGTCGTCTCCCCTGAACAGGATCACATCACCCGGCTGCAGGTTGCGTACTTGGTCTTTGACCTGGATCAGTTCAGCGCTCTTTGAATCGAAGAACCTCGTTCCCACGTACAGTGAAGGGGTAGCGCCCCGGGGTACCTTCAGCGCTAGCCGCAGGCTCTTGCCCAGGTCAAGCTCGCCAGCGCTGGCCGTGGTTTTCAGGACATGCCAGACGAAACCTGAACAATCCATGCCTATCCTGCCTATACAGTACAGGTAGTCATAGATGTCGGTAGCCCTCACGCCCGAGCCTGTGGAGAGCACGTAGGGTTTGTGGGGTAGGCCGCGGTAGGCGCCTGCCTTCATGCGGGCAATATCGAAGAGGTCAGTGCTGACGCTCCATTGGCGGCTGGGTAGGTCGTAAATGATGACCTTGTCGCGGCCGTCGCCCAGGAGCGTCACGAACGCCTTGAAGTCAGCGGTATCGACTATGCCGTCTATCTGCACCCAGAGCGACGCCGGATCGGCCTTGCCGCCGCCTATGATTTCTAGATTAGCGCCCGCAATCTCCGCGCGCTCGTTGTTCTGCGCGAACGGCATGCGCAGCGTCATCACCTGTCCATCTATGATGTAGGTCTTGAAGCATTCACGGTAGGCGCGCTCCATGACAGCGCCGACGCCGTCCCCCCACAGCTCGGCGGGATCAGCGAAGGCTTCCAACGAAGCCAATTCCGATATCTCGGCCGCGGTAAGGAGGGCGCTGGTCGGGGCGGCCTGAGCCTGCACGGCGGCGAGCAGACAGAGGATGGGACAGAGCCCTCCGGATCGGCACAGAAAATTGTTTGGCATTGATCGCAGTATACAGGGAGCGGGGAGGGCTTGGACAGATGCTACGCAGAGGGCCGTAGCTGGAACGAAGGCCGTGTCTGACCCCGGCCTTCGTTCAACGATACCGTCAATCAATGACGAAATCTTCCTCTAGTTCGCCCTTCCGCAGCTTCTTGCCATTGGGCCTGGCAGCCACGACGATGCCCTGCTCCAAGTATCTGTGAATGAGCAATTCCGGCTCGCTATTGCGAACCAGCGCTTTTGCGGTCTTTGACTACGGGAAGAACCAGTGATGGGTGTTTTGTGTAGGGCCTCTGAACCGGAAGATGTTCTCGTTCCGGTTTGGCGACCGGGTCTGTACTCACGAAGTCTTCTCCATAGCGGGGGGCTCGTGATGTTCCGCTGCCGTATCGTCCCACGGCAGGCATGGATGTGGCTCGGACTGGTTGGTGAGAAGGCGCTGCTTTCTGGCCAGCTGAAGGCGCTGACGGTATTCGGCTTCGTCGAATACTTTGCCCAGCTCCACTCAGCTATAAACGAGCTGTCCCGGTTCGCTAATGCGAACCAGTGCTCTCGCGATCCTCGACTACGGGAAGAATCTGGGAAGGGTGTCTATTGTGGGGCTTCTGAGCCGGGCGATTGCCTCGTTCAGACCTGACAACAGGGCCTGTCATCATGAAGTCTTCTCCCGAGAGGGGGAATCACCGTTCACGATCCCGTGTTATCCCATGGTTGGCATGGATGTGGCTCTGATCGGTTTTCGAGGAGACGATGCTCCCTGGCAAGGTCGAGGCGCTGGCGGTATTCAGCTTCGTCGAAGATTTTCTCCGGATAGACCTCATCGGGCGTCAAACCGCGCAAGGCGTAATGAGGGCGGGCGTTTTAGTCGAGTACAGCGCTCGCTACCGCGTTATGGAGATGTTCAAGGTCAGGGATGGGCTTTCTGAAAAGATAGCGATATTCAAGGATCTTGTTGATGGCTTCGATCATCGAGTTTGAGAACAAGACGTCGGCTCGGGCTATGAGCTTCTTAATCGGTACGGTTTTTAGGTAGGCTTCGACATGGCGATTATTGTTCTCCGAACCTCCGTCAACGATAAGAGAGACGCATTCTTGCGGCGCTTCCGCCAGTTGAGAGAAGGCGGAGCGGAGGAGCTCTGTAGATCGCAATCCAGAGATTTCCCTGGAAACCTGGATGGCCCTGGATTCGTAGCCAAGCGCACTGCACAGGTCGGGACCGTGATGATTGACCCAGGATGTGGCTCCAGAACCGGTTGCTTGATACCGCGCCACAGAGCGGGCTTGGCAAGGCAGTCTCGTATACCTTGAAAGTACTGGGCCGTGCTTCAAGGTTTGTGGAACATGAGTTTCTGACGCCCGATACCAACGCGATCGCAGCGTGTTTGCTGATCCCCTGGCAATCACGCGAATCGACCGTCACGCGTCCGAAGTGCGATGGCAAATCATGGGGCATTGGGGAACCTTGCTATTGATCCTCGTCGTCGTGTACACGATGCGGCGCACGGACAGCAGTGACACTATACGGATAATCTCGGCCCGAATAGCTACGGTGGGAGAAAAGAGACAGTATGAAGAAGGTAAGTGGATTTAAGCCTATGGACGATGACGCCCGCAAGCGCGTAGAGGCGCTTGCGGCTGTCCCCGATGAAAACATCGACACCAGCGATATCCCCGAGTGGACGAGCGACGATTTTGCCGCCGCGGTTCCCTTCCAGACACTTTGGAAACCTCGCAAGGAGCAGATCACGACCCGGCTCGATATCGACGTGCTACTGTGGCTTAAAAGTCATGGGAAGGGCTATCAGACGCTCATGAATAGTCTGCTGAGGAAAGAGATGCAGGAAGAGATGCAAGGGGATATGAAGAAACTCGCCTGAAAGGCAAGGAACATCGAAGGAGCCGCGAGGATGAAGACTCGAGGGAAAGGAGCCGTCTTCTAGTTTTCCGATAAGGAGGCTAGAAGATGTCCAGGTCGTACAAGAGGGTTCCGGGCTTCAGCGATACGGAACGGTACAGGGTCAAGTGGTACTATCTCAGGCTGATGAATCGCCGGATACGGCGGCTTGATCCGCTGAATGAGGGCGAGGGTCTTTCAAGTGGGAACTCATATCGCAAGAATGTCAATCGTTATGATTACCGGGATTGTAACTGGCGTTACTTTTCGCTGAAGGAGCTGAAAGCATCCTGGTACGGCAAAACGGGGCTGTATAAAGCGATCAGGAAGTGACCAACCGATCCCCCTCGGATAGATTCTGTAATTCTTGTATTTTTCTGACCCATCTGACATCTATCTTGACAGATTCCGCCCAAGGCAGAGCTGTATCCTCAGGATTTGTAGAATTTTTTCTTGACAGCTATCCGTGACGATTGTACTGCGTGAAACGATTTTAACTTTACTGGAGGTTTTCTTGAAAAAATTTCATGCGTATCCTATCGTAGTAGCCTTGACGCTACTAGCCTTTTCCTGCGCTACCTCTATTCCGGTAACGCTCATGAAGCCGTCGGACATCGATACCACCGGTATCAAGAAGATCGCAGTGCTTCCTTTCGGTTTCGCGGGCGAGAGCACGACCGCCGATCCGCTAGAGGCCGCTTTCAATAGATATAGCTCGGCGTATCGCTGGAGAACGCGCCTGGAGCAGCAGGTTTCGAGCATGCTTACCGACGGAGTCACGGACGCGCTCATGAAATCCGGCGCCTTCAGCATCGTCGGAGCGTCGGAAGTAAGCCGGTATGTCACGAGCGGGCAGAATCCCGCGGCCGTTGTGGACGGCTACGTCATCGGAGAAGTATCGTTTCTCGCGCCGGATTCCCGGAGCGGTTACGAGGACGTGAAAGGCAGCGATGGCATCGTCAGGTCAACGTACGTCGTGCACAAGACCATGACGCTGGAGTACTCGGTCAAGGTATTCAGGGCGTCCGACGGCGTTCTCATGGGCCATACCAGGCAATCCGGGAAAACCGAGGCCGTGGCCTATGGCGACAATGCCCATACTACCGTAACCAGCGATTATGATATGGCCAAAACCATCATCAACAGCACCTTCTACGCCGTCGCCAAGTCGATAGCTCCTTACCAGGTAACGGAATACCGAACGCTGGCCACCGATGAGACCAAGAACGAGCTCATGAAGCAGGCGGACGAGCTGGTCGAGAAGAAGATGTACGCCGAGGCCCTGAAGATATACAGGAACGTCTACGCGGCTGACAAGAACTTCGCGGCCGCGTTCAATGCCGCCATCCTGGTCGAAATTTCCGGCGATATGCCCGGAGCGATCAGGGAGATGGAAGCGCTGGCCCAGGAGACGCAGGATTCGCGCGCCGTGAACGAGCTTGCCCGGATGAAGCAGACCCTGGCGGACGAAGAACGGCTCAGGGCCGGTAAATAAGGAGATATCGATGAAACGGATCGCAGTGCTTTTGGCCGCGCTCGTCGCGGCCGGCGCGGTGTCGGGGTGGATCTGAGTTATCAGGACTTGGCGAAATCCCGGACCCGGCAGCGGGGGATTCCATTCACGGCAGACGTGCGGCCCTCGTCGGCCTCTGAGGCGGGTAAAGCATGA
>CAZNCK010000036.1:0-14393 GCA_964571545.1 uncultured Treponemataceae bacterium | reverse complement strand
TACCTTCCTGTCCCAGCTACCAGGCGCGGTCGAGTTTACGCCCGCCGTAATTCCCGCTGGAGAAACGGTAGTGTTTACGACCACTCTGGCCACCGGCGGTTCGACGGTAGGGGCAATCACCAACCTGCAAATGCTCGGCGTCGATGTAGCCACGTATGCCTTTACCGATATTTCCGTAACCCACGCCGGCAAAACCGCCATGATACTCAGCAATTCCTCGCTCTATGATGGCACGAACACCGTCAACGACGGCGGTTCGTCCGGAGCGAAGCTCTCGTCGTTCGCGGGCGACATGGTTGACGGGGAGTGGACGGTGACTATCCGAAATTACGATACCTCTTCCATAACCTTTACCGATATGGCCATCAACCTCTTCTACTGGGAATAGCGGCCGGCATCCGTCCAACCTGTCCCGGAATCCGCCTTGGCCGAACAGGCCGGGGCGGGTTCGCCCCGAAACCCCATCCACACTGATTTTACTCGTTCCCCGCCGCCGCGGTTGACGCGGAGCATACCTTGGCTCGATTATTCAGGATATCCTGCACGCCGAGGAGACTCCACCCGTGATCGATAATACCAATCGCTTCAAGCGGGCGCTGGCGACCGGCGAGCCCCAGATAGGGCTGTGGATAGCGCTGGCCGATCCGTACGCCGCCGAGATCTGCGCCGGCGCGGTCATAATCAAGGGATACTGGACCTGGGCGCGCAGACCCTGTTGGTGCCTATGGTCG
Organism: uncultured Treponemataceae bacterium; assembly: GCA_964571545.1. Taxonomy (GTDB): domain Bacteria; phylum Spirochaetota; class Spirochaetia; order Treponematales; family UBA12059; genus SZUA-370. The sequence continues at coordinate 13,662 of CAZNCK010000036.1, read as the reverse complement.
ACACGGGAGAACAGGCCGCCGCCGTCGTCGTCACGGCGACGCGCTATCCGCCCGACGGCATCCGGGGCGTCGGAGCCGGCCTCGCACGCGCGTCGCGCTGGGGGCTCATCATATGGATGTAGCTTGATAAGCCTCTAGAAAGTGACAAATCATCAAATATAGTGACAAAAATCTGGCACTTTCAAGTTTATCATTGCTTCATTGCAGAGTTTGAATCAATAGGATCCATTCATCAACGCCGGCAAGATCAGCTTCCAGGATGCAGAGAACCTCATTGCATTCGAAAGTATTTCATGCAGCTTCCCCGCTGCAATCTAAGAACGGCACGAGCTTGGACGATCAAGGAAGCCGCAAGCTTCCTCTGGGATTACTCATATATGGGTGTAGCCAGAAAGACCTCAGGTAATTACTTACCTGGTAAATATTAGCGCCAGATGGGAGTCGCCCCTCCACTTCGGTGCCATCCTGGCACCTCGCTCCGGGCCGGGGTGCTCGCTTTCGCGGCCATCCATGGCCGCTTTTCCTCGCTATCGCTCGGCGCTCGCACCCGTTCGACTCCCATCTGGCGCGGATATAAAAAACGAGGCCCGCCTTGCGGCGAGCCTCGTTTTTTAAGCGCCAGATGGGAGTCGAACCCACGTCTCCAGCTTGGAAGGCTGGGGTAATAGCCGTTATACGACTGGCGCAGTGCGAACGTGTGCGCTGAAAGCGCACGAGTTGTCCAAGGTACCAGTCGTTTATCTCGTCGCCCCGCGGGGCTCCTCGCTGTACGACTGGCGCAGTCGAGTCTGTTGTCGATGGAAGATAGCATTCCGGGAGGGGGCGAGTCAACGGGAGCTAGAGGAGTGAAGATAATGGAGAAATCCTTGCATTCTGAACGTTCCTCTGCGATACTAAGGCTAGACGGGAGGCCGAGATGGACCAGAATGCGCGGCATTTCGCTCGATTATTCAGAGTGGAGCTTGAGGATATCATAGAAGATATCAAGCTCCTAATAGACAGGACAGAAAAGCGGTTTGAAAACGACGAGATCACTCCGTATGTCCGTATGGAAAACAAGGCTTTTCTGCAAAGAGAAGTAGAAGCTATCGAAAAATTCATGGCACTCGTTGACGTAATCGATCTGTCGATTTATAAAGGTACGGCAGATATCGAAGCTGCTTTTCTAGAGAAATCGCGCGACTTTGTGTCGCGACTCGAGGATCCTGAAGCGGTGTATGTTTTGCTTAAAAGAAAGCTAGAGAAGGTCAGTAAATTCATATCGCCCGATAATAACGATTCCGCGCCCTAATAATCGCCCTAGAAAGAGGATACCCATGGATATTCGCGTACAGGAATTGCTGGAAAAGATCAAAAGAGAAGGCGTTGAGAGCGCCGAGGCCGACGCCGCCAAGATTCTTTCAGGCGCGGCCGAGAAGGATGCCAAGGCCATCATTGCCCGCGCCGCTTCCGATGCCGCGCGCGCCGAGGAGTCCGGAAAGGCCGCTCTGGCACAGGCTTCAAGGGATCTGGTCCTGGCTTTCAGGGGTGAAATAGAGAAAGTGCTGGCCGCTCTCGTCAAATCCGAGGTCGAGGCCGCCTTCAATGCTGATACCGTCAAGAAGGCGCTTCCCGCCATCCTCGAGGCCTGGTCGAAGGACGGCCGTGACGAGCTCTCCGTGTTGGTGCCCGCCAAGGACCTCAAGGAACTCGAGGCGTTCTTCAAGGATAAGCTTGGCGCCGCAATGAAGAAGGGCGTGGAGCTCAAGCCTCACAAGGACGCCAAGATCGGCTTTACCATCGTAGAGAAGGGCGGCGCCGCCTATTACGACTTCTCGGCGCAGGCAGTGGCTGACATGCTCGGGTCGTACCTGAACGCGCGCCTCGCCGCCATCGCCGTGGCCGCCGTCGCGGAGGCGGCGAAGTAGCGTCGCCATGTCGTCGTACTACTACTTCATAGCGACGCTACCGTCGTTGCAGGCAACCGCCTCCGCGCCCCCGCTACCATATGCGGAATTCGTAGAGCGGGCCTTGCGTTTCCTGTCGGAGAGGGATGCGGCTGTGCTCACGGGCGCCCGTTTCTTCATTCCCGAAGATGGCTCGTTTCCAGCGTCCGCCGATTCTTCGCCGCTCTTAGGCCGGTACTACCGCTGGGAGCTTGCCTTGCGCAACGAGCTGGCAAGGCTCAGGGCCGGCAAGTTGCAGAAACCGGTTGAGAAGCATGTCAAACCAGGTGATCCGGAGTGGGACGGGCTTAAGACGGCTCAGACCGCCTTCCAGGCTGAGGATCCCCTCCAGGGTGAACTGGTCATCGAGCGCGAGCGCTGGGCCTTCATAGAGGCTCTCGCCGTCAACAGGTTCTTCGATATGGAATACCTCGTAGCATATGCCTTGTTCCTGCAGGCCCTGGAGCGCAGAGCGCGCTTTGCGGTCGAACGGGGCCAGGAAGGTTACCGGACTGTCTACAGTTCCGTTCTCGAATCCGCGGATTACCGCGATGAATCCGGAGAGAAAGCATGACAAACACTAAAGGCGCGGTCACGGGCGTGAACGGCAACATGGTCAGCGTCCGCGTGGACGGCGCCGTATCCATGAACGAAGTGGCCTATATCATCGTCGGGGACGTACACCTCAAGGCCGAGATCATCAGGGTCCAGGGCGACACGGTACAGACCCAGGTCTTCGAGATGACCAAGGGCATCAGGGTAGGCGATCGCGTGGAGTTTACCGGCGAGATGCTCGCGGTCGAACTGGGGCCGGGGCTGCTGGGCAAGATCTACGACGGCCTGCAGAACCCCTTACCGGAAGTAGCGGCCAAGACAGGCTACTTCCTTGAACCGGGCGTCTACCTGGACGCGTTGTCCAGGACCACAAACTGGGCCTGGACTCCCAAGGCTTCCGCCGGCGACAGGGTCGAGCGCGCGGACGTCCTGGGTACCGTGCCGGAAGGCGCGTTCGTGCACTTCGTGATGGTGCCGTTCGGGCTGTATGGTTCCTACAAGGTCAAGTCGATCAAGCCGGCCGGGCAGTACACGGTGACTGAACAGGTCGCGGTGCTCGAGGACGAGGCAGGCGCGTCGATACCCGTGACGATGATGTTCGAGTGGCCGGTCAAGCGCGCCATAGACTGTTATGCCGAGAGGCTCAAGCCGACGGTGCCTATGGTTACGAAGACCCGCATCATCGATACGTTCTTCCCGGTCGCCAAGGGCGGCACCTACTGCATCCCCGGTCCGTTCGGCGCCGGCAAGACGGTGCTCCAGCAGGTGACCAGCCGTAACGCCGACGTCGACATCGTAATCATCGCGGCCTGCGGCGAGCGAGCCGGCGAGGTCGTGGAGACGCTCAAGGAATTCCCCGAGCTGATGGACCCTCGTACGGGCAAATCGCTGATGGAACGCACGATCATCGTATGCAACACCTCGTCCATGCCGGTGGCGGCGCGCGAGGCTTCCGTCTATACGGCCGTGACGATGGCGGAGTATTACAGGCAGATGGGGCTCAATGTGCTGTTGCTGGCCGACTCCACCAGCCGCTGGGCACAGGCCATGCGCGAGATGTCGGGCCGTCTGGAAGAGATTCCAGGCGAGGAAGCGTTTCCCGCGTATCTGGAATCGGTCATAGCCAGTTTCTACGAGCGTGCCGGCATTGTCCGGCTCAAGAACGGTACGACCGGCTCCGTGACGATAGGCGGCACGGTGTCGCCGGCCGGCGGCAACTTCGAGGAACCGGTGACGCAGGCCACGCTCAAGGTGGTAGGCGCCTTCCATGGCCTGTCCCGCGAACGCTCAGACGCGCGCAAGTATCCTGCTATCCATCCGCTGGATTCCTGGTCAAAGTACAAGGGTCTTCTGGACGCCGACTCGGTATCCTGGGCTCACGGGTATCTGGCGCGCGGCTCCGAAGTCGGCCAGATGATGAAGGTCGTCGGCGAAGAGGGCACGAGTATAGATGACTTCCTCGTCTACCTCAAGGGCGAGTTCCTCGACGCTGTGTACCTGCAGCAGAACTCGTTCGACGCGGTGGACGCTTCGGTGTCACCGGAACGCCAGAAGTCGATGTTCTCCAAATGCGTGCGCATACTTGGGGCCACGTTCACCTTCAAGGACAAGGACGCGGCTCGCGGCTGGTTCAATCAGCTCAGGCAACGCTATCTCGATATCAACGGTATCGAAACGAGCACAGAAGCATTCAAGAAGGCCGGCGCGGACCTCAAGGCCTTCGTCGACGAGCGGGTTACGGGGCTGGACAAGCATGCCGCCCGCATCATCGAAAGCCTGGAGTAACTGACATGAAGAAGGTATATTCCCGCATTGAATCAATAAAGGGCAACGTCATCAGCGTTCGCGCTACGGACGTTACCTACGGCGAGCTGGCTGAAGTCACCACGCGCTTCGGCGTGTCGCTGGCCGAGGTCAACAGGCTCTCCGACGACCTGGTGTCGTTGCAGGTGTTCGCGGGCGGCCGCGGCATCTCCACCGGCGACGAAGTGCGTTTCCTGGGCAATCCGATGCGCGTGTCGTTCGGCGACGAGCTGAAGGGCCGCATCTTCACCGGCTCGGGCGAACCGCGCGACAAGGGGCCGGCTCTGCACGAGAACCTCATTCCCATAGGCGGGCCGTCGGTCAACCCGACAAACCGCATCATCCCGCGTGAGATGATTCGTACGGGCATCCCGATGATCGACCTCTTCAACACGCTCGTGAAGAGCCAGAAGCTGCCAATCTTCTCCGTCTCCGGCGAGCCGTACAACCAGCTCCTCGCGCGCATCGCGATGCAGGCCGAGGTCGACCTGATCATCCTGGGCGGCATGGGCCTCAAGTACGACGATTATCTGTTCTTCAAGGACACCCTCGAAGAGGGCGGCTCCCTGCAGAAGACAATAATGTTCGTGCATACGGCGGCCGACCCGGTCGTCGAGTGCCTCATGGTGCCGGACATCTCGCTGGCCGTGGCCGAACGCTTCGCGCTCAAGGGCCTGAATGTGCTCGTCCTCCTGACGGACATGACCAACTTCGCCGACTCCATGAAGGAAATAGCGATCACCCAGGAGCAGGTTCCGTCAAACCGCGGTTATCCGGGCGACCTCTACTCTCAGCTGGCTTCCCGTTACGAGAAGGCCGTGGACTTCGCCGATTCCGGCTCCATCACCATACTCGCGGTGACGACGATGCCCGGCGACGACGTGACGCACCCGGTGCCGGATAATACCGGCTACATAACCGAGGGGCAGTTTTACCTCAAGGGCGGCCGCATTGAGCCGTTCGGCTCCCTGTCGCGCCTCAAGCAGCAGGTCAACGGCAAGACCAGGGCCGACCACCGCGCCATTATGGACGGCATGATCAAACTGTTCTCTGCCTACCGCGACACGCTGGAAAAGAAGTCCATGGGCTTTCAGATGTCGGCCTGGGACCAGAAGCTACTCAAGTACGGCGAGCTCTTCGAGAAGGAAATGATGGATTTGTCCGTCAATATCCCCCTGGAAGGCGCGCTGGACAAGGGCTGGGAAATTCTGGCTGCCTGCTCCGAACCCCAGGAGACCGGTCTCCAGACCAAACTGACCGATCAATTCTGGCCAAAGAAGGCGTAAGCCGTGGCAAAGATAAAGCTGACCAAGAACGAGCTGAAGAAGCAGAAGGACGCGCTCAAGATGTACAAGCGCTACCTGCCTACGCTTCAGCTCAAGAAGCAGCAGCTTCAGACGGAAATCCGCGGCATCGAGGCTCGGGCCAGGGATGTCGCCGCGGAGCGTGACCGGCACATGGCCGAATTCCAGGCCTGGGTGGCGGTATTCGGCGAAGAAGAAGCGATCAAGCGGGCCGACGGCGGCTGGATCATTTCAGCGGGTACGATACGCACCTCCGTGGGCAACATCGCCGGCGTCGACATTCCCGTGTTCAAAGGCGCTGATTTCGTCATAGACGACTACGACCTCTTCGCGAAACCGCTCTGGATCGACCGCGCGCTGGACAGGCTACGCGCAATGCTCACACTGGACCTGGAGATCAAGGTGCTTGAAGAGCAGATCGCCAGGCTCGGTAAGGAACTGCGGACAACGACACAGCGCGTCAACCTGTTCGAGAAGGTCAAGATTCCGGAGACAGCCTTGGGCATCAAGAAAATAGGAATTTACCTTGGCGACCAGCAAACCGCGCAAGTCGTGCGCGGCAAGATGGCCAAACGCAAGGTGGAAAGGGCCGGCTCATGATAGCACCGATGAAACGTGTGTTCGTCGTACTCCAGGAACACGACAAGCGTGAGTCGTTGCACAAGCTCCGGCAGCTCGGTGTGTTGCACCTTGAGCCCATGGTTGGCAGCGGCGCCGAGTTCGAGCGGATTGTAGTAGCCCGGCAGTCCATCGTCGATGCTCTGGGGCTTTTGGCCGGATTCAAGGCGGAACCTTCTGGCACTACTTTGGTTGTTCGCGATGCTCTAGACCTCGCGGCCGCCATGAAGCAGCTGGATCTTGACTCCAGATCGGCCTATGAAGAATCTGTACTGCTTACGCGGGAGATAGAGCGTATCCGCTCCTGGGGCGACTTTGACCCCGCGCTTGTTTCAGAACTGGCGATCCGCGGGCTTAGTCTTCGATTTGTGGAGTTGCCGGCCAAGAAGCTGCCAAACCTCCCCAAAGACCTCGACTATATCAATCTTGGGCAGTTTAAAAGCCTTGCAAGGCTTGCATTGCTTGCCAGCCCGGCTACTGTCATACCGGCCGATTGCGTTGAGTTCCACATACCAGAGAAGGGTTTATCTGAACTTGAAAGCGAACTTGAAGATGCCGAGGCTCGAGTAGCGGCTGCAAAATCCGCCATTGCTGCCAAGGCTTCAATGTCCGGCGCTCTGGAAAAAGCACTGGTTGCCATCGATCGTGAAGTAGCATTTGAGACAACCCGTTCCGGCATGTCCCTGGGTGGTGAAGGCATGGCCTGGTTCTCTGCCTGGGTTCCTCTATCCGAGGTCAAGCGTCTTTCAGAATCCGCGGCCAAAGCAGGCTGGGGACTCCTTCTTGACGACCCCCTGGACGATGAACAGCCGCCAACCAAGACGGAGAACTCCCAGGTCGTGCGGGTTATCCAGCCGGTGCTCGACTTCCTTGGCACTGTGCCCAACTACCGCGAATACGATATTTCAGGCTTGTTCCTGCTATTCTTTGTCATTTTTTTTGCCATGATATTTGGTGATGGCGGCTATGGATCGCTGATGCTGGTTGCGGGCCTTGCCGCGGCTGTAGCATCCAGGCGCAAGACAGGAAAGGTATCCGATCCGGTCAGGTTGTTGCTCATGCTCGCCGCGGCTACCGTAGCATGGGGTGTCATGACTGCTAGTTGGTTCGGCATCGAGGCTACTAAGCTGCCCCGCTTCCTTCTGGATCTGGCTATACCCGCAATCTCAAACGAAAACAGGGAGTCTGGAGACAATGTAAAACTGGTCTGTTTTACCCTGGGACTCATCCAGCTTGTGGTTGCGCATGGCAAGAATATCCTCAGAGACCGGAAATCGCCTAAGTTCATAGGCCAGTTGGGGCAGGCGGCCATGGTGTTTGGCATCTACTGGATTGTGCTCAACCTGGTCATAAGCGCTACAAAATACGTCATTCCATCATGGTCCCTCGTCTCTGTCGGGGCTGGCTTCACGCTCAATGTCATGTTCGGCAGTTATGACGGGTCCAAGGGTTTCGTAGGCGGCATTGTCGCGAGCATTGTCTCAAGCCTGGCTAACATCGTTTCAATTTTCCTCGGCGTCGTAAACATCTTTGCCGACCTGGTTTCTTACATCCGACTCTGGGCTGTAGGTCTTGCTGGCGTGGGCATCAGCCAGACGGTAAACCAGATGGCGGGGCCGATGCTTGGCAAGTTCAGCCTGTGGTTACTGGGAGGCGTGATCCTCCTTGGCTTCGGGCACGGGCTGAACATCATCCTGAGCGTCCTGTCCGTCATAGTCCACGGAGTACGTCTCAACATGCTCGAGTTTTCGGGCCATCTCGGTATGGAGTGGTCCGGCTATAAATATGAACCGTTTAAGGATACCGTCCCTACGGGACGCGTAACGACCGAAAGGAGTCCCTCATGAACATCGGAATGATAGGAATAGCGGCGGTAATGGGCATCTCTGCGATTGGTTCAGGCGTCGGCGCGGCAATAGCGGGTCAGGCTGCCATTGGCGCCTGGAAGCGCAACTACCTGGCCAACAAGCCCGCCTCGTTCCTGCTCGTAGCGTTTGCTGGCGCGCCGTTGACCCAGACCATTTATGGCTTTCTCCTGATGAACCAGATGCGAGTCTCAAAAGCCGACCCGCTGCTGCTCGCCGTTATAGGCATAGTGAGCGGCGCGGCGATTGCCATATCTGCCATCGCGCAGGGCAAGGCTTCGGCTTCTTCCTGCGATGCATACGGTGAGACCGGCAAGGGTTTCGGCCAGTACATCACCGTCGTAGGCCTCTGCGAGACGGTAGCCCTCTTCGTCATGGTGTTTACGTTCATAGCTGTGGCCTGAGGCCAGGCCAAGGAATTCCTGCTACAGAGATTCAGGATATAAGAGAAGGTAGAGAATTTTAGCACAGAGCCACAGAGATGTGATCCGAGCAGTGCGCAGGATCACAAGGGGGTCTGGGGGATCTGACCCAGAGCCACAGAATAGAATGAGATGATACAAGAGGGGGATGAAGAAGGTTTGGAACCTCTTCGATCCCTCTTTTATTTTAATTGACTCTCTTATTCTGTTCATCTCCTTCTTATCATGTCCATCCTGTCTGATTCTTGGATATAGAGCAAGAAGAACAGGATGTTGCAAGATGAAGTCGAGGAGATGTTGCAGGATGGGAGAAGTAGATCAAAGCTTTGGATTCTCTTATCCTGTCCATCTCTTTTCTTATCCTGATCATCCTGTTTCCAATTTTTAGATAGACGTGTTCTTCAAATACAATTCTTTTCTGTATCTTATAATCATAATCCCTCTTCTCATCTTCTCTGTGTCTCTTTGCAAAACTCCTGTCTTCGCCATGGCTTCGTCGCTCCGTGGCCATAGTCTATTCTTTATGTATATAATGGCCGCATGGCAAGCAATACGAGGATAGTCAGAGTCGGGGACCTGTTTGTGGGGGGCGGGCACAGGCCGCCGGTGCAGACGATGTGGAAGGAACCGCTCCGGGCCGACAGCCTGCGGGCCGTGGCCGACCGCGCACGGCTACTTTCTGACCTGGGCTGCGGAATACTGCGTTTCTCCACGCCCGACATGGAGCAGGCGGAACTGCTGGGCGCCCTGGCTGGCATGGTGGAGATGCCGCTGGTAGCCGACGTCCACTTTGACTGGCGCATAGCGCTCCGCTGCATGGATTTTCCGATAGCCAAAATACGCGTCAATCCGGGTAATCTAGGCGAACCCTGGAAGCTTAGGGAAGTGGCTGCCAAGGCATCCGACAAGGGCGTCCCGATACGCATCGGCGTCAATGCCGGCTCCTTGCCGGTAGACCTGCAGCATGAGCCAGACAGGGCCGTAGCGATAGTCGCGGCGGCTGAGCGTGAAGTGGCGGCTCTTGACGAACTGGGATTCAGGGCGGTCATAGTCTCTATGAAGGCCTCTGGCGTTGAGGAAACGGTTCGAGCCAACAGGCTGTTCGCCGGGCGCCATGACATACCGCTACATATCGGCGTCACTGAAGCGGGCCCGCTCGTACAGGGCTGTGTTCGTAGCGCGGTCGCCCTGTACGCCCTCCTAGCCGATGGCATCGGCGACACGCTCAGGGTGTCGCTTTCAGACGAGCCTGAGAACGAAGTTATAGCTGGAACTGAAATCGTAGCGCTGGCCACTGGCACGCGGCAGGGCGCCGACATCGTTTCGTGTCCGCGCTGCGGCAGGGCCGGCTTCGACACGCACGCGTTCACCGAGCGTTGGCGCGACAGGATTTATTCAATACGCAAACCCATAACGGTCGCCGTGATGGGTTGTGTCGTCAACGGCCCCGGAGAGGCTAGGCATGCCGATATCGGTATAACTGGAGCCGGAGACAAGGTCATCATTTTTAGAAAAGGTGAAATTGCCCGAACCTGCGCTCCTGTGGACGCCGATACTGTATTCGGGGAGGAACTTGCCAAGTTATGAACACAGCTATTCGCGCTAAGGCGCTCGCATCTATGGTACTTTTCCTATCAACTGGCCTTTGTTCAGCCCAGTCTCTCCAGTTCAGCGGCGGCGAGCCGGCCTGGCTAAGCCTGGAACGAGGCAAGCGGGCCTTCGGAGACAAGGATTTCGGCGAGGCCATCATGCAGTTCGACAGCGCCATCGCTGTAAGGCGCGGCACGTTTACTACGGCCGCTGGCAGGCTCGATCAGGCTTTGGAAGCCAAGGCCGCTGTAACCGCGGGCGATTCCCTTCGCGCCGTGCTTGCGGCGTTCGCTGCCGAAGACTTCTTGCAACGCGACTATGACCGCTTGGCGGCAGGCAGGGCGACGACATCGAAACCTTTCCTCGAGGCGCTCAGACGCGAACGAATCTCCGATAGTCACCGTGCCTTCATCGACGTACTGTTGCTGGTGCTGGAATATAGGCCGATGGAGGCCATGAACGATTCCATCAGTACGCTCAGAAATCGCGTACGCCTGTTGATAACGTATCCTGAGGCCGAATACTGGAAAGGCCGGGTATTTTTTATTGAGGGTGAGTTGTCGCTGGCGGAGCTTCAGTATAAGCGAGCCTATTCCATGATTCCATCGTTGGAGATACCCGACGAACTCTACACCATTCTGTATGCAATGGCCGAACTCTATGACGCGCACTCAGATTTTGTAGCGTGGGAAAACGTCATGACGAGTATCGTCGAGAATAACGATAAAACTATCGACGCCTTCCTGCGCGAAGCCATGATGGCTACCTTGCTTGACGATGGGTTTAACCGATTCATGACCTTGTACCGCATCAATCCTTCATATTCGCTGGAGGCTAATGCCGCGCTGGCTTCGTTCTACCTGGAACGCGGTAGGGCGCCTGCCGTCATGCATGCCGCGATAGCCGTCAATATGACACTGACCAGGGCCATCGCGATGATGGAGCTGAAGGATCGCAATTATACTTGGAATGGACTCGAAGAATTTCTCCGGTCGGCCGCTCAGCGCAAGGATATTTCGGCGCATTTGCGGGAAGCCGGTCTGCCCAGGCTTCTTCTGACTCTCGCTGATTCAGTCTACATTGCGGGGGGAAGAAGCGCGGCGACCATGATCTGGAAGTCAGTGCAGTCGCTGGAAATGGCGCCCTATTCGGCAATTGCGTCGGTGCGGCTTTCCGATCCCGCTTCCGCGGTCAGGCGTTTGGCGCCGTAGAGCGGTACAACTCGGCCATTACCTGGTCCAGTCCCAGCGCTATGGCCGGATCTTCCTTTATTATCTTCATAATCATCTCACGGATGAATACATCGGTAATCGAATAGACCCGTTTTGTCTTGTGTACCTCGGCTGAAACTATATTGGCTTGTTTAAGAATTGCAAGGTGTTGCGATATCACCGGCTGGGGCTGTTTGAGGCATTTCCAAAGATCCGATACGCAGGGATCTTCTTCCCGGGCTATGAGGCATAGGAGCCTGAGACGTATGGGATGGCCCACGGCCTTCAGCTTTTGCGCGTAATCGGAGAGGCGCTCATTATTGCACGGTGCTTCAACATTCATAATAGGTATAATAGCATTGATTTGTCAGTGGTTCAACAGGGCGCTGATCTCCCGCTCGGCCCGGCCAGCCAGGTACATCGAGATGATAGTGCGCTCATCGTCGCCGCATTCGAAGAGGAAGGCCATGACCGTACCCGTCCGCATGAGGCGGCAACAGATGGGCATTATTTTGGTGTCGATGCGTAGCGAGGCATCCTCGACAATGATGCCAGGTTCCAGATCGGCGACCATGACGGTGGATTCCGGAACGAAGGAGAGCCCCTGGCTAGAGATAGTCTCGATAGCTCCGGCTATAGGCAGGTATGTGACAGGATGGGAGAACACGAAGCCCAGCCTGTCGTAAGGACCCGGGATATGCCTATCCAACACCCTGGAGTCGTCTATTTCGATGTAGCGCTTGAGTATCTGCTGGAATCGATCCAGTTCGGTCTTGTCGGAGAGATCTTCCTTGATAACGCCATTCACACCCAGGTATGCGGCCTTGGCCGCTTCCTCGAATGGAAAGAATTCGCCTTTGAGCAGTATGATCGCACAGGCTGACTTGGGTTTGGTGGCTCGTATGCCGACGACTATGGCCTTCCAGTGCCGAGGAAAGTCCCTGGCGCTCATCACGACAGCGTCAGGCGAGATTTCGTCTAGATTGTCCAGTGCCTTGAGCGGGTCGCGGTATCGTATGACGTCGAGGCCCAGCGGTTGCAGGTAGAATCTGACTATATCCGCTACGGCGTCGTCCTCGACGACGATGAGGGCCTTCATTCGGTTCCCTTGTTCCTAACCGTGTAGGCCACAATATACCAGATGTCGTCGCGTCGTTCGAGTTCGTATGTGTATTCCTTGAGCATCTTGAAGCCATCATAATCAAATTTCTGCATGACGACGACAGTTCCGTACGAGGTTCCATACCTGGTCTCAACGATTTCAAACGAACTCGGAATGACGACTATATCCGTATCGACGAGGCTGGCCATGAGGTCGGCCTTATAGGCGGTCAGCATCCGCCTGCGGCCATCATCCGATTCCCGGTCATACGAGCGGCTCTTGTCGGCATTGGCCTTGAGGAGGCGTTCCACGTCGAGGTACAGGAAGAATTCGTTCCAGCGCCCTTTCTGTCTGGCTGTAACAGTCCTGGACACTACTTCGTCGGGGCCGATGCGTTCTGCCTTCAGGATTTCAGCGATGCCTGATCTGAACGATTCGGCTACCGAGGGGGTAGGGGCGCCCGGCCGTACTGAAAGCGAGAGCGCGTTGGAACGCAAAGCCAGGCCTGGATCCGCCCTCCCCGACAGTTCCGGATACAGGGTGCAGACGACAATGAATGCCCCGGGTTCGTCCAGGGCCGTGTAGTCAGACAGGTTTGTGACAAACGAGTATTCTTCTCCTGGCTGGATCGACACTTCGCGATAAAAAGCGGGTACGTTCGACGACATGGCGCGTTTCCAGGCATCGCTTGGTTCCAGCAATCTGTTGGACAGCGAGCGGACATCAAAGCCTACCGATAGGCGTTTGTCGTCGGCCAGTTTGAAGCGCCAGGCAGCGGGCGTCTGGTTCCGGATAGTTACCTTGACCAGCACCTCGGAGCCCGGAACGTAGATGCGCTTATCGAAGAAGCTGATGGATATATCCGCCTGAGCGGCCGCAGTGCTCAATACAAACGCGGTCATCAGCGCGGTCAAGACGCGACTCTTTGGGTACACCTCTACGTCTCCTTGTGCGCGTCAGCGAGATTCGTGTAGTATTGCGGACGCGCTATCCTTCTTCAATTATCGGACGATTTGCATGAACTCCTTACGCTTGGAAAACGTTTCTAAACGCCTCCTACGTCATGAACCGGTAGCCGAAGCCCTCGTCCGGCTCGATTCCGGTCCTTTCCCAATAGATTGCGCCGAACTCGAGTTGCCCTTTGCCGCTTTTCTTGTAGCGGCCTCGGTGCGCCGCGAGGAAACCAGGGCCAAGAAGCCTGGCGTCAAGTGTAGGCGTATCATGGTGGTCACGCCCACTGATGCCGAGGCGGAATCGTTTGCGGCTG
>CAZNCK010000035.1:29470-29747 GCA_964571545.1 uncultured Treponemataceae bacterium | reverse complement strand
GGGGTCGATCTTGACGAACCAGCTGGAGATGGCGCGGTATATGAGCGGGCTCGAGCAGCGCCAGCAATGCGGGTAGGCGTGTAGGTACTGTTCGCGCTTGACCAGTTTGCCTTCTGCCTTGAGCCGTTCGATGATGTCCTTGTCGCAGTCCTTGACGAAGCGGCCGACGTAGTCGCTGACCTCGGCGGTGAACTTGCATTCGCCGTCCACCGGGCAGACCGTCGGCACTCCTGTGCCCTTGAGCGTCTGGTAATCATCCTCGCCGAAGCCGGGGGCC
>CAZNCK010000035.1:19765-29460 GCA_964571545.1 uncultured Treponemataceae bacterium | reverse complement strand
ACCGTCCTCGGTGGTCACGTACGCGGCGCTGTGCACGCGGAACGAGCCTTGCGCCTCGGTTTCAGCGAAATAAGGGAACAGCGGCTCGTAGATGGCTCCGACGAGAGCCGATCCCTTCATGCGTGAAACGACCTTGATCGCCGTCGCGTCCTTGTAGTAGGCGGCGATTCTGGCCTCGGCCATGACGTAGCGCTCGGCACCGTCTTCGATTAGCACGTAGTCGAGGTCTGGCCCGATGGCCAGCGCCAGGTTGGACGGCAGGGTCCAGGGGGTGGTGGTCCATGCGAGGAAGAAGGTGTTGCCGGTAGACAGTCCGGGGGCGCCTAGGCTATCGGCCTTGACCCTGAACTTGATTGTCACCGCGGGATCGTGCACGTCCTTGTAGCCGCCCAGCTGGAGCTCGTGGTTGGAGAGCACGGTAGAGCAACGGGGGCAGTAGGGCAGGATGTAGTGGCCCTCGTAGATGAGGCCTTCGTCCCAGAGACGCTTGACGACCCACCAGATCGACTCCATGTAGTCGGGGTCCATTGTCTTGTAGTCGTTGTCAAAGTCCACCCAGCGGCCGGCGCGGGTCATGATGCGGCGCCACTCATTGGTGTAGCGTAGCACTATGGAGCGGCAGGCTTCGTTGAAGTTGGCCACGCCGAAGTCCTCTATGGCCTTCTTGCCGGAGATGCCCAGCTCTTTTTCCATCTCGTACTCGACGGGCAGCCCGTGGCAGTCCCATCCGAAGCGGCGCTCGACCTTGAAGCCCTTCATCGTCTTGTAGCGCGGAATGATGTCTTTGATCGTTCCCGGCACGAAGTGGCCGAAGTGGGGCAGGCCGGTGGCGAAGGGCGGGCCGTCGTAGAAGACGTATTCGGGCGCTCCATCGCGCTCCGATATCGACTTCTCGAATATCCCCCGCTCTTTCCAGAACGCGAGGACGGCTTCCTCCATCGACGGGAAGCTCGCTTTCGGGTCTACGCTCTCGTACATTGGTGTTCCTCCGGTAACGATATGGGCGGGATTATGCCATAAAGTAACACGGTAGCACCAGCGGGGGGCCAAATCCACAGAGAATACGAGGAAGAAGGCGAGATTCGACCAGGATAACGAAGAGGATAAGAGGATAAGAGTGAACGCAAGAGGAACGGAAGAAAGTACAAAGGATAGAAATTGAATTCTAGCCTTCTTTTTTTCTCTTTCCTGCCTCTTTTGCTCTTATCCTCTTTGTTCGTCCTAACCCGTTTGGCTCTGTGCCTTTTCTTCTGGCATGTCCTGATTAGTTGAGGGTATTCAGGGATCTGGCGAGTTTAGCGAGTTCGCCGTCGTCAAAGTCGGGGGGGATGACTGACGGGGCGTCTGGACGCGGAGACAACAGGGCCCCACCTTCCAGAGCGGCCCTGAAGAATGCTTCGTAGCCAGCCGGGATGGCCCTGGGGAACAGGTAAGGACCCGAGCGCTCGAACCAGGTGTCCATGCGTTTGTCGAACCTGGCCCACAGCGCCTCGCCGTAACCATCACGGATTACGGCTTCAAGGCTGGCCAGTCCTCGGGCCGCCGCGACGAGGGCCTGAGCCGGCGCCAGGTCGCCTTCCTCCGCGGACAGCGCCTGAGCGGCGGCCGTGCCGTCTCGGGCCATCAGGCACCAGGGAGCGAACGGCCGGGGACAGGGCAGGCGCGGTAGCGCGAGGTCGCAGGTTTCAGGTATGGCGGCGAAGGGGCGAGCCAGCGCGAGGACGGCGACCGCTGGATCTGCGGTACCAGGCGCGGCGGGGCGTAAGGCCGAATCGACGAGGGCCGGCTGCGCGCCGAATACACGATAGGCGGTCGCCAGTGCCCGCTCTTCGCTGGAAAACAGCTTGACGGTGCCGAAGGCGGGCCAGGCCTCCGTTACAGCCTTGACGAAGCGCGCGTCGTACAGCCCGGGATAGGGCCGCGTGAGCCCCTTGTCGGCGGCGTTGGACGCAAACGTGCGGGTGTGGCTGTCTCGGTCGCCCAGGATGCCGCGGCCGTCGTCCAGCCAGAGATCCAGGAACCGTCTGCCGTCGGCCGTGTACAGCCTGTTGCCGCGGGCGCGGCGGACGGGGGGCAGGAGTCTGAGAAGATTGTTCATGGCGCTCCGCTTTCAGTCCGAGACCAGCTCGAGCTTGTTGGTGAATTTTGGAAAGAACTGCAGACTGCGCCCCGTCTCGAAGTGGACCATCACGCAGACGCCCGCTTCGCCGGCCGGCGACACCTTGACGATGCGACCGGAGCCGTGGTCGTCATGGTACACGGCAGCTCCAGCCTTCCACTTGCCCGCGGCCTCGGCAGCCGATAAATCCAGCTTGCCGCCGAAGGCCCTGAGCATTTCCTTAGGCACCTCCGCGAGGAACCGGGACGGTTGGTAGTCCATCACCCTGCCGCGGAACAGGCGGCGCTTGCAGTAGGTTAGGTGCAACTCGTCCTTGGCTCGCGTCAACGCCACATAGAACAGGCGGCGCTGTTCCTCCAGGTCCTCGTCGTCGTCATCGTCCCGCGGAAACAGGCCTTGTTCCATGCCCGCTATGACTACCACGGGAAACTCGAGGCCCTTTGTGTTGTGCATAGTGATGAGCGTCACCGCGTCCTGGCCGGCCTCGCCTGAAGACATGGCGCGATCAAGTTCGACCGCCTCCAAAAAGGCCGAAAGGCCGGTCCTGGTGGCCGGGTAGTCGCTGGCCGCGTTGACCAGTTCGTCCAGGTTTGACACCTTCTGCGTGCCCGCCACCTCGTCCTGACCCTTGTGGAATTCCAGGAGGCCCGACTCGCGTATGGCGTATTCGACGATGGCGGAGAGTTTTTCGGTCGTCCCTTTGCCGCTGCCGGTCGCCGCGCTTTCCGCGGCCGGACTGATTGGCAGTAGCATGGGGTCTACAGGATCATCGTCACTGTAGGCATCCTCGTCTGACGGTCCGAGCCTTTCGGCGAGTCTGCCCATCAGCGCGGCGAACGAGGCGAGGCCGGAACGGGCCTTGGCTGACTTGGCCTTGGCCACCGCGGCCGCCGTTACCAGATCTCCGCCAGCGGCGAAGGCCATCTCTATGACGGCCTCCAGGCTCGCCTCGCCGACGCCCCGTGACGGCTTGTTGGCGACGCGCCTGAACGCCACCTCGTCGCGTTTGTTTGAAGCAAGGGCCAAAAGCGCCAGCGCGTCCTTGACTTCTTCGCGTTCGTAGAAACGCAGCGCCCCGACGAGGCGGTACGGCACGCCGGCTGCGGGAAAGGCTCGCTCGAAGGCAAGCGACTGGGCGTTGGTGCGGTACAGTATCGCTATGTCTGAGAAGGAGCCGCCCTTGCGGACATGCGCGTCGATGATCCTGACGCAGTAGGCGGTTTCTTCGTCATGATCGCGTAGCACGGCCAGGATAGGTTTTTCGCCGCCCCTTCTGGTGGCCTTGAGCGTCTTGCCCAGGCGGCCTTCGTTCTTCTCGACGACGCGGCTGGCTATGTCCAGGATGCTTTGGTATGAGCGGTAGTTGCGCTCCAGTTTGACGATGCTGGTGCCGGGGAACACCTCGGGAAAGGACAGGATATTCTTGACCTCGGCGCCGCGGAAACGATAGATGCTCTGGTCGTCGTCGCCCACCACGCAGACGTAGGCCTCGGGGCCGGCGAGCGCCTTCAATAGCTCGAACTGGGCCACGTTGGAGTCCTGGTACTCGTCAACGAGTATGACGCGGAAGCGCGCGTGGGTGCGTTCGCGGATGGCGGGTTCCCTGTCCAGCACGCGCACCGGCAACGATATGAGGTCGCCGAAGTCAACATTGCCGGTGGCGCGGAGTCGCTGTTCGTATTCGGCGTAACGCCTGCGAAAATCTCGTTCGCTGAAGCGCTGGTCCAACCCGGGGGAATCAGGATCGAGACCGTAGTCCTTGGCTCGCGCTATGGCCTGTGCCAGTTTCGAGGCCTCCGGTCTAGAGAGTTCGGAGAAGGCCGCGCGCACCAGCGTCGTCGAGTCGTCGTCGTCGTAAATGGTAAAGTCGCGGTCCAGTCCGGCGGCGGCGGCGTTGCGGCGCAGGAACCAGGCGCCGAAGGAGTGGAATGTGCGCAGATTAGCCCGGGCGCAGGACGGCTCCATGGAGCAGGCGCGGTCGCGCATCTCGGCGGCGGCCTTGTTGGTAAAGGTGACGGCCAATATCGATTCGGGCGCGTAGCCGCGTTCTCGTATCAGCCACGCTATTTTCGTCGTAATGACGCGGGTCTTGCCTGAGCCCCCGCCAGTATCAGCAGGTTACCGCGCTCGTGCAGTACCGCCTCTAGCTGTTCCGGGTTCAGGCCCGCGAGGTACTCGGGGAGCTTTTCAACTGGCCTAGCGGTCACGAGGAACAGCCTCGAGATCGACGCCGCGGACCGCTTGTATGGAGACGCGAACGATATCTCCCGCGGCCAGATCGCCGCCCACGACGACGACAGCGCCGTCCACCTCGGGCGCGTTCATGTAGGCGCGGCCTATGGCTAGGTCTTCGCCTTCGATGCGTTCTTCGACGAGTACGGTCTGTACGGAGGCTACGAAGCGTTCGAGCGCGTGTTCGGTGATGGGCCGCTGGGCTTCTTCTATTTCCCTCTTGCGGGCTAAGGCGGTGCGCTTGGGCACGCGGGCCTTCAAGGAGTAGGCCGGCGTGTCTTCCTCGCGACTGTACGCGAACGCGCCCAGCCAGTCCACCCGCGCGGCGTCCTGAAAGCGCCTGAGCTCAGCGAAGTCTTCATCGGTTTCGCTAGGAAAACCCACCAGGAATGTGGATCGAATCACGGCCGAAGGCAACGCGGAACGTATGTCTGACAGGAGCCCGAGATACTGCCCGGCGTTGCCGGAGCGGTTCATGGCGCGGAGTATTCGATCCGAGGCGTGTTGGAACGGCAGGTCGAAGTAAGGGAGTATGCGTTCATCCTTGGCGCAGGCGTCCAGTATCGCTCGCGGAAAGCGGTCCGGGTGGATGTACAGCATGCGTACGCGCCATTCGCCCGGCACCGACGATAGGGACGATAAGAGTTCTGGCAGCAGCGGCTTTCCTACCCTGTCCAGCCCATACGAACCCAGATCCTGGCCAATGAGGCAGACCTCGTAGGCGCCGCCTGAAACCAGCTCAGAAAATTCCTTTGTCACGTCATCCGGATCGCGCGAGGATATGTCGCCGCGGATCAGCGGAATGGCGCAGAACGAACAGCGGTTGTTGCAGCCTTCGGCTATTTTCAGGTAGGCGGAACGCGGAAAACCCATGAGCGCGCCGCGGCGGGCGGGCGCGTAGGCTACCCGTTCGGGCGCCATGGTTCGATGGTCGCCGCCTAGCGCCGCCGTGGCGGCCTCGGTTATCAGCGACAGGTCGCCATTGCCGAAGATGCCGTCGGCCTCGGTCAGGTCGCTGCCCAGGGCGTCCGCGTAGCGCTGCGACAGGCAACCCGCCAAGAGCACGCGCTTGCCTGGATACGCCTTCTTGACGGCTATGACAGCCTCGATGGATTCCTTCTTGGCGTCCTCTATGAAGCCGCAGGAATTGACGATGACGAGCGCCGCATCGGAAAGCGTAGCCGACTGTTGCCATCCGCCGGCGAGTAGCCTGGCGGCCATTTCTTCGGCGTCGACCTGGTTCTTGGCGCAGCCGTGGTTGTCTATGTAGAAGTTCTTCAATTTACGTTGTAGACGCCGAGGCTCCAGGTTCCATCGTCGGCCTGAACCCACCTGATCTGCTTTACGGCTACTTCGCCGGGAGAGCCCAGTTCCACGTCGGCGCTCTGGCCGCCGGAGGCCTGGATCGTAAGCTTGCAAGCAGCAGCGTTGCTCGTCCAGAGCTTGGCGGAATTGTTGGCCGTTATGCTGATCTGGTCGCCCTTGTGGTAATAGCGTTCCTCACGTTCCTTGCGGTCTATTTCGAGGCGGAACATGGCATAGTTGCGGAACGTCACGTTGATGACAAAGGGGTATGGGCTGCGTTTACCCGAGAATACTATGGATTCCTGGGTGGACGGGCGTTCCACAATGGATCCGGGAACGCTCGTGATGCTCGGCGCGGTGCCCAGCTCGGCGGGCGCCGTCGGCGTCGTGACCGACGCTGGAGCAGGAGTCGATTCGGTGCTCGGGAGGGGGGCGGTTGTAAGGGTCGTGGCTAGAACTCCCGTGGCGCTGAAGCGAACGACGGCTCCCCTGGACGCTTCGTTTTTCTGAAAGTCGACGATGAAGGCCACGAGTTCCGGCTGGTTGTCCTTGTCCAGGTCTATCGAGCCTTCTTCTCCCAGCATGAACCGGGAAACGCCTACAGGCGATTCTATGGCTATGCGATCATCGATCTTGGTTATTGTAAGCTTGTAACTGTCGCCGCCGTAAGGAACGAGCAGGGTGTCGCCTTCGTATAGTCGTTTCTCGAACGACATCGAATCGAGCACATGCTGGACAGGATCGGAGCGGGTCAACGCCGGGGCCTCGGTGGAGGCCTTTGAGCCAATCGCCCGGATTGCGGAAAAGCCTCCGATGCCGAGGACTATGATGGCTCCCGCCGCAATATACGGCCATAAGGGGCTCTGCTTTGGCTGAAGCAGCTCCTTGATCGGAATAGGCTGTTCCTGTATCCGTATGCCCCTGAAGGCCTGGATGAGCGCGGCTGACTCAAGGCCCAGGTACTCGGCATAGTTGCGCAGGAAGCCAATGATGTATGGCTCTCCGGGGAATACAGAAAAATCCTCATTTTCAAGCGCGGTGAGATAGCGCTTGGCTATATTGGTTTCATCCGCGATATAGTCGATGCTCAAGCCGCGGGCTTCGCGGGCAGTTCTGAGCTGTTCACCAATGGCGATAGCGTTCATGGGTTCGTAACCGCTCCCTAGTTGTCGGAACTGAATAAAAAGTTGTTATACATATTAGCCGAAGCTGGAGAATCATAAATGAATTTTGTGGCTGGTATGTCCTGATCCAGGATTATCCTGGTAAAATCGTAGTTTATCTGATCGCCGGCGAGGGTTGTTCCTTCCATCCTCCGGATGAGGAGTCGGGTGGGGTCTATGGACAGGATGATTTTTCTGAAGCCTTCGGCGACGCTCAAGCGCGACAGCACGAGCCTCACGACCGACTCGGTCTCAGAACCAGGCAGCGGCACCGGAGCCGGGCCAGTCTCGAAGGTCACCGAGTAGCTTCTTCCCAGCATCCGCAGTCCTTGGCTGGTCGCCGCGCCCGCCGGGTTAGCAACCCCGGTCTGCTGGTTCAGGATGGCGCGAAATTCTGGAACGTATATGACAAGGCTCTGGCCGTCGTATACAATGACCTGTGAAGCGGGCTCGGTGAAGTCCATGCGCATCAGAGAGGGCGCCTTGTACATAACGGTACCGGACATGGTCTGCTTGCCGGCCATGACGGCTACCTGCGCCTGGTAATCCTTTATCGTCGCATACTGCGCGGATACATCCTTGAAGAACTGGTCGGCGGTGAGAATATTCTGCGCCATGGCGGGAGCTACCGCGCAAGCGGCCATGAAAACGATGGATAGAAAATTTTTCACCTAGGATAACCTGCCATTGTGAGTGGATTCCTCAATATAGTATCCGCTACCCGGTAAAATGACAAGCGACCGGCGCTGGCTGTCTCAGTCAGCGGCCTTGATTTTCTCCAGGACTATCCAGCGGACCCTGTCGTCATTCAGGTTGAGCTTGCCGCCGCAGTCAGGACAGGTGAAGCGACCATCCGCCAGTGCGTCCTTACGGCAAGCGACGCAATAGACCTTGCCGCAGGCCGGGCAGGAACCCGCGGGGGAATCGTCGGGAGGCTCGCCCCTGAGCTTTGTCCGCGGCGCCGCCGGCGTAGGCTTGGGAGCCTCCCATGAACGGTGGCATGACGCGCAGGACAGAGTTTCAAAGGTGGCCGCGTGTATGGCTCTTTTAAGCGCGGCCGCGGATTCGGGGTCAAGCGCCTCCAGTTCATCCGCTATCTCGGCCGCTCGCTTGTAGCGGCGTCTGGCCATATAGTGACCGGCCAGGCGGCTGAGCGTGGAGGCGTCCCCCGGAGCGCGCTCCAGCGCCGCGCGATAGGCCATCTCCGCCCTACTGAGGTCGCCGTATTCCGCCGCGATGTCTCCCATCAGCTTAAGCGCCCGCGGATCTTCCCTGGTTTCAAGGGCCCTGCGCAGCGAATCCTCGGCATCGGCCAACTCGCCGAGTTCAAAGAGGGCCGCGGCTAGATTAACGCGGTATTCCGGCAGTTCGGCATCCTTAGTCCCAGGAGCGCACGCAAGCGCGCAGGCGTTGCGGTATTCAGTGGCCGCCGTTTCCAGCTTGCCCGTCGCGGCGAATACGTTTCCCAGGCGGTTGGCCGCGGCCGCGTTGCGCTCGGGCCAGGTGCCTAGGATTTCTATGGCCCGCTCCTGGTTGCCGAGGGCCGACAGAGCCTGCGACAGGTTGACGATGGGCACAGCCTCGTCAGGAAGCGCCGTCGCCGCCTTTCTGAAGAAATTCGAGGCCTCCGTTGCGTTGCCGCTGGACAGAGCGGCCTGCCCGGCCAGGTTCAGCGTCCAGCCGTCTGCCGGAGCCGCCGCCAGCGCGGCCGCTATGTCATCATCGCAGCGTTCGCCGGCGACGAAAAGCGCCTCCGCAAGCCGATAGCGGTATATGGGCAGTTCCGGTTCCAGTTCGGCGGCCCTGCGGTAGGCGCGCAAGGCGTCCACGCGTTTGCCCGCGGACGCCATGATCAAGCCATAGATGTATGAAGCCGACGCGTCGGCGCGGCCTTTCTTTACGAGCTTCGACAGCAGGGTTTCAGCCGTCTTGAGGTCTCCCCGGCCATAGGCCACGAGGCCGTCCAGCGAATCCAGCACCGCCTTGTCGAAGCCCAGTTCCCGCAATCGACCAGAGCAGTCCGCCGCGTCATCCCAGGCTTCCTGGGCGTAGAAGCCCTTGGCCGCGGCAAGCCAGCCGGCTGACGCCGCGACGCGGTCGCCTGAGTTTTCCAGAGCCATCGCGTGGTTCCTAGCGTATATTGGCATGCCTGGATCACCCGCGGCGGCTCGTGAGTAGGCTTCGGCGGAGTTTTTCCAGGATCCGAGGTTGTAATAGGCGTGCCCGAGCAGGTTAAGGAGCCGCGGGCTCGAGTCGAGCCTGTCGGCGTCCGCTTCCAGCTCTTCTCTGAGCCGGCCATAATTGCCGCGAAGGTACAGGAGGTTATAGCGTTCCTCTATGGCCTCGCCTAAGTCTGGATCGAGCGCCAGGCAGGCCTCGATAGCGTCGGCGGCCTCGTCCTTCAGGTCCATCCGCAGGAGGCACTCGGCTTCCAGGAATTTGTCGCGGGCGGTGCCTTCGCCGCGATCGGCCACCTTGCGCAACTGCACCAGTGCCGGCACATAGTGGCCAAGGCCAAAAAAGCCTTCGGCCAGACGCCGTCGTTGGTCTGATTCAGCGGCCACGATCCGTGCAAAGCGCAGGTAATCAGACTCCGCTTCCATGGGCCTCGAATCGATTTTCAGGGCCTCAAGACGAACCAGGGCTGGGGCGGCGTAGCTCTGCGCCGCAAACGCTATGCCGCCTGAGTCAAGTGAATCGTCTTCGGCTTCCAGCGCGAAGCGTCCGTTGACCAGAGCGACGATGCGCGGACCGCGGGATACTATGCTCAGCACCATGGTCGCGGCGCCGTTTGCCCAGGGGCAGGCTATCCAGGGCACTATAGTGCGCGGATCGCCGTTGAACACCGCGTCGAGCCGCACGTTCCCGTCGCTCGA
>CAZNCK010000035.1:9578-19755 GCA_964571545.1 uncultured Treponemataceae bacterium | reverse complement strand
GCACGTAGACGAAGGACGAGTCGTCAAGCTTGCGGAACAGCAGCCCCGCCGACCGCCTGGGGCCAGCCTCGCCAAATTGTATCTCCGCCTCAATCGAGACATCGGTATATCGAAGATCCCCTGCATCGGCCCATGCGAATAGATTGTCCTTGCGCAAATCCAGGGCCAGAGCGCCTGAGTCAATGCGCGCCGAATACCGTTCCTCATCCATGGGCTGGAAGCGCGAGAACTCCAATGAAGAAAAATCCGCTCGCCACAGTTCCTCGGGCGAGGAACCGGGTAGGGGCGGAGGCGTTGGTTTCTTGAAGAATCGGCCAATGAATCGTAACATCTGCGGCAATAGTACCCGCCACCGCCGTCCTAAGCAAGCGCAGCCGGTAATCCCCTCCGTCCGGATTCGTAGATGGCCTCGATCAGGCGCACCGTCTCCCGGCCGTCCGCGCCGGAGACTGCCGGCTGCCTGCCCTCCCGCAAAGCGTCCACGAACTCGGCCTCCTGCAGCGCAAAATAGTACCAGGTGGCGTCTACGGTCTTGAAAAAGGCCTCGTCTTCGGCCTTCCAGCGCATGAGGCTGGCTTCCTCGCCGGGAATGGACCACAGGTCGTTCACGGGAGGCTCCAGTACGGAACTCCTGCCCGCTATGAACATGGCGCCCCCGTCCGTCTGCACGCCCGCCGAGGCGCCGTTCCTGCCGTGCACGTGTACCTTTGCGTAGATCCCGGGTTTCTGGGAGTTGCTCACCAGGATGGAGCCCAGAGCTCCTCCGCGGAATTTAACCGCCGCTACCGCGGTATCCTCCACCTCGATATAGGGATGATTCAGGTTGGCCCAGTATGCGGAAACCTCGATGGCCGGGCCCATGAACCAGGTCAGCAGGTCCAGTTGGTGCGGCGCCTGGTTGACGAGGACGCCGCCGCCTTCACCCGCCCAGGACCCGCGCCAGGGATCGCTCCGGTAATACGCCTCGTCGCGCCAGCCCAGCATAATCACCTGGCCAAGAGCCGGGGCGCCCAGCGCGCCAGAGTCTATGGCGTCCCTGATGCGCCTGACCGCGGGATACCAACGCCGTTGGCTCACGACGCCCAGGTTTCTGCCCGCCCGCTCCGCCGCGGATATCATGGCGTCGCAATCGGCCACGGAGATGGCCATAGGCTTCTCGACCAGCACGTGCAGTCCCGCCTCCGACGACTCTATCGAATGCTGTGCGTGCAGGAGATGCGGAGTGGTAACGATGACGGCCTGCGCGCGGTCCTTGAGAGCCATCTCCGCCGGGGTAGCGCGGTGCTGTATGCCCCACCGTGAGGCGAAGGCCGCCCTGGCGCCTTCATTGCGGCCGCAGACCGAAACCAGCTCGGCGTTCCCGAGCGACGCGAGGGCCTTGGCGTGCAGTTCCGCTACCTTTCCGTAGCCGTAGAGTCCGAAGCGAACCTTGTCCATAGAATTTCCTTCCTTAATCGGCTCTTACGGTTGTAACACGACTTTGAGCAGCCCCGGCTCGCGGGCGTAGAGACGCTCGAACCAGGCCGCGCCTTCCGGCAGCGGGGCGGTCGCGGACAGCAACGCCCTCACGTCCACTTTTCCTCGCGCCATCAGTTCGAGCGCCAATGGGTATTCACCGGAAATCGCGCAACTGCCATACAGAGTCAGCTGGCGCGTGACGACCTGTTGTAGAGCTAATTCTATGTTGGGGCTGGCGTTACCTATAAGCGTCACGGATCCGCCCTTGCGCACGGCCGCTATTGCCGTGGCAACGGGACTGGTAGCGCCGACCGCCTCGAAGGCCCTGTCAACGCCGCGGCCATGGGTCATGGACCTGATCGCCTCCAGGGCTCCGGCGTCAAGCGGATCAAAGGCCGCGTCAGCGCCAGCCGCGAGCGCCGAGTTTCGCCTTGCGGGGTCGGTATCGAGTGCTATGATTAGACCCGAGCGAGACGCCTTGAGCACCTGCACGAGCAAGAGGCCTATGAGGCCCGTTCCAACGACAGCGACATCCTCGCCGAGCAGATTCGGGGTTATAGCCGCCGCGTGGGCCGCGACGCCGAGCGGTTCGGTCAGCGCGGCCGACACGAAATCTATAGCATCGGGCAGGCGATAGAGGATGCGCTCCGGTACGACGACGTACTCGGCGAAGGCGCCGTCACGGCGATACTCGGCGCAGGAGACGCCCAGCACGCGGCGGTCGTCGCAGAGGTTCACTTCGCCGCGCCGGCAATGCCAGCACTCGCCGCAGTATTCCGTTGAATCGAAGGTGACACGGTCATCGACCTTGAAGTTCTTGACCTCCGATCCCGCCTCGACTATCACGCCGGCGGCCTCGTGCCCCATGATGACCGGCGGCCTGCGCCGGCCCGTCGAGCCATCCATGCCGTGGACATCGGAGCCGCAAATCGCGCAGGCATGTACGCGGATCACGACGTCCCTGGGGCTGCGTAACACGGCGTCAGGGACTTCACGGTAGCTGAATTTACGATAGTCTTCGAGAACCAGTGCCTTCATGATGTGGGCGTCCTTTCCTCGGTAGCGATTGCGCGGCGGCAGAGACCATCAGGTCCTGCGCCGAGCTATGGATGAGCGCATTTTTTCCAGATTGGATACTCCGCTTTCTCCGAGCCGTTCCATCACCTCGACGTACAGGGCGTCAACGATGGCCAACTGCGCCAGCCTGGCGGAGAAGGCCTCTCCTGTATACGGCGAGGAGGGCGAGGCTGAAATCAGCAGCACGTCGGCCAATTTTGCCAAAGGGGTCCTGGGGTAGGTGGTGATTGCTATGGTGGGCACTCCCGCCCGCCGGAGTTCATCGGCCAGCGCCACCGCGTCCTTGTTGGCGCCGGTATGCGAGACCAATATTGCCACGTCTTCCGGCCTTGCCTGAGAGGCGGCCATCAACTGAAGGTGGAAATCCAGAGGCGCGCAGCCGCACAGGCCCGTGCGCAGCATCTTGTGGTAGGCGTCCTGCGCGACGAGGGCCGATCCGCCGAGTCCTAGGTAGAGTATCGAGCGCGCGCCGGTCATCATGACCGAGGCCTTTTCGAGCGCCGCCCGGTCGAGCGACTTCATTGTCATTTCAAGGGCGGTAATGGCCGTCCTGAATACCACGCTGACCGCCGTCTCTCCGTCAGCGGCTTCCACGTTGGCGTCGTAGAACCGGGCGTTGGGTCGGATCGTCTCGGTGGCCAGCGCGATGCGAAACTGCTGATACCCATCGTAGCCGAGCTTTCGCACAAAACGGAACAGCGTCGACTCCGACACGCCTATGCGCTCCGCGAGTTCCTCGATGCTCGGATGCACCGCGTCGATGGGGGAGGCGATGATGAAGTCGGCTATGCGCTGTTCCTTGGTGCTCATTCCATCACGTGCCGCGTGTATCTCGAAGATGCAACTCTTGTCCTGCATTGTTCACTCCGCACCTGAGTATATCGTGAAATAAAAAATCATTCAATGAAATAAATCTTCTTTTCATCATTGACGACCTTGAATTTCTGCAACTATACTGTAACAAGTCTCACATTCAAGCTTTCACAGGAGGTCTTATGCGAAGGTTACTTACAGTCCTTGCCGCTGTCGTCCTCGTCGGTGCCGCCTCGGCCCAGACGAAAGAGATTCGAGTGCTTCTGGCCAACCATCCCTACGGCGAATTGCTCAAAAGCGCAATCCCCGAGTTCGAGCAGTCCAGCGGCATCAAGGTCATCGTGGAGAGTCTCCAGGAGAGCCAGCTGACGACCAAGCTGACCACCGAGTTCGCAACCGGTTCATCGACCGTCGACGTCTTCATGACCCGCCCGCTCCAGGAAGGCAAGATGTTCTACAAGAACGGCTGGTACGCGCCTCTTACCGGGTACGACTTCGCCGACTTCCCCAAGAACAGCCTCAGCGTGGTAACCTTCGGCACCAAGACCTACG
This sequence comes from uncultured Treponemataceae bacterium, assembly GCA_964571545.1. GTDB lineage: Bacteria > Spirochaetota > Spirochaetia > Treponematales > UBA12059 > SZUA-370. The sequence goes on along the minus strand of CAZNCK010000035.1, from coordinate 15,855 downwards.
TCGTACCGATAGTCACCGAGTGGCAGGTCCTCTACTACAGGAAAGACCTGATGAAGAAAGCGGGAATCAAGGTTCCGACCACCCTCGTCGAGCTTGAGGCCGCCGCGAAGAAGCTCAACAGCGCCGATGTAGCTGGATTTGCCTCGCGCGGCAAGGGCGCCGCCGCCGTTACGCAGCTATCTTCATATGTCTACAATTACGGCGGACTGTACCTGGACAAGGGCAAGGCCGTGTTCGATTCCAAGCCCGCCATCGACGCCATCAGGTATTATGGCCGTATCCTCGGCAATTACGGCCCGCAGGGCGCCACGTCCATGTCGTGGGAGAACATCATGCCGCTCTTCCAGGCGGGCAAGGTAGCCATGTGGACCGACGCTTCGGTGTTCTATGGCCAGATCGTGGACCCTGCCAAGTCACAGGTGCCCGCCGCCGACATCGGCATCGCCAACCTGCCGGCAGGCGCCAAGGGCAGCCAGCCCTTCATCGTCGTTTCCTGGGGCATGGCCATCGCCAAGAAGACCAAGAACCTGGAAGCCGCGCAGAAGTTCCTCGACTGGGCCACCAGCAAGCAACTCGCCAGCCGCGCCCTCAGCGCAAACATAACGATGGCCCGCGACTCAGCCTGGGCTGACAAAGCAGTACTCGCCACGGTCAATCCCGACCTTGTCAGCACCCGCGCCTTCGCGGCCAAGAACGGTTACCCGCTCGACCGCCCCTACATGAGCGCGGTCGGCGAAGCCCGTGACCTCATTGGCGAGGTCATTGTCGAGTCAGTCAACACCAAGGGCGCCTCCACCAAGCTTGAAGCCCTGGCCAAGGAAAAGGTCCGCAAGGTCAACGAACTGCTTGAAGACACCGGAGAGTACGGCGTCTACTGATCAACGTTTCCCGGCCCTCAAGGGCCGGGAAGCTGCTTCCGCTCATTCCGCGGGTTTTCACGAGCCCTTTCAAGGGTAAGACCCGCGGCCCTTCCCTGAAAACAACCCAGGAGGATGCTTCATGGTAAAAACCGGATTCGTCGAGAAAAACCTGAGAATCCTGTTTCCTCTCCCGGCCATCGCCTTCGTCATGGTGATGATGATCTTCCCGGTTGCCTATACGGTATTCCTCAGCTTTACCAACTGGAACCTCACCTCCGGACAGCCCCTCGGCCTGGTGGGGCTCCGCAGCTACGCCCGCGTGTTCGGCGAACCGCGTTTCCTCATGGCGATAGGCAGGACGTTCCTGTTCACCACGCTGGCCGTCGGCTTCGAGGCGGTGCTCGGCACCATCGTCGCCCTGTTCCTGCACCGCGAATTCTTCGGCAAGGGCCTCATGAAGCTGCTCTTGCTTCTGCCCCTCGTCGCGACTCCGGTCGCCATCGGCATCGTGTGGAACCTCTTCTACGATCCGACCATAGGCCTCGCCAACTATATCCTGTCAGTCATCGGTTTGCCAAAAAGCGCCTGGGTATCAGACGCCAGCACGGTCATCGGCGCGCTGGTGGTCGTGGACGTCTGGCAGTGGACGCCCATGGTATCGCTGATTGTGCTGGCCGGCCTGGCCGGGCTCTCGCACGAACCATACGAGGCCGCCCGCGTAGACGGCGCCACCGAGCGGCAGATCCTGTGGGGCATAACGCTTCCTATGGTCATGCCCACCATATTGACGGCGATGATACTCAGGACCGTCGACGCCCTCAAGACTTTCGACATCATCTTTGCCATGACGGGCGGAGGACCGGGCTACGCGTCCGAAACGCTCAACGTCCTGGGATTCAAATATTCCTTCGAGTATTTCAAGATGGGCCAGGCCTCGGTAATCCTCGTGGTCCTCTTCCTCATCGTCCTCGGTTGCAGCGTCCTCATCATGAAGGCGCGCGACCGGGCTCAAGTCTGAAAGGCACAACCCCATGAAAAAGGCACGCCTGGTGGATCTGGTTTTTTACCTGGTAATCATCTCGATGGCCATGATAGTTCTGTTCCCGTTCCTGTGGATGCTCAGTTCATCGTTCAAGACGCAGGTGGACATCATAGCCTGGCCTCCGCGTTTCCTGTTCAAGCCGACCTTGCAGAATTATACGAGGGTGTTCGGCGAGCAGGATTTCTTCAAGTATTTCATCAATTCCTCTATCGTGGGCGTCTCGGCTGTCGGACTCTCGTTGCTGATTGGCCTTCCCGCGGCCTACTCCATAGCCAGGTTCGCGCAGAAGCGGCTGTCGGTGTTCATCCTGGTGGCCCGCCTCATGCCAGGCATCTCGTTCCTCCTGCCGTGGTATATTATTTTTTCCAGGATAGGGCTGATGGACAGCTACGCGGCGCTGATCCTGTCTCATATGCTGATAGCGCTCCCCGTAATCGTGTGGATAATGTCCAGTTATTTCGAAGGCGTGCCTGTGGAACTGGAGGAGTCGGCGATGGTCGACGGCGCCACCAGGCAGAAGGCGTTCATGTCTATCATTCTGCCGCTATCCGGTCCTGGCATAGTCACCGCGACCACCCTGTCGTTCATTTTTTCGTGGAACAACTTCATGTTCTCCCAGGTGCTCAGTATGGAGAAGACAAAAACGCTTCCGATCGCGGTTTACAATTTTGTGTCGTACGCCGAGGTGGACTGGGGCGGCGTCATGGCGGCGGCGGTCGCCATCATGTTGCCCGCGATCCTCTTGACGATGCTGTTTCAGAAATACGTCGTAAAGGGACTGACCATGGGAGCGGTAAAGGGATGAAGGAGATATAGTCATGGCAAAGACAGCGGATATAGGACTCATAGGCCTGGCGGTCATGGGGCAGAACCTCGTGCTCAACATGAACGACAAAGGCTTCACCGTAGCGGTATATAACCGCACCGTGAGCAGGGTCGACGAGTTCATGAATGACGCCGCGAAGGGGCGCGAGTCAATCCTGCCCGCGCGATCAATTGAAGAATTTATGACCCTGCTGGCACGCCCGCGCAAGGTGATGCTAATGGTCAAGGCCGGCGATGTGGTGGACCAGTTCATAGAACTGGTGTTGCCCTTCCTTGAAGCCGGAGACATCGTGATAGACGGCGGCAATAGCCATTTTCCGGATACCGCGCGCCGTACCGACTACCTGGCCGGGCGCGGCGTACTGTTTGTCGGAGCGGGCGTCTCGGGGGGCGAAGAAGGCGCGAGGAACGGGCCCAGCATCATGCCCGGCGGTAATCCCGCCGCGTGGCCGGCTGTCAAGCCGATATTCCAGGCCATAGCCGCCAAGACAGGCTCAGGCGAGCCCTGCTGCGACTGGGTCGGACCGGGCGGCGCTGGCCACTTTGTGAAGATGGTACACAACGGCATTGAATACGGGGACATGCAGCTGATAGCCGAGGCCTACCACCTGCTCAAATCATACGCTGGCTTCGACCACGCGGCCATGCAGGCTGCCTTTGCGCTCTGGATGAAGGGTGACCTCAATAGCTACCTCGTCGAAATAGCCACTGAAGTGCTCGGATTCAAGGACGAAGACGGCTCGCCGTTGCTGGAGAAGATCCTGGACACCGCGGGGCAGAAGGGCACGGGCAAGTGGACCGCTGTGGAATCCCTGGACCTGGGCGTACCGGTAACGCTGATAGGCGAGGCCGTCTACGCGCGCTGCCTGTCTGCCCTCAAGGACGAGCGTACGCGGGCGTCGTCAATTCTGAGCATACAAGACCTTGCAGGTTTCAGCGGTGATGCTGCCGCCTTTGCTACGGACCTCGGAAAGGCTTTGCTGGCCGCCAAGCTCGTTTCGTACGCGCAGGGTTACATGCTCTTGCGCGAGGCCGCCAAGGAATATGACTGGACGCTCGATTATGGCGCCATCGCGAAGATGTGGCGCGGCGGATGCATCATACGGTCGGTGTTCCTCGAGCGCATCACGGCCGCGTTCGAGCGGGCGCCTGGGCTGGACAACCTGCTACTCGATGACTGGTTCCGCGGCGTGATGCTCGACTCGCAGGCGGCCTGGCGGCGCGTCGTCTCGGCCGGCGTGGGCGCTGGCATCCCGCTCCCCGCTATGGGCAGCGCGCTGGCCTTCTTCGACGGTTACCGAACTGCCCGTCTGCCCGCGAACATGCTACAGGCGCTGCGGGATTATTTCGGCGCCCATGCCTATGAACGGACCGACAAACCCCGCGGGCAATTCTTCCACACAAACTGGACCGGCGTCGGCGGGCAGGTATCCGCGGGCCAATATACCGTATAAGGAGAGAACCTTGAGCCTGGAACCAAGAAAAGAGACGATGTGGTCGCTCGTCGCACCTACCAGCATGGGCGTCAGGCTGACGCCGGGTAACGGGCAGGCCGTCCATGTCTCCCATGACTTCACGATGCAGGCGACCAGCGCCGAGACGAATGTCGCCAGCATAGCCTCGTACCTGGGCTTACCGGTCAAGATCCTGACGACTTTCGTCAAGGACAGTCCTATCGCCGCATTCATAAAGAGCGATCTTAGAGCCCGTAACATAGCGTTCGAGGGGCCGGAAGTGCCGCAAGGCGGCCCGTGGGGCTACCGGCATCAGTTCAACATAGCCGATTCAGGCTTCGGCGCCCGCGGACCCCGCGTCCAGAACGACAGGGCGGGGGAGGTCGGGCGTACGCTGAACGTCAAGGATTTTGACCTAGAACGGCTGTTCGGTACAGAAGGCGTGGGCATAATCCACCTCTCTGGCCTGGTCGGAGCCCTGTCGCCCGAGACCGGCGCATTTTGTCTCGCCATAGCCAGGGCCGCAAAAAAACACGGAACGCTCATATCCTTCGACCTGAATTACCGCGCGTCGTTCTGGAAGGGCCGCGAACAGGAACTTCGCACGCTGTTCAGCGAGATCGCCGGCCTCACCGACATACTCGTCGGCAACGAGGAAGATTTTCAGCTGTGCCTCGGCATCGAGGGGCCCAAGGCCGGCGGTCATAAACTGGCCGGACAGATAGACAGCTTTAAGGACATGATAGGCCGCGTGCGGAAGGTGTTCCCCAACGCTTCGATGTTCGCCACGACGCTCAGGCAGGTAGAGAACGCCAACAAACACCTCTGGGGCGCCATCGTGCTCGCTGGCGAGGACTGGAACGTCATCGAGCCACGAGAAATCCCGGTGCTCGACCGGATAGGCGGCGGCGACGGATTCGTGGGCGGGTTGCTGTACGGTATACTACGCGGCTGGAGCAGCGAGCGCTGCGCGCAGTTCGGCTGGGCCTCAGGCGCGCTGGCGGTGACCAGCCTGAGCGACTACGCACAGCCGATAGACGAAGAGCAGGTCTGGAGCGTCTGGGAAGGCAACGCGCGCGTCAAGCGCTGAGGTCAACTAGTATTCTTGACCGCAGCTGATTGAAGCGGTGGATTGATAAACCGGCTCGAACCGTATTGGTCGAGCCGGTTTTTTTGGCGCCGCTTACTTGAACTCTACTTCCTGGGGCGTTCCAGGAGGAGGGTCTCGGTGGGGCGGTCGCAGACGGCGGCGGGGCCGTAGTACTGGATGGCGCCGGGGAAACGATAGCGGGTCTCTACGGCCCAGTCCGCGCGCGCGGCGGCGAAGGTCTTGAACGGTGAACCGTCTAGTTCCACGAGGGCCTTCTTGATAACCGGTTTGTCCGAGCCGTGACGGCGCTCCAGGTTCATCATCATCGTCAGCGGCACGCCGCCGGCTATCCACTCGGCGGCCGGCGCCGACAGGTTGCGTATAGACGACAGGTAGCCGGTAAAGCCGTTGGCGGCCAGCACGAAGGCCGAATAGCCCAGCGCGTAACAGTAGTCCGCGTCGAAGTTTGACGGGAAGGCGCAGCGGCCCTCGTAGCCGAAGAAATGGGCCAACGCGCTGAAGGCGCCCGCATACGTTCCCGCCGCTTTCAGCGCGGAGAGCCGTTTTTCCACCATGGCGATCAGCAGCTTTTCGGTGTCAATGCGTGACACCTGCACGTTGCCGTGGGGGTCGCGGTCCATTATCAGCTGGCGCTTTATGTCCCCCGGCAGGCTCGCGTACAGCGTGGCCGAGGCTCCGGCCAACGACGCGGCTACGAAGGCCACCTTAGCGTCGTCGTCCTTCTGCGCCTTGAACTCGTCGCCCTTGACGGCCATCATGTCGTTCAGCTCCGCTATGAGCGCCTTGAAGTCCGGTATGAACTCGATGAGGCCTTCGGGTATGAGCACCACGCCGAAGTTCATGCCCCCGGCGGCCCTGGCGGTGATGGACGATACGATGGTCTCGGTTACCTGCGCGAGTGTCTGGCCTTTTGCTTCCACTTCCTCGGAGACGAGGGCGACGTTGGGGCGGCACTGAAGCGCGCATTCCAGGGCGATGTGGCTGG
>CAZNCK010000035.1:3701-9529 GCA_964571545.1 uncultured Treponemataceae bacterium | reverse complement strand
CTATGGTCTTGGGTACGCCGAGCACCGCGCAGGGCACACCCTCGCGCAGGAAGTATTCGGCGAGCAGAGCGGCGTTGGTGTTAGAGTCGTCTCCCCCGATGACGACGATGGCGTCCAGTCCCCTCGCCTTGGCGGTAGCGGCGCTCTTTGCGAATTGTTCGGGCGTTTCTATCTTCGCGCGGCCTGAGCCTATGATATCGAAGCCCCCGGTATTGCGGTAGGCCGCGATTAATGCGGCGTCAAGGTTGACGGTTTTGTCGTCCACGAGACCGCCAGGCCCGCCCTTGAATCCGGTCAAGGTGGAATCCGGATTGCCGGCCTTGAGCCCGTCGAAGAGGCCCGCTATCACGTTGTGTCCGCCGGGGGCCTGGCCTCCGGACAGTATCACGCCTACCTTGAGGGCCTTGCGGGTCGAGGCGCCCTTGCCGGAGGCGAATCTGGCTACCGGTTTGCCGTAACTGGAGGGGAATAAGGCGCGGAGAGCTGCCTGGTCGGCCAGCGATTCAGTGGCTCCCCCGAGTTCTATTGCTATACGGTCGACGCCTTCCTTGAGTACGTTCGGTAATTTCGGGGAGTAGGCGTATCGGGCTTCCTGTAGCGGCGAGAGTTCCATGCTGGCTCCTTGAGAGGTCTGGAAGGCGGCCCGCCGGAGTCGGCGTTACGGCTCTGCCTTCATTACTCACGAGGATAGCGGATAGCGCGAGACGGGGCAAGCTCGCGGGTGTGCTCGCAAGCTACAGGCGCGTCTCAGTCCTTGAGCGGAACTACCTTTTCGACGTCTTCGCGCCGTACAGGCTTGAGTATGCGGACGCCTGTCTCAGAGGTTTGCACTATCGTTTCCTTGCCGTCAGGCGTCTTAGAGCCAAGCACGAGCACCACAGGATAGCGCGGGTTGTCGGGGTTGACGTCGATGACCTGGCCGAGTTTGGCGTTGGTGAGCAGCACAAAGGAGCCGACCGGGTACACCGACAGCGAGTAGACCAGCGACTTAATGACAGTATCGTCGTACTGCTTGCCCTCGTTCTTGAGAATATCCACCATGCCCGCGTAGCCTTCCCGTGCCTCTTTGTAGGGCCGCGAGGCCGTTACGGCATCGTAGGAGCAGGCTACCGCTATGATGCGCGCGTACAGCGATATCTTGTCGCCCGTCAAGGCGCGCGGATAGCCCGAGCCGTTCATACGTTCGTGGTGTTCCAGCGCGGAGAGGCATATAGCTAGCGGGAACTGTTTTTCCTTGAGGATATTGTATCCCAGGATAGGGTGCGCGGTGATTGATTTACGTTCCTGGTCGGAGAGTTTGCGGCCGGCCATGTAGAGCTGCGGCGGCAACCTGACCATGCCTATCTCGTGCAGTACCGAGGCCACCCCAAGTTCTATCAGCCTGTGGGGCGGCAACTTGAGGTGTCCGCCTAGCACTATCGCTAGTACCGTAGACCGAGTTGAATGATTGACGAGGTAGTTGGAGATTGCCGATTCGTTTCCTAGTATGCGCAGGACGTAGCGTTTGTTTTCGAGTATTACGTCGCAGAGCGTTTTTACCTTGTCGGACAGCTCCTTGAGGCTGATCTCGCTCTTGGTTACATAACGTGTATACACCGATTCCACGTATTTGAGGAATTGATCGTAGAAGATGGTTACCTTGTCCAGGTTTTCCTTGTCTCCGGCTGTTTGGGACGTTACCGGCCGGCCCTCTACCTCAGCCTCGTCTCCCTCATCCTGTGCGGGAGGCTGCTCGGCGACGTCGTTGAGCGGGACGCCATCGGTGTAGACCTGCCGCATTTCCCATTCCGCGAGCCTGTTTATCAAGGCTACCGTCAGCGGCGTCTCCGGCGAGAGGAGAATATAGGTATCGTCGAGGAACACCGGAGCGCTATAGTATGTGTCCGGTGCCAGTTCCTTGAACGGGACGGCTTTCATGCCCATTGACCCCTCTCAGGCTATATTCTATGATTTCACGACGTTTCGCGCCATCAATTTCCGCGAAAGGGGATACAAGCCCCTCGTATCTATTATTGGAGATAATCCGCATGAAGTTTAAAACAATATTCGCACTTTTCAATGCAATTTTGATTTTCTCGTTCTCTTTCATCTTTTTCATGCCTTTTTTGTTGCTCGGAGCCGAGTACTCCATGCCGTTCTGGGCTAAAAATTGGCCGCTCTTCTTGTTTTTCACGGCCGTGCTCATCGGTTTCAATGCCTTTTTTATTTCCAATTGGCGGCTTTTTACCCTGCTTGAGTCAGAGGACTGGGATGCGCTCGGCGCCCTCCTCGAGGCGCGGGTGTTTGGGAAGAAGCATTATGACCGCCGTACAATAAGGCTTCTCGTCAACACCGCCCTCCTCCGAGGCGACATGGGTGCGGTTGAAAAACTCGAAGCGACGCTGAGTAAAGAAAAGCCCGCCGCCCTTCGCCGGGATGCCGTGCTGTTCGGAGCCGCCAGGCTCCTCAAAAACGAAACGCAAGCCAGCGTTCTTTTTCTTGAAGAATTCGCCGACGGCAAGGGCGTCGAGAATCCGGCCTGGATTACCTTCTATCATGCCTTCGCTCTGGTGCTGGTTAAGCGGGCCCCCGAGGCCGTCGCCAGACTCGAAGCCTTGCTCGGCTCCAGGGATACTGTGCTGGCCTCGCTGTCAGCCTACCTTCTTGGTGCGCTGTGCGCCCCCGCGGTTCAGCCAGAGGAGCGCGATCGCCTCGTCGCGCTAGCGGAAGCCAAGCGCGTAGAATTGTTCAACCGTTTCGGCGCTATAAAATGGGCTCGTGAAGTAGAACGCGCCAAGAACGAAATTCATGTCGTCATCCTGTCCAGAATTCTCGACGAAGCGAGCGCCTGGCTTCTCGGGACTGCTCCCGCGGCCTAGCCGCCCGGCCACCGCCTCGTGCCTCGACCATATTGCCAAGGAGCTTCTATGAAAATCGCGGTTTTCCGGATTACGCTTGCGTGCCTTGCCTTTTCGCTCACCGCCGCGCCTGCTGTCGGCTTGCCCAAGGGCGCGACCTTCACCGCGGAGGGGCCAGACTACATCGCAGAGGCCAGCGGCAAGGGATTAACGGAGGCGGAAGCCCAGAATGACGCGCTTCGTACGGCCATTGGCGTGATAATGGAGTCGCTGAATAAGGACAGGCTGTTTTCCGAACTGCTCCTCAAGAATCCTCCCGTGACTATGGACTGGAAAAAACTGACGTCCGAAAAGGGAGTCAGCTCGTGGACGGTGAGCCTCAGGCTGGTTGTCGACGATGAATCCCTTCGCTTGCTCTACAACACGGCCTATGTCTCGACGGTTTCAACGATGCTAGATGGAGCGGAGACGCGGCTTTCCGATGCCGAGCGGCTGAGTCTGGATGCCCGCGAGGCTGAGACGGATGGCGCGCTTGGACGCGCCATGAGCCTGTACTGGCAGGCCCGTGATGCCGCTGATTCCGGGCTGGAACTCCTTGCCCCGATTGGCGACGCCGCTGTTTTTTCCACCTTTGGCAAGAAGAAGGCACCTGAACTCCGCGAAGTGCTTAGCGCGATACGGACCACCGTCGTTTCCGGTTACGACCGTATCCGCGCGGCGGAGCAGGGGCTAGCCGCGGACGACGAACTGGCCTCATCGCTCGCGGCTTTGGTCAAAATCGAAACCGACCTGGCCGCGGCCGACGCCTGGGCGAATGGCATTTCTTCAAAGGCGGCCAAGGTAGAGGGAACGCCCAAGGCCGAACTCAGGGCATTTAGCGACGAGCTTGCCGTCAAATACCGCGCCCTCTCCGATTCCAGGCTGGCCCTCGGCCGCGTCGAGGATACCGTCCCTAGAAGCAAGGAAATCGTTACCGCGCGGATAGACGTAGTCAGGCGGCGCATCGACGGATTGACTGATTACTTCAAGAAGACCAAATCGGCGGTCGATCGCGAAATACGCGATCCTGCGATAGCCAGGGCCAAACGTTCCCAGAACGTTCGCTGGGCTTTTCTGCACGAACCTTCGGGAGCGCTGTCCTTGAGCTTGTATACGCCTTTCGGCCTCGATCCCGCGTCTAACGACATACGCTTCAGCGATACCGATCTGTTCGAGTTCAGCATCGGTTCGGAGCAGGCCTTTGGCGGCGAGCGGGGCGTATGGATAGCCTCGTCGTTGGAGAAGGACGATACCATGTTAGCCGCGCCAGCGCTTGCCGGCGATACGGTTAAAAATACCGGCTATACCCAATTCGTCGATCTGGGGTTCTACGGGCGAGCCCTCTGGGGCGTCGGCTTCCGCTGGGATTGGCTGCGACAGGTTGACGGCAAAACCGTGGAGAAGCGCATCGCCTACAGAACCTTCCTAGGCGGCGTCGATTCCTCCAGTCATAGGGCGTCCTGGTTGCTAGCGCTGTCTTGGGAACCTCCATATGAACTGGGGGATTTCGAGCTGGCCAATAGCCTCAATGTTGGCCTCGACGCGCACGCGCGCCTCGGCACGGCTGTCGAACTGGACGCCGGACTCGCCCTGCGTCCCAGGAAGTCGGTGTTGGGTCATGATTCCAGCCTTGAATATTCCATAGGAGCCGGCGTTCGCCTTCCAAAACCCTTCCTCTGGGGACTGGAATATTCGGGCTATGTCGTTAGCTCTTTCGAGGATGAGGCCAGCCGGCGCACGGGAGCGTTTGTCAGGATGTATCTGGAGTATTCGCTTTAGCCGGGGGCCTAAAAGCGCTCATGGCCCGACCGGCATGGGCCGACAATTGAAGTGCATGAACGCACGATCGAAACCCATAGTCGTATTTCTCCTCGTCGCCTCGTTCTGGCTCATGGTAGCGACCCTGGCCGTAGCTGCCGACCCGCTTGTACATACCGTCCAGAAGGGCGAGACGCTCTATGGTATCGCGCGCCGATACGACATTTCTGTCGAATCCCTTAAAAAAGCCAACGCCAAAGTCGACGAGGGACGCCTGTTTGTAGGCCTTAAGTTGACTATTCCGGGTTCCCAGGCGACACCTTCCGCCGCACCGGCAGCTGCCGCTCCTGTCGTCTCCACGGTAGAGTATGTCGTAGTCAAGGGTGATACTCTCTATAGTATAGCCAAGGCTCACGGCGTCTCTGTGGACTCGATTGTAAAGGCTAGCGGCATGAAGACGACGACAATAAAGGTCGGCCAAAAACTCAAAATTCAGGTAAAAGACGGCAGGAGCGTCGCTACGACGCCCGGCGAGGTAGCCGTTGGCGCCACTGTCGGCGCCAAGCCGACGACTGCGCCCCAACCCGCTCCGGCGGCGCATACACCCCTTGCCGTTCAAAGCTGGCCAGCCAATGGCCCCGTTTCCTACCTGCAGGGCAAGCTCAAGGGCGTTTCAATTGCCACGGAGCCTTCTTCATCTATCCTGGCGCTGCGTTCTGGAACGGTGATTTCCGCGGGACCTTTCCGGGGCTTCGGCCTAGTAGCCTTTGTCCAGTCTTCAGACGGCCTCGTCTATGTCTACGGCGGAGCCGGGGTCTTGTCCGTTCGCGTCGGCGATTCCGTGCGAAAGGGATCTATGATCGGCAAGGTTGCTTCCGACGGGGAGTCAGCCGCGTACTTTTTTGTATTCAAAGGCGCCGATACAGTCGACCCTAACACAGTGCCCCGCGACTGAGCGGGCCTTTTTTCTCGGTTTTCCCTCGGATGTCACATCCGCGCGCTCGAATTTTCTGAATGTAAATGGAAAATTTTTTAATCGACGTTTTTTACGGATCTTCATTGATTTTTGATAAAAAATCCAGTTTCTCCGGATGATTTTTCCTTAAAATCTTTTTTAATTTTTCTTGCTCGCCTTTTAAAAACAGAATGAGATTATTGATATTTTTTTGATAATCTTTTTTGGAAATCGCGCCG
>CAZNCK010000035.1:0-3691 GCA_964571545.1 uncultured Treponemataceae bacterium | reverse complement strand
ACTTTCATACGCTTGCGTTCTGCTTCCAATAGTATTTCAACAAACAGGGCCACGTAGGTCCGTATGGGAGATCGTATGAACGACAACGTACTGGAAAAGCCTGCCCCCGCTAAACGACTCAAGAAGCCCAAGCCGGTGCTTCTTCAAAAAAAGTTAAAAAAGACGAAATCTCCAAAAGAAACGGATCCGCTTGCGCTGTACCTCAAGCAGATCTCCCGGTATGCCCTGCTAAGCGCGGAAGAGGAGGTAGAGCTGGGCGGCCGTATCCAGAAGACCAGGAATGCTCTAGCCGCCCTCGATTCCATGGCTGGTGGACAGTCTTCAGAGTACCCGGACATCAAGGACACCCGGGCTGTCAAAGAAGCGGAACTCCTAGCCTGCAAGCATAAGATGATATCGAGCAACCTCCGGCTCGTCGTCTCCATCGCTAAAAATTACCAACACCGGGGCCTTTCGCTCCTCGATATCATAGACGAAGGCAACATTGGCCTCATTGAAGCCGTCGAGCGCTTCGATTACACCCGAGGTTGCAGGTTTTCTACCTACGGCACTTGGTGGATACGGCAAGCCATCATCAAGAGCCTCGCCGACAAGGGACGCGTCATACGCATCCCTATACACATGCTCAATACCATCAAGAAGTGCTATTTTGTAGCCAAGCAACTAACGCAGGATCTCGGCCGAGATCCGCACGCGGATGAACTGGCGGACAAGCTCGGGATGGACCCCAGGAAGGTCAAAGAAATCATGAAGTTGTCCCAGGAAACGGCCTCGCTCGATACGACCGTGGACGAAGACAACGTTACGCACTTGTCCGATCTGATAAAGGACGAAAACGCGGTGGAGCCGTTCGAGGAAGTCTTCTGCATGACCATGCAGGATACCTTGGACACTGTGCTCCAGAGCCTCAACCAGCGCGAGATAACGATTATCACCTTGCGGTTCGGTCTCAACGGCGAGGGGCCTCTGACGCTTGAGGAAACCGGCAAGCTTCTGGGCATCACGCGCGAACGCGTCCGCCAGATCCAGGAAAAAGCCATTCAGAAGCTTAAGGACCTCCGCCGCCTCGACGAGTACCACGAAATCAGCTGATTCATTTGCCTGGAGAAGATAACAAAGAGTATAAGAGAATATGAGGCAGGAAAGAGACGGGAAGATACGATAAGAGAAGGGAGAGGACGCAGGGTTTCGAAGCCCGCTCCTCTCCCATGTTTTTAGTTCTATGCTCGTATTCTCTGTAGCTCTGCGTTCAAATTCCGTCTCTCACTTGGCGCCGAGGAGGCTGGCGAGGGTGGGGTGGCCGCGCCTGGCGGCTACCTGGGCGGGGGTCTCGCCCGCGGCATTGCGGAGGCTGGGGTCGGCGCCCAAGGCCAACAACGACTGGACGGCTTTCTCTAATCCGGCGGCGGCGTAGTGCAAAGCCGTCTCGCCCAGGTAGTCGGCCGCGTCGGGCGCCGCGCCGAAAAGAGCCGCGATGATGGCATCACCGCCTGAAAGCGCCAGGGCCGCGGGAGTCGCGCCGTCAGAGTCCCTGGAGAATCTATCCGCGCCGGCTGCTACGAGCCTGACCGCAATATCCGTATAAGCGTTGGTCGCGGCGATGTGCAGGGGCGATCGGCCAAACGCGTCGCGATCATTGGGCGACGCTCCAGCCGCCAGAGCCAGGTCGACGAATTCGACTGAAGGCTTGGCCTCGAGGATCACGCGTATCACCGACCTGCCATCGGCATCGGAGCTTCGAGCGGTCTTCTCGTCGAGCAGCGACTTGAGTAGCGAGCCGCCTTTCTTAAGCGCATAACTCAGCGGGCTTTCGCCGGTGGAGTCGCGGGCATGTATGGAGGCGCCTAGGGAGGCCAGGGCCCTGGCTGTCTTTGCGTTCTCCGCGTAGATGGCCTTCAGGAGCGGCGTGGCTCCTGAATCGTCACGGACATCGAGTCGCCTGGCCTTCGACGCCAAGGCGCTGACATAGCGTTCATCGACCTGGCGGGCTGCCGCGTGCAGGGGAGTGTCCCCGGAGTTGTCGCGGGCTAGGGGATCGGCGCCCAGCTCAAGAAGGAAGGCGGTAGCGACCGCGTCGAGTCTGTCTACGGCGTCGCGTAGCGGCGTCTTGCCGGTATAGTCACGCGGGTCGAGGTTGCCGGCGGAGCGCACGAGCAGTCGCAGACATTCCGTCGCGCGCCAATAGACGGCCAAGTGGAGAGCCGTGGAGCCTGAAGAGTCCCGGAGGCTGGCATCAGCGCCCAAGGACAGCAACACATTGACCGTTCCTGTGGAATCTTTTCTGAGCGCGAGCATCATGGGCGTTTGTCCATCGACATTCCTTGCGTCAACCGGAACGCCCTTGGATGCGATAAACGCCGTACCCTCGGCCAGGCCGGACAGGGCAGCGTAATGCAGGGGGCCATTGCCCGAGGAATCTTTTGCGGCGAGCACCGTTGGGGAGAAGAACCAGATAAGGGGGCCGCTGGCCGCCGAGAGGGCTATGGACAAGGGTGAGGCTTCAGCCGCATTGCTTGAGAACGGATCAGCGCCTGCTACCAGTAATGCCGCCCCTTGTTCCGACGCGTCCGCGCGAGTGGCCAGATGGAGAGCGGTGTCGCCTTCATTGTTTCTGGCTGACGCGTCCAGTCCAGCTTCCTTAAGGACGGCAATAGTCGAGGCGGTGGCGCGCAGACGCACCGCATGGTGATACGGCGACTCGCCCGAGTCGTCCCTGGCGTTTTTAGGGGAAGCGGCTATGATGATGCGTGTCGACTCTGGGCCGTCGGCCAAGGCTATCGACAGCGGGGTTTCTCCCTTTACGTTCTTGACGAACATACTGGCGCCTTTGCCCGCGAGCGTCGTTACGAGCGCCGCGTTCTTGCGGCGCATTGCCATCGCGAGGGCCGTATCGCCTTCGGCATTGGCCGCGTCGACGGGGGCACCCTTGGCAATCAGCGAAGTGATGACCGCGGGAGCGTAACCCAGCGCCACAGCGACATGGAGAGCGGTGTTTCCGCCCTTGTCCTTGATGGAAGGATCGGCGCCCGACGACAGGAGGAGATCGACCGCTTCCTGGGTTCCAGCTGTGGGAAGCGCCAAGTGGAGCGGCGTATTGCCGAAGCCGTCGCGCGCGTTGGGATCGGCCTTTTTGGCAAGCAATAATCTGGCGGAATCTAGTTTGCCGAGCCTGACCGCGTCATGCAGCGGGGTGGCTCCTGACGCGTTCTTCGCGTCTACCGGTACGCCGCTGTCTAGGAAGAATGACAGGTAGCCGCGATGGTCGAAGCGTACGGCTTCATGGATCACGGTGGCGCCGTCGACGAAGCGCGCGCGGGCGTAGTTTGTGTCCCTGACGGCGCGTACGAAATACGCAAAGTCGTCGATTGAGCTTGGCGCGTTCCGTGAAACCAAGAGTTCGGCTATAGCGGCTCCCGCCTGGCTGCCTGGATGCAGGAAGGCCGCGTCCAATACGGTTCGGGTCGATGCGTCGCGTATCGTCAGATCGGGATCGAGGGAGAGGATCGCCTTGACGGCATCCATAGAAAGCCTGTCCACGGCGACATGGAGAGGTGTTTCGCCTTTTGGACCCTTGGTCGCTATGGAGGCCTTGTCGACCAGAGCCGCGGTAAAACCCTTGACTATGGCGGCGTCCAGGGGGCTTACTCCGGCTTTGTCGGCGATGAAAACCGAGGCGCCCTTGAATACGAGC
>CAZNCK010000034.1:464-29956 GCA_964571545.1 uncultured Treponemataceae bacterium | reverse complement strand
CGGCGCGGCCTACCCGCTCGACGAAGTCCTGCCATTACGAGAAGCTAAGCGCAGGATGGAGCTGGCCTACCTAGAGAGACAGGTAGAACTTGCCGGTGGTTCTATAGCCAGGGCCGCCGAGCGGCTGGAGATACTGCCCAACAACCTCTCACGCAGGCTCGGTGAACTCCGCGGGTAGGTCCGGCAGGCGGAAACCGTCAGGAACTTCGGTACGGGCCGTCTCAACGGCCATTTCCTCGTAGGATACGAGGAAATCTACAATGGCGCCATAGCGCTCCTCGGGGCCGATGCCGTTTCCGGCGACGCGGTCATATAAGTCCAGCATGTACGCGAGCGCGTCGTTGCGGCGCGTTTCGGAGATGTCGTCGTCGTTCTTAAAGAGTTCAGTGAGAAAGGCCTTGGCTTCAGCCTCATCATAGCTCGGCAGAATGACGGACAGCATGGACAAGGCCGTCGGGATGCAGTTGACGCTGTGCTGACGCACGTACAGTATCGATTCGGTTATCGCCGCCGCGCGCGCCTTGACCGCGGCCAGCTCCGGTTTGAAGACCTCGTAATCGTCCCTGGCGCTGAGCAGGTCTTCTAGCTTTTTGTAGGTATAGCAGACGACCAGCACATGCAGACTCGGCACGCAGAAGAGGTGCGGGTCGACGGCATAGACGAAGGCGAAGCGCAGACTCGGGGCCTGTGCCGGCCTCGTCGTGGTGGACAGGCAACGGCCATACACGCTGGACGCGTCGACATAGCAACGCCGAAGGCCGGTAAGGAATTCGATGAAATCGGCGTTGAACGACGGCCCCAGGCAGCGCCTCAGGTAGCTTATCGCCGAAATCCAGAGCTGTATGAACGTCAGGTAGACGCCGATGGTCTCGAAGCGCACCGGTATGGTCGCATCCAGCGGATGCTCGACATTCCTGAGTCGGGGCTTATTGGCGGAACGGGGGCGCAACCTGAAACGGTAGACAAACTGATCAAAGAAGAAGCGCCTGAAGACCGTACCAAGAAAGGCGGACAACACCCACAGGAGTCTTGGACTTCCGAGCACGACGAGGATGAGATAGAGGGTGCTTCCTCTCAGGACGGCCTGCTCGGAAGTCGAACCGATATCCTGACCGGGCCGGGGCGTTGCGGTTTCCTTCATCCTAGGCTTGCTTCTTTTCTATCTTGGCCCAGGAATCACGTAAAGAAACAGAGCGGTTGAACACCAGGGAGCCGGGCCTTGAATCGGTATCACAGCAGAAATATCCCAGGCGTTCAAACTGATAGAAGGCTCCAGGATACGTGTCGGCGAGGCAGGGCTCGGCAAAGGCGCCATGCAGGATTTCAAGGGAATCCTTGTTGACGGTGCTTACCCAGTCAACGCCTTCGGGCACGTCCATGGGCCGCTCGGCGAGGAACAGCTTGTCGAACAGGCGGGCCTCAAGGGGAACGGCATGGGCGGCCGATACCCAGTGGATGGTGCCCTTGACCTTGCGGTTGTCCGGCGCGTTGCCGCCGCGGGTCTCCGGGTCATAGGTGCAGCGGACGGCCGTTATCTCGCCTGAGGCCGGATCCTTGTCGAAGCCGGTGCAGGTGACGATGTAGCCGTAGCGCAGGCGTACTGAATTGCCCGGAAAAAGCCTGAAATACTTGGGCGGCGGCACTTCGGCGAAATCGTCGCGCTCTATCAGAAGCTCGCCGGAGAACGGAACCATGCGGGTACCCGCTGCGGGATCCTCGGGATTGTTGACGGCCTCGAGCTGGTCCACCTGGCCGGCTGGCCAATTCTCTATGATCAGCCTGAGCGGCTTAAGCACAGCCATGACGCGGTTGGCCTTCTTGTTTAGGTCCTCGCGCAGACAGTGCTCGAGGAGCTGGATGTCCACGAGGCTGTCGGTCTTGGCTATGCCGATGCGACCCAGGAAATCCTGAATTGCATTGGGCGTGTAGCCGCGACGGCGCAGGCCGGCGATCGTGGGCATGCGCGGATCGTCCCAGCCGGACACGACGCCGTCCTGCACGAGCCTGAGGAGCCAGCGCTTCGACAGCACGGTGTGACTGATGTTGAGCCTGGAAAACTCTATCTGGCGCGACGGAAAGACCTCCGCCTCGCGGATGAACCAGTCGTACAGCGGGCGATGGATCTCGTACTCGAGGGAACAGAGGGAATGCGTCACGCCTTCTATGGCGTCTGACATTGCCTCCTGAAAATCGTACATCGGGTAGATACACCAGGTGTTGCCCGTACGGTAATGTGGCTCGCGTTTGATGCGGTACATCGGCGAATCGCGCATGACGAGATTCGGGTGGGCCATATCGATCTTGGCCCGTAGCGTCTTGGCGCCGTCGGCGAATTCTCCGGCGCGCATGCGTGCGAACAGGTCGAGGTTCTCTTCGACGGAACGGTTGCGATAGGGGCTGTCGCGTCCCGGAGGTGTATGCGTGATGTTGTTTTTGTCGGGCACGTCGGTACCGCGATACTCGCTCATCTGCTCCGCCGTGAGATCGTCAACGTAGGCGACGCCTTTCTGTATCAGCTTTACGGCGAGTTCATACATCTGCTCATAATAGTCTGAGGCAAAGAGCACACGGTCACGGCAATCGAGGCCGAGCCAGAACGTATCGCGCTTGATGGCCTCGACATACGACATGTCTTCCTTGGCGGGATTAGTGTCGTCGAAGCGTAGGTTGCAGGTACCGCCGAAATCCTTGGCGACGAAGTAGTCTATGCTAAAGGCCTTGGCGTGGCCGATGTGCATCCAGCCGTTGGGCTCGGGAGGCAGACGGGTGCGCACGTAGGTATAGCGGCCGCTCTTGAGGTCTTCAGTCACGGCCTCGCGGATGAAGTCGAGGCCCGGGCCGGAATGGCCGGATTCGGGGTTTACGTTGGGAGTGGGGATTGGGTTGCTGGTGTCGCTCACGGGGGGCTCCTTGTACCGCGCTTCAGGGGCGAGGCAGGGCAAGTATGCCCCGCGGCCGTTCAGGCGGTCAAGGACGCTTCAGAGTCTGCGCCGCGCGGTAGCCGTAGTCCTGTAGCCGTTTCAGCACATTGCCCGGCCCCACGAAATGCGCCGCGCCTGCAAACAGGTATACAGTCTTGCCCTCGTCGAGCAGGCCGGCCAGGCGCTTCGCCCAGGCCGCGTCCCTCGTCGATAAAAGCGCATTGTGGAATTCCGCAAGAGCAGGATCAAAGGCTTCGCTCCGTTTAAGCGACGCCGACACTTCGCGTTCGAGGGCGGTCCGGTCATCGTCAACATAGGCTTTGTACAGTTTTAGTAGTGCGCCCGCATGGTAACGGTACTCGCGGATGGAGTCGCGCATCAGCAACACCTGCAGGGATAGGGCTGGTCCGGACAAAAGACGCAGTTGGTCGGCGGCTGTTTCCAGCCCTTCCACACGCTTGCCGATTCGCGCCGCTTCCTTGAAGATGGCGGCATCGACGCCGAGACCTGGATCGAGACCAAGGCGCGAAGCGGCGAACTGGTCGACGGCGCTGTACGCAACCCAGGGTTCGTAAGCCACCAAAGTATTGAACACGGCTGAACCCATGAACGACTCCAGCCACGCCGCGTCGTCGGGGGGCAGCAGGGTACGAAGCGAAGCGCCATGCCGCAAGGCCGAGGACGACATCCGCGACAACACGAGTTCCTGCACCTTAGCCAACTCCCGGGGGCTCAGTTCGGCGAGCACGAGGTCAGCGGAAGCCAAGGCCTCGAAGCTACGGTTATCCAGGGGATACAGCTCTGCCTTGCCCAGGTGCAGGGTGCCTTGTACGTACAGAATACCCTTTCCCGTCCCGCCAGGCGCCGCCTCGACCGTCCAGAACATCCTGGGAGCCCGGCGCTCCGTGCGCGCTGGATTCCAGACGGGGTGAAGGCTGGAGCAGGCGCTCAACTGGAGTAGAAACATGAACGCGAACAAGGTGAGCGGCCCTTGTTTCGGCGCCGCGGCCCGTGTTCGCGTTTTCATACTCAGGCGCTTCCGCCGGCCGCGGCCTGGAGCGCTGCGACGGCTTTTCGGCCTCGCGCCAGCGCACTGGCCTTGCCGAGCACCGCGATGCTCTGGAACAGCGGAGGGCTGACCTTGGTGCCGGTGATGGCGACTCGAAGCGGCATGAGAAGGTCGCCTAGTTTGAGCCCGAGTTCTTCGGCCTTGGCCCTGAACGCGGCCTCAGAGGCGTCGTGGTCGGACGGATCTATCGTGGCAAGCAACTCAAGAGCCGCGGACAGGGCCCGCGCGGCGCCAGCCGCGTCCAGCTTCTTGGGAAGCATTTCGGCTACGGGCGGCACCGCGGGCTCGACAAATAGGAAGCGGAGCGCCTCGGGAGCATCGGACAGGTACTTGAGCCTCTCCTTGACCAGCGGCGCGGCCGCCAGCAGCATCGCGGCTTGCTCCGCGGAAGGCGTAGACGACACGAGGCCCGCGTCGGCCATGAACGGCGCTATGCGGTCCACGAGCTCGGCGTCGGAAAGCATCCTGATGTACTGGCCGTTAAACCATTCCAGTTTGACGTAGTCGAACACGGCCGGAGCCTTGTTG
This sequence comes from uncultured Treponemataceae bacterium, assembly GCA_964571545.1. GTDB lineage: Bacteria > Spirochaetota > Spirochaetia > Treponematales > UBA12059 > SZUA-370. Next base: position 25,438 of record CAZNCK010000034.1, on the reverse strand, counting down.
ATGTGCTCTATAGAGAACAGGCGGGACAGATCGTCAAGCGAGAAGATGTCCCGGCCGTCTTCGTACGAGCAGCCGAGCATGGCGACGTAGTTGATGAGCGCGGCCTCGAGGTAGCCCTTCTTGCGGAACTCGTCAACGGCGGTGGCGCCGTGGCGCTTGCTGAGTTTGTGTCCGTCCTGTCCCAACACCATGGGCAGGTGGCAGAGCTTGGGCGGCTCCCAACCAAACGCGTCGTACATGATGATGTGGAGCGGCGCCGACGGTATCCATTCCTGCGCCCTCATCACGTGCGTTATGCCCATCAAATGGTCGTCGACAACATTGGCCAGGTGATAAGTAGGAAAGCCGTCGCTTTTCAGCAGCACGGGGTCAGGGTTGACGTCCGCGTTTTTCCACTCGATGCGCCCCAGAAGAAGGTCGTCGAAACCGGTGACGCCTTCGAGCGGAATTTTGAGGCGGATGACGTGGGGTTCGCCAGTGGAGGCGCGACGCTGGGCCTCGGCTGTATCGATGGCGCGGCAGGTCCTGGGATAGCCAAAACCGGCCGGCTGCTCGGCGTCATCCTCGTCGGCATGCTCGTCCTTCTTGGCCGATTTGTCGTCGGCGCAGAAGCAGTAGTAGGCCTTGCCCATTGCAACAAGTTTCTCCGCGTGCTCGCGGTACAGGGCAAAGCGCTCCGACTGTATGTATGGCGCTGCGGGGCCGCCGACGTCGGGTCCTTCGTCCCAGTAGAAACCCAGCCAGCGGAAGGTATCGTAGAGGTTTTTGACGTAGATATCGTCGGAGCGAGTCCTGTCGGTATCTTCGAGCCTGAGTATGAAGGTGCCGCCTACGGAACGGGCATAGAGATAATTGAACAGGGCAGTGCGGACGCTGCCGATATGTTGGAGCCCCGTCGGGGACGGTGCGTATCTGACTCGAGCCTTCATCGTGTTTCTCCTGGAGCGGTATGATGTGGTGAAACAAGTATAGCCGCCTCTATCAGGCAAGTTCAAGCGAGCCCTATGGAGAGACGCGCTTTCTTCCGATACTATAGAGGATATGAAAGCGTTAAGATCCGCGATAGCGACCCTCGTCGTCGCCTTGGCCTTCGTCGTTCCTCTTTTTCCGCAGCAAGCCGAGGGCACGGTGTTCGCGCCCTATCCTTCGCGTATACGCGTCGGGGTTCGGGGCCGCGAGATAGTGATGTCGTGGGAAGATAGCGCCGATGTCACCGCGGGTTACGCCGTATACCGCCACTCGCAATTCCCCGACGCTTCGAATTTCGCCGCCGCGGAATTGCTGGGTTACGCTGAAAGCGGAATCAAGGGTTTCGTCTATGCTCCAAGCGACGAAAAACCGTACTACTATTTCATCCTCGGTCGGGTTCCGCCCGAATCGGCGGACGGGGGACCAGCCGAATACCGGCTCTTCATTCCGCTACGCAACGTGCCCATGGAGCCTATCGCTCTGGGTCTCACCGAAGCCTCTGTAGCAGTCGCGACGACCCCCATACCGATCGACAAGAAGGCCCGCCTCTCCGGCATCCTTTCCAGAACCGATGGAGACGCCATCGTTGTATCCATCGACGTGTACGGCGATTTCGGCAGGCTCGTGATCTATCGTGGCACGGCTCCCCTGAAAACCGCGGCCACGCTGCTCGACGCGGCGCTCGCGGCCATTGTGGAACAGGGGGCAGGTCCCTACCGCGATTACCCCGTGCCGGGCGTTGATTACTATTACGCCATAGTGCCCGAGCGGGATCTGGTAGGCGGCAAGGTGAGCCTAGAAGCGGGAGTCAACACGACGGTAACGCCCGTTTCGATACAGGCCGGAACCTTCCGCGTCGGGCTTCCATCGTCGGGAATGACCTCCAGGAGCATGCCCCTGCCCTATCTGGTGCTGACCCGCGGTTTCGAAGACGCCAAGCCGGTGGGCATCGATGATCCAACGCCGCGACTGCGGATCTTGTCCGCCGAAACTGAAAAAGCCATCGCTACCCTCACCACCGCGTTGGGGTCGAGAACGCACTCGGCGAGACCGCCGCTGACCATCTTCCCGGAAGATCTAAAATCGGGCGGCGGCGGCGAGGGATACGCGCTCAGATCTATCGTCTCTGGATATTTTGCCAAGGGAGCCTATGCCGAAGCGGCCCGTCAGTTCACGCTGTACCTGTCGTTGCCCCGCTCTGAGAAGAATGCCGCCCTGGCACGCTTCTACCGAGGACAGGCCCAGGCTATGACCGGCGCGTACCGCGAGGCTTTCTTCGATCTGCTCCAGGCCCAAGAATCATACTATCTTGAATCCTCGGCCTGGATAGACTACATCCTCGAAGAATTGCGAAGGAAATGAAACCGCCGCCAGCGCAGGCTGGTCCAGCTAAAGCTGGCGGTCAGAATCCGAAGCGGTACTCGATGGCGTGCTTGTATACGTCTCCGGGTCTGAGTACGCAGGACGGGAAGTCCGGGCGATTGGGGCTGTCGGGGAAAAATTCGGCCTCAAGGCAGAAGCCTGAGTGCTTGTCATAGATGGAGCCGCGTTTGCCGCGCACATCGGCTATGAAATTGCCTGAATAGAACTGCACGCCCGGCATGTCGGTATACGCCTCGAGCGTCCTGCCGCTCTGGGGCTCCACGACGTATGCGGCCTTCCTGAGGCTCTTGCCGTCCCAGCCGTCGACGACGTAGCAGTGGTCGTAACCGCCAGCGGCAGCGATATCCCGTCCTATGGCCTTGCGCTTCCTGAAATCGAAGGGCGAATCATTCACCGAGGCTGGGGATCCGGGTACGGGTATAAGGTTTTCCGCTACGTTCACATAGTTCGACGAGAATAGTTGCAACTCATGCTCGAGGATTGTGCCGTTGCCCTCGCCGCGTAGATTAAAATACGCGTGGTTGGTGAGGTTCACCGGCGTGGCCGCGTCCGAACGCGCTTCGTAGCGCAGCGCGAGCGTATTGTCCGCCCGCAAGGTGAACACGGCGACGACATCGAGCCGGCCAGGAAAGCCCTGGTCGCCATCGGGGCTTACAAGTTCCATCCTAACGACTGCATCCCCGCCCTCCGAGCCCGCTTCCGCCTTCCAGCATTGTCGGTCGAAGCCCTTGAGCCCGCCGTGCAGCGAGTTGGCGCCGTTATTGGCCGCAAGGGGATACTCCTTGCCGTCAAGGCTGAAACGCGCCGCGCCGATGCGGTTTGCGTAGCGGCCGACCGTCGAGCCCAGATAGGGATGACGAGCCGCGTAACCTGCCAGCGTGGATGAACCGAGCAGCAGGTCCAGCCCATTGCCCTTGCCCAAGGGCACTATGGCGGAGGTGATGATGGCGCCGTATTCAGACAGGCAAACGCGCATCGCGCCGTTGTCCAGAATGAAGAGCCGCGGTTCCGAGCCGTCAGACATGACGCCGAAAGGCAGAGTCCTGATTGTTGATCCCATGGGTTTATACTCCGTTCCTGGTGAATACCTTATAGTACGACATCAGAATGCGTTCCTGGATACTTCGCGGCAGCATGATCCTCATGGCCATAGCGAAGCGTTGGGCCAGCGGGCCTACCGCGTACCGTGCCTTGATCCTCTTCCTGTTAAGCAACTTAAGCACAAGCCGGGCCACGAGTATAGGATCGGATCCGGCCTTCTCGCTTTCTTCCATTACAGACAGCGCGCGGCGCCCGGCTTCCGTGTAAGGACCGCCTTCGGCCAAGCCGAAAACAGCGCGCGCGGCGGTGAATCCAGTCTTGAAGTCGCCCGGCTGAATCAACGATACCTGCACGCCGGTTTTTTTTTCGCGCCTTTTTTCAACCTTATTTCCGGACTTGCGCCTTATCATGATTCCAGCATCGGCGAGTTCCATCCTGAGCGAATCTACGAAACCCTCGAGCGCAAATTTGCTTGCCGAATAGTACGCCTGAAACGGCACCCCGACCAGACCCGCCATCGAACCAAGGATGAGGATACTACCGCCTGTGGCCTTCATAGCGGGAAGGACAGCCTGTACGGTCCGGGCTACGCCGAGAAAATTGACGTCAAACTGACGCGAGGCTTCTGTTATGGGCGTCTCTTCGACGGCGCCGGCGATGCCTATGCCGGCACAGCAGAGCAGAGCATCGATATGGCCTTCCCTGGCCACGATATACGCTACCGCGGTGGACACCGAATCATCATCCGTCACATCCATCCTGATGAGTTCGAAGAACTCGTCGGCCCTCCGGCGGCGGTCTTCAGGGAAGCGGCTAGTGCCATAGACGGCATAGCCCTTTTTTGCCAGCTGCGTCGCGCTCGCGTTGCCGATGCCGCTGGAAGCGCCGGTGACGAGTACGACACGCTTGCGGTTATCGCCCATCCTGACTTCGCCCGCCGATTGCCGCAACCACCACGTCCGCGATACGTTCAGGCGTCATGCGCTCGGTGTTGATCACGAGGTCGGCGAAGTCGTATCGGTCATTGTCTATGCCATAGATAGACAGGTAACGCTCTCGGTCTATTTCATCTCTATGCTTGGTAAAGGCTAACACCGCGGAGCTTTCTCCGCCCTCGCGCTTCTTTATGCGCTCGGAACGCACCTCGCTGGACGCGTGCAGGTATACGCGAATATCGGCGTCTCGGACGAGCCAGATAGCAAGGCGGGAGCCTATGACGCAGTCGCTTTCGTGCGCCATCGCCACCTGCCGCTCGTCCAAGGTGCGGTCGTACGACGGATCGGCGCTGGCCATCTCCAGCAGCTTGACGAATGGAATGCCCATCTCGTCGGCCATGGTATGAAACGTATAATTGACGAGTCTGCGGTCCAGCCGTTCCGCTACCAGCCTGGATACGGTGGAATTGCCGCATCCGCTCTTGCCCGATATTGCTATGATCGATGACTTGCGCGTTGTCGCGGTTTCGGTGCTCATTCCACGTTCCTTGCCTGCTCGCGTATGTTCTCCACGGCTTCCTTCATCCTGATGACGGCGTCGGAAACTCTGGCATCGGCGCTCTTTGAACCTATGGTGTTGGCCTCGCGGTTCATTTCCTGGCAGATAAAATCCAGTTTTTTGCCGCAAACCGGTTCGCCTGTCGCTTTCCTGAACGAGGCGATGTGGGAGCGGAGTCTGACGATTTCCTCATTGATAGTATGTTTGGCCAAGTAGGAGGCAAGCTCTCCGAGGATGCGGGCCTCGTCCACAAGATCCCCCATCACCTCCACGAAGCGCGAGCGCAAGTTGGTCTTTATGGCTGCCTCGATATCGGGCGTTGCGGCCTCGATGATATCGAGCGCGCCTTCAAGCGATGACAGTTTTTCCTCAAGGTCGATATGGGTGGCCGCGCCTTCGCGGTTCCGTTCCGAGTCGAACGCGTCCAGGCAAGCGGACAACGCTGGCGAAAGAAGTTGCCAGAGCGCGTCGGCGTCGACGTTGCGCTCGTAGCTCAGCATGCCGTCCACGTTCAGCAGGTGCGAAAGGTGTACAGGTTCTTCGATGCCGGCGGCCGTAGCCAGGCGGCGGATGGCATCGGCCACGGCTTTTGCGCTCGACGCGTCGATGACCACCTCGGTGGGCATGTCGCCGCCCAGCACCCTGATAGACAACTCAACCTTGCCCCTGGCGACGCGCGACTCCACGAGTTCGCGCACGCGACGCTCGATGGGGCCAAGGTAGCCTGGCATCTGAGTGGAGAGTTCAAGAAAGCGGTTATTCCAGGCCTTGAGTACTATCGAGGCCTTTATGGTCGGCGCATCGAGGCGAACGGCCCCGTAGCCTGTCATGCTTTTCATGGTGTTCCTCCGGAGAATTCATCGTAGAGTGCCTTGCCCAGCTTCCAGTTGTCTCCGGCGCCCATCGTAACGAACAAGTCGCCGGGGCGGAGTTCCGCGCGAAGGAACGCCATGGCGTCCAGCGGTTCTTCATAATAATGAATCTGGCTCACCGATGCGGGCGCGACCGCGGCACGAACACGGTCGTAGAGCACCGGACCGGTCATGTCGGGGTCAGGTGCCTCCCGCGCCGACGGATAAATTTTATGCAGCACGGTCAGATCAGAGTCGCCGAATGCGCCCGCGAACTCTTCAAGTAGCGCCCGAGTCCTGGAGCAGGTGTGAGACATGAAGTCGACGACGAGGCGACGGGTCGGATAGAATTCCTTAAGCCCGGCCAGCGTCACTTTGATGGCGGTAGGATGGTGGCCGTAATCATCCATAAAAAGCACGCCGCGAGCCTCTCCGAGCACCTCTGAACGTCGGCGAGCCAGAGAAGGCCTCAACGGCGGCGACAATAGCGGACAGTTCGTCGGAACGGAGCGCGCGGCCACCGTCTCGGTCGGCTATGATGGTAGCGCAGAGGGCAATGGCAGCGGCGGCGTCGAGGGCGAGGTGCCGACCAGGCACGCGGATGCGCCATTCGACATCGAGGCCGCGCAGCCTGAACAGGCCGCGCTCGCCTTGCACGCCGTATGCGAGTATTCCGAACGCACCTTCGGCCGTAAAGCCGTACGGTATGCCTCTCAGGTCGGGGCGCGCGCGCAAGGACCGACTCCAGACGTCTACAGCGCCCGGGTCATCGGCGCAATACACGACAGAGCCCCCGCGCGGCAGGGTACACAGGTATTCCACGAAGGCCGTAGCGATGGCTTCATAGTCGGGATAGTAGTCCTGGTGGTCGGGCTCGACGCTGGTCAGCACGAGGCGGCGTGGCTTGAAGGCCAGAAAGTGGCGCCGGTACTCACAGGTTTCCGCTATCAAAAGCTGGTCGCCGAGCGTCAGCGTGGAACGGCCGCCGAAGGCACCAACGGCGCTGCCCACCAGCACTGAAGCAGGCAAGTCGAGCGCGCGGGCCACGACTCCGGCCAGAGCCGTAGTCGTCGTCTTGCCGTGAACGCCGCAGATGCCGCTGGAGTCCCGCGCCGCTGAAAGGCTGCCAAGCGCTTCTGGATACGTCATGACGGGCACACCGAGCGCACGGGCGCGGACGAGTTCCACGTGATCTTCCGGCTTGTAGGCGGCAGAGTGAATGACGAGCCCGAGGCCCGCATCGATATTTGCCGCGGCAAAGGGAAAAACGGGAACGCCGATGGCCGCAAGAACCTGGTCGGTATAGAACGTGTCGTCAACATCGGATCCGGTAACGACAGCGCCCGCCCCTACGAGCAGTTCGGCCAAGGCACAAACACCGGTACCTTTTGCGCCGACGAGATGAATGTGTAAGCCCGCAAGCTGGGCAGGCAATAGTGCTGGCATGCAGACCATAGTAGCCTAAAGCCGTGCGCTATGCAACGAATCCCGTATCGAGAGCATCATTCATGGACCGAGAGAAGGAGATCGGTTTTCCATGTCTCGTCTGCGCCTAAGGTTATGGGCCAGACCAGCAGCGTCGCAAGGCCTTGCCGCACTACCCTGCCGACGATGGCAGTCGAGAGTGAGGCCGGGACAGTGCTGGTGATGGACACCGACTTGAGCGTACCCACTGTTTTGATAACGAACTTTGTCGTAGTTCCAAACGAAGTACCCCTATCCGGGGACAGCAAGGCTGAACCGGCGGGCTGCGTCTCAGATCCACTAGGTTCCAGCGCCTCGATGGAATCAGTTCCGAGGGAGGTATTGAGTTCGACTCCAAACCAGAAGGAGGCTTCTGTGTCCGAACGATTCTGGACGCTGTACATCACGCGTACGGTTTTCTTATTGAACGAGTAGCGCTTAGATACGGCAAGTGAACGTTTTGCCCCGCCAAGACTGACAACACCATCCTTAGAGAACGTAAGGGAGGCAATTTCACCGCTGGAGAGCACTTCATCATAGGAATGCGTTGAAAGCGGGCCAATGTCGCCGGTCCAGGGCGACACTACCCTGTCCGCATCCGGGGCCTCGGCGTACAGACGATCGACGAAGCAGGATTTCCTGGCTTTGTCGCCTTCCGGAGCCGCGACGAACAGGTCGCAGAGGTTGCGCCGGGCCTTGAGCAGGTCCAACTCGACGAGTACCGCGCCCCTGGGATGCACATACGCGTTTAGATCAAGGCCCTGGTATATGTACTCCTTGCCGCCATCGAAATCGATATCGGCCTTTACAATGCCCGGAACAAAGGCGCCCTTCTGCCGGGTCGTCAACTCCGCGTCGATGAGGGAGCGGTACGCGGCTTCCCTTATGGCCGGGTCTTCGACGCCGCCAGCAGGCGCCTGCCAGTATGCGTTGCCGCACTGCCCCTTCCATAGATCCTCAATGGCGGTCTTCTTCCTTGACTTGTCGCCTCTGAGCTGGCCGATCAACAAGTGCACGTAGTACATCCTGGAATACAGAGCCGCTGAGCTGGCGTAGCGTATTATGGAGCGTCGGAGGCTTCCACACACATGATTGGCGCCCTCAGCAGCGCTGGCCTTCATGAAACGCTCTGTGGCCGACCCGTGAAAGTACAGCTTGGATGAAATTCGCTTGGTTTTAAGATACCTGGATGGGGTGGTCGTCTCCGATTCGAGAGAATTCTTACGGAACCAGGCAAAGGTTCTCTCCATGTACAAATCGGGCGATTCGAGGCCGGAATTCTCCCACAGTTCGCGTATGCGCTCTCCGGCAACCATCAGAACAGTCAGCGGCCTGGGACCAGCGGTCTCCGCGGCTTCTATGAACCCCAGCGAGGCACCAAGGCTCGTCGTGCTATCCATCACAGGCAGGATTGTCAGGCAGCGCCCCTGATCTTCGGTGACTACAGGCGTCAGTTCGGCGTCATCACGGCCTAGCGCATCCCGGAACTGCCGATCGGAAAGAAACGTGTAGTCCATGCCAGAGGCCTGCAGGGTAGACGCCATCCAGGGTTCCCATGCGAATTCAGTCAACCAGCAACCGCGAGGCCGTTTGCCAAAGTTCTTCCTGAGATAGGTAGTCATCAGTTCGATTTGGCCGAGGCGGTCGGAGTTTGGAATGAGCGGCAAAAGAGGCGCGTAGAAGCCGCCGCCGAGCAATTCGATCTGGCGGCGAGCCGACATTTCCTCAAGCAACATAATGTATTCGGGATGCCGCGCCTCGAAACGCCTGAGGAGACTGCCGGAATAGTACAAGGCGGCTTGAATCTCCGGAAAACGGTTCAACGTTGATAAAAAAGGCCTGTAACACGACTGATATATCTTCTCGAACTCGGTTTCATCGAGTCCTTCCGGGAGGTGATTGTATGTCCCTACGATAAAGTGCGTTTTAAGCATAATTGAAGATCCTTCATGATCATGGGCGGTGATTATATCGCAGTTTCAAGTAGCGCGAAAGTCTGGAAGGACTTTTTTTTCGAGTGCAACTATCCAGGGAATTTAGAAAAGAAACCGGCGTCTACGCCGGCGAAGGCCAGCGCTATCAAACCGGCACTGATAAAACGTATAGGCGCCCCCCTGAAAGGCAGGGGAACAGGCTCGAGATCGAGCCTGTCCATGATGTCATCAAGGAAGCGGGTAGCCGCAAGGTAACCAAATGCGGCGGCGGCGCCGCCGCCTAAGAGAAGCCATACCGACGAGAATCGTCCTCCGGCAACCATGGACACCGCATAAAGCACGAGCGTCAGCTGGAACGAATGCTCGTCGTAATGAAATGCATCGGCTGTTCCGGCGATTGACAGGAATGCCCGAAACGCAAGGTAGGCGCTGAACAGAAATAGTACGAATACCACGGGCGCGAGAGACTCCAGACCCAAGGGAGCCAGGACAAAGCGAAACATGAGCCCATCAACAGTCGCGGCTACCGCCGAAGCAAGCAAAAACAAAACAACAAAGGTCGGAGAAGTTTTCGTAGAACCCTTTGGAGGCGGAAGGAGGCCCCATTGAACGAGCATATTGCCTCCAAGCGCAAAATAGAAGGCTAAGCCGAATATGCTCATGAGTACGTCCTTTTTGTCGCTCGCATGACAGCCCTGAATCCGGCCGCAACGAGGCCGATGATGATGAAGGCTCCAACCGGCTGAGCGGCAATGGGCAGCAACGAGGTTGCTGTCGCTTTGGAATTGATTGATATTATACCTGAAGACAGAAATTCCCGGACGGCTCCTATGAGCATTATCGAAAAAGCGTAGCCGAGCCCTCGAATTACATTCTCGATGGCGCGTTCCCTATCGTCCATACCGAGGGGCATGACGGAGGCTCCGAGCACCGGGATAGTTAAGGTTACCAGGAAAATATACCGGTACGAGGTCTCGAAGAGAAACGGGTCGAGTAGCCGAACGGCCGAGGCCGCCATAGAGACGGTGACCGCCGCCGCGAACACCGATAATGCGAATATGTACGAGCGTCCCAGTTTTACCGGAAGGAGCAAGGCTACGGCGGCTGCGGCGCTATGCGCTACAAGAAAGGTTATACCCAACACCAAGCCGAGCGAGAGACTATTTGAAAAAATCAAGAGCGGTGCAAGCCCTGCTAATGCCGCCCACGAACTATCAGCCGAACGTCGATCATCGATCGTCATCGCTTACCTCCATCCGTACCCGTTCAAGGCTGGTCATCGTCTCGAGAATATCGATGATCAATGGCTCGAGCGCTGAATCCAAGGGGGACAAATCGGAACCGGCGCCGCCTCGGCTAGTTCGGTCAAATAATATTCCGAGACGCCTCACGTAGGCGGAATCGATGCCGCCGGCGAGAGGGTATACCTTAGTCACAGAGCCATCATCATCGACGCTCGCAATGGCTCGATACTCTTTACCTAGGTGTCGAACGGAGACGACATAGGCGGTCGGCCCTTTTCTTGGCACCGCGCGGCCCAGAATACGGCCTTCCCGGAGTGTTGTCCACGTCGACTTCCGGACAGTGGATTCCATAGTTCCATCCACGAGCTTAGTCATGTAACGAGAGGCCTGTCGCGAGGCATAGACAGAGGTAAAACCAGCCAAGACCGTCACTATGACAGCGCAACCGATTACGATAAGTATCGTTGAATCGAATTTTGCCTTGTTCATACCGCACGCGCCCTTCTCCTAGCCATCCTCAAGGTACTCTTTTCTATAAAGGGCGTCAGTACGTTCATGACAAGCACCGCGTAAGCGACCCCCTCGGAATAGGCGCCCCAGCGTCTAAAAATGAAGCACAGAGCTCCTATGGCGGCGCCGTACACCAGGCTGTTAAGCCGCCCGACGGGAGAACTTACGGGATCGGAGGCCATATAGAATGCGACGAACACGACTCCCCCGCTGGACAACGCGAACAGTACGTCGCCCCCCAGAAATGACTCTCCAGGAAGTCCTGTTCCAAAAATGCGTACCAGGATAGTAAAAACGGCGAGCATCGCCACGGGAATCAAGGGCTTGATGAGACGCAACCCCAGGAGCACGACAGAGCCGGCCAGTAGAGCCAACAACGCGCTTTCGCCGAGCGTACCGGGCTTCAAACCGATAGCCAAGTCAATATAGCCATCCGGGAGCCTTGCCCCGAGCCTCGAAAAAACATAGTCGTTCATGAAACCGGTGATCGTGGAATCGATGTTTGAAAGCGGGTAGGAGGATCCCCGCAAAGCGTCCATTACCCGAAGATCCAAACCACCGGTCAAGCCTTTGGCGAATATCAAGGGGGTCGAGGCGCTCACGCCGTCCACGCCCGATACGAGTCGGGGCAGAAGGTATTCACGCATGGCCACTGGCCAATTGGCATACGCGAAGGCAATGCCTCCGAGCGCGGGATTCATCCAGTTGGCTCCAAGTCCGCCAAAGGCCGTCTTGACGATCAGGATTGAAAAAGCCACCGAGATAGCGGGTATATACAGGGGAACGCCTGGAGGCATGGCGGCTGCTACAAGAAGCCCGGTCAGTACAGCGCTGCCGTCGCCAAGAGTCCAGCGTCGCAGGAGTCCCGATGCAATGGCTTCGGAAATCAAGGCTGTAGCAAGAGCCACAACCCAGACAGCCATGGCAAAGTGCCCGTATATAATAGAAGACCAGGCGACTATAGGCATAAGGGTGAGAGAACAGATCCAAGCCGCCCTGGCGCTGGTTCTCCAGTCATGGATGTAAGGCGGGTAGGAATGCAGGGTTGCCACCTTCGATTTCATCGGAATTCCTCGTTCCTGCAAGCCGCGTCGAATTTCAGAACCAACGGGATTCTTGATCGGCAGGCATAGGCGCAGGCGCCGCACAGAGAACATCGTTCAAGGCCCGCGGCGACAGCGTCTGACTTCCTGCCGGCACGCAGCAGCTTGAAAATAAAATGCGGATCGAGCCCCTCCGGGCAAACAGCGATGCAATCGCCGCACCGGACGCACCCCCGTTCGGGCGCCAATTTGGTTTCCTCCGCGGTCAGGGCCAGAACCGCGCGCGTCGTCCTAGTGACGGAGACATCAAGATTGGCCGCGGCCCTCCCCCGGAAGGGGCCTCCGATGACTATGGTTTCCGGATTACCTGAAAATCCGCCGCATTCTTCTATAAGATCGCCGATAGGAGCGCCGATGCGGGCCTTGAGTATAGCCGGGTGCTTGATGGCGCCTCCGCCAACATAGACGTATTGTTCGATATGGGGTTTGTTGGCAACAACGGCCTCATGCAAGGCGATGAGGGTACTCGGCTCCAGAACGAAAAGCGACCCGGCATCCGCGATATCCAGCGCTTCGGCTATCTGCCTGGCCATATCCTGCGGAAATTTGCGTATGAAGGGTTGTACCGAAATGTCCAGCTCCGAGGCGGCGATGACGTTCTGTAGTCGCTCGATGGTCGCTGCTGAAATATGCTCGTCGACGGCCAAGATTATCCTGGACGGCTGGGTCATCCGGGCGGCGATGGCACAACCATCTACAACGTCTTCAGGTCGGATTGCCAGCAGTTCTTCCTCGGTACGGCGATACGGATCCATTTCAAGCGCGCTGACAACTAGAACAAATCCAGGTTTTGAAGCGCGTTCCGCTATGATTTCCGCAAGCGGTTCGCCCGTAGAGATGCGGACTATGCCTTTTTCCTGTACGATATGGGAGATATCGGCTTTGTTGAGCGACTTCCACAGATACCGCTCAGGCCGTTTCCCGAGTACGCTGAAAGCGCCTTCAAGCGAGACAAGTATAGCCCGGGACTCGAAGCCCCCTGGTGTCATTGTCGATTCTATCCGTCTGACTATGCCGGGTATAGGCGAATGAACATTGGAGGAACCGCGCCCCGCCGATTTTGCGAGGAGCTGACTCTCACGCACCTCTTGGCCCACATATACGACGGGCAAGGGTTCCACAGCATCCCGGGTATCCTTGAGCATGACGACAGCGTTCTTAGGCAAGAACGCGTTCTCTATAGGCCCCGTCTTGAAAGGGACGCGATGGGGTACAGGTACGCCTCCACGCTTGAATCCGCGAGCTCTTATCATGCGTCCTACCCGATCCATCCGGTCGCATCGACCAGTTCTTCAACATGAGCGGCTCGCTGAAGCGAACCGAAGCGCAGAGCGCTACGACAACCGAGGGCCATTATATCGAAAAACACTACCTACGTTGCAAGAGTGATTAGGCTAACTGCGCTTTTTTATTTTGACAGTATCGAAACGGGTCTTCTATCCGAGAGTACCATGATTGCGGCCTTGAATGTAGCAGAAGGCCAATCGCTCACCGGGTCTCCAGAGTCCTCGGTACGCCGCATACGGCCATCCTCCTCACGATACCGATACACCGGAATATACGAGCTGTCTTCCAGAGAAAAATCGCCGAGCCGCCCATAGGTGATAGCGCGTTGGTAGGCAAGATGTTCCTCGAACAGAGCACCCGCAGAATAGTGCTCCCGCGGCGCGGCTCGTTCTATCCTGAATCGAGGCTCATCGGCTATTCCGGAACCCGCTCGCGAGGGCAAAAAAACGACAAGAACGACAATCGACGCAATCGGCAACAGTAAGGCACGGTTTATCTCGCGGGTATACTGATGAACGCCATTCATAGTCAAGTTCCGGAATGAAGGCAACGCGTGCAGGCGCCGGCGGCTGGTAATGCGCTCGATCCGAGGTCGGAGGTAAGCCGCCACGGTCGCGAGCGCGATGGAAACGACTAGATACGGTATGGAATCCGGCTCAAAAATCAGAAATGCAATGCTGGTGATCGCATGAGGCCAGAGGACGAAGGGCAAGCGTGACGCGGCGCCAGAAACTATATATTGGCTTACAACGGCTAAGGATGCTGAAAGCACGATAAACAACATCGTGGCACCGGATGACGAACACAGGAGCAAAGGCATCAAGGAAACGACCCATAGCGCTCGCCTGAGTCTATCGCGCCGAGGATTACTAACGATGAGCCAGACAGCCCAGACAAACGGAGGCAGCAAAAGCCAGCGAGATCCGCCAGGGCTTTCCGAACCGTCCCAGGCCCAGGAAGGGCTGAGGCTTGTGAGCGCCCGAGCCGCCGCTTCATCACGGGCGCGCGATGGCTCGGGTAAATACACGACTGTCCAGGTAGTATTGTCTGGGCCCGGCACGGAAAACCGAAGCTTGAGCTCGTCAAAAAACGGAGTCCGTCGCGGATCGCCCGGAAGCACCCGCTGGGTGGCATTCTGGAAGGTCACGGCGACGATGCGTGAAAAATTGCTCAGAGGCATAAGCGCGGAGGATGCGCCAACGGCATCGTCTATATTCACGAGAGCCAGAGCAGCCAACACGGTTGATTCCTGCAGGGCTTCAGGAAAAGCTATCATCCTGGCACCAGATGCTGTACCGTGGCCTGCCAGGTATGAGATACCAGCAACGGCAATTACAATGGCAACAACAGTCGCTGATAGTATGGATGAGATGCGTCGGGTATCGGTCACGTCACTATAGTGTATTCACCGCCATAGCGATGAAAAAACCCATGAGGCTTCCGACAACGACTTGAGGAAAGGTGTGACCGTGGATTTCCTTGACGGGCTTGAAAGGAATGTGAATTCGTTTTGAAAGTCGCAACCCGAGCGTATTCAAGGCTTTGGCCTGCATTCCAGCGGCTCGCCGCACGCCCATGGCATCGCGAATAACGACTAAGGCAAAGAAAAACGACAACGCGAACACATCGGACGCCATTCCGCTGGAAAACGCTATGGACGTCGTAATTGATATGACAAGCGCGGCATGGCTCGAAGGCATACCGCCGGTTTTCCACAGCAGGGTTGAGAAAATTTCCTTGATACCGGCCTTGCGTCTAGTCAAAAGGACGATCAAAGCCTTCGCGAATTGCGCCATGAAAAGGCTCAGTGCGGCAGCCAGGAACACGTCATTCCTTAAAATTGCGCCGAAGCCAAGCGCTCCATCATTATCCATTAAAAGAATTTCTGTTATAATGGCGTTTCTTGTCAAGCCATATTCGGCCATCTAAGTACATTCAAACGATACGCCAGGATAAACACGATGCCGTACACGACAAAAAAAATCACGCTCGGCCCCAACGACACGGACAGGCGACTTGACCGTATTCTTAGGGCTTTCCTGAGCGAAGTACCGCTTTCGGGCATCTACAGGATGTTCAGGGATGGCAACGTCCGCGTTTCCGGCAAGAAAGTTGACGGCTCATACCGCACGAAGGCCGGTGACTCGGTGGAAATCCGCCTTCCAGCGCTTGATCGTGCTCACGCGGAAAATTTCCGGAACCAGGGCACCTCAAATAAAACCGACCGGGACGCGGCCAGGATATTCTCCGGCATGATAATAGTCGAGACGGCGAATCTAGCGCTTATCAACAAGCCGCGCGGCATGCTGACGCACGGTCAGGGCGGCGTCGACGAGGCTGCGGCGGCTTACTACAGAGAACGCGCGGCTTCTTCGCTGGCGTTCGTCCCCGCCCCCCTCCACCGTCTGGATCGGAACACGTCAGGGGCCCTGGCAGTGTCGGCAAGCCTGGCAGGAGCGGTAGCCTTCAGCGCCGCGTTGCGAGAAGGCCACATTTCAAAGACCTATTTAGCATTGCTTGACGGAGAACTCTGTGATGAAGAAACTTGGGTCGACGAATTGTCGCGCGATTCGGAAGCCGGAATAACGACCATCGAAAAGGTAGGCAAGCATGCGGAAGCCTATGTGCGGCCACTGCTCTACCGTGGGGGCTACACGCTGGCGGCCATCCAGTTGGGAACTGGCCGAACCCACCAGATCCGCGCCCAGGCGGCCTCCCGCGGCTACGCGTTGGCGGGCGATACAAAATACGGCGGGAGTTCATCGCGGGGCGGATACCTGCTGCACTGCGCCAGCCTTGGCCTTCCGCCGGGCACAAGCGGTCCTGACCAGCTGGTCGTCGTAGCTGCTTTGCCTGCCAAAGCCTCCATTATACTTGCGGAACTGTTCGGCAATGGATTTTCCCAGTGTTTGCCGCCGGAACTGGCGGCTACAGCAATTGACGATAGAAGATAAACTATCGATTCGCTTGATTAAGATAGCATGCGGCGGTACCCTAAATCATTAGAGGAGGGCTCATGTCAGACAGGAATGTAACGCCGATGCGCGGGCCAATCAAGGCTGCCACGATCGTACTGATCGTAGTCGCGGTCGCCATAATAGCGCTTTTTTCTACAAGTTTCTTCGTCGTTGACCAGACCGAACAGGCCGTGGTTTTGACGTTTGGAAAATTTACCGAAATCGCCGATCCTGGGTTGCACTTTAAGTGGCCGCTGGGCATACAGCGCAACTACAACATCAAGACCCGGGTGGTACAGACCGAGCAATTCGGTTTCAGGACCGAGCAGGCTGGCATCCAAACCCGTTATGAACAACGGACCTATCCGGAAGAATCGACAATGCTGACGGGAGACCTCAATATCGTCGACGTGGAATGGATAATCCAGTATCGCATCAACGATCCTAAGGCCTGGCTCTTCAACCTTGAGGACAAGCAGGAGACGATCCGCGATATCAGCCAGTCGGTCATCAACATGCTCGTCGGCGACATGACTATCCTCGATGTCATGGGCGCACGGCGCGTCGCGATCGAACAAGCTGGCATCGAATTGATGAATAGCACGCTCAAAGGTTACGGCCTCGGCATCGAAATAATCGCCGTCAAGCTACAGAACATCGTGCCGCCAGCCGGAGTGCAGGCCTCGTTCGAGGATGTCAATAAGGCCATCCAGGACATGAACCGGCTCATAAGCGAAGGCAAGGAAGCGTACAACAAGGAGATCCCGAAGGCTCGCGGAGAAGCGGACCGCATCGTGCAGATAGCCAAGGGCTACGCCGCCGAGCGCGTCAACAAGGCCAACGGAGACGTGGCCCGTTTCAAAGCAGTCTACGAGGAATACCGTAAGGCGCCTGACGTTACCAGGGACCGCCTGTACTACGAGATGATGGAAGCCGTGTTCGCGGACGAGCAGAACGTTGAACTCATCGACAGTTCACTGAGCAATTTCATTCCGATAAAGAATTTTGGCGCCCAGTCTGGAGGCACGAAATGAAAAAACTCATAACCGTTCTCGTCATTGTAGCCGTAGTCCTTGTCCTCGGAGTGCTTACAGGGCCTTTCTACATCCAGCAGGAAGGGTTTCAGACCGTCGTGGTGAGGTTTGGACAGATCACCAAGGTTGAGACAGAAGCTGGGCTCAAGTTCAAGACGCCCTTCCTCGACAACGTGGTAACCTACCCCAAGAAGATCCTCATGTGGGACGGAGAGGCCCAGAGAATACCGACAAAGGAAAACCAGTTTATCTGGGTAGATTCCACGGCCCGTTGGCGCATCTCGGATCCTATAAAATTCTATGAATCCATCTCAACGCTGGAGAGCGCCTTCGGAAAACTCGATGATGTGATCGACAGCGCGGTACGCACCGTCGTATCCTCCAGCTTCCTCAGGGAAGCGGTTCGCAACAGCAACGACATCCTGAAATCAACATCCAGCGAGACCTTCGAGACGGGCGACGCCGAGGGCTCGGATTCACTCAGGCAACTAACCCAGACCGACGCCTCGTACGACCTCATCGAAAAAGGCCGCAGGATGCTGTCAGGTGAAATGCTGGCGATAGCGCAGCAGCTCACGCCCGAGTACGGCATCGAAATCATCGACGTCATTCCGCGGCAGATCCGCTACAGCGACGAACTGACCGAGAGCGTATACAACAGGATGATAAAGGAACGAAACCAGATCGCGCAGGCCTTCAGGTCATTCGGCGAAGGTAAGAAATCCGAGTGGCTCGGCAAACAGGAGAACGAACAGCGATCCATCCTGTCCAAGGCCTACGAGGAAGCGGAGACAATCAAGGGTTCCGCCGATGCGCTGGCAACCAAGACCTATGCCGACGCCTATGGCCGCGACCGCGCATTCTTCGATTTCTGGCGCTCCATAGAGTCATATAGGATTACGATGCCCAAGTTCACCAAGACCCTGTCCACCAGTATGGACTACTTCAACTACCTTTACGGTCCCAAAGGCCGCTGAGCCACGCGGCTGCCAAGATAAAGAGCCGTCCATGCCAGCATGGACGGCTCTTTGTTGTACATCGAGAACTCGCTACAGTGGAGACAAGCTGCCATGAATGAAAAGCAGAAAAACGGAGCACGGGTTCAGGGTTATCTATTTCTCCTTCTCTATGCGTTCCTTTTTATTATCGTGGGCAAATTATTCCAGCCCTTCCTGTCGGTGCTGGTATGGGCAGGCGTGGCCTATGCCATAACCCAACCCCTGTACACTAAATTAGCTATACTAAGAAACGGCACCGAACGCCCCGCCTGGTTTCGTTCGCTCTTGGCTGGAATTCTGGCGCTTGCGGTGCTCGTCATGATCGTCGGACCGATGATACTCATCGCGTTCGTGCTCCTTGGCCAGCTCAACGACCTTTCACTCATTATCGGCGACGCTTATCAGCGATACCAAGGCCTCCTGCGCGGCAGCGGCTTAACGGTACTATCCGATCGCTTACTGGAGATGACTGGAGGCGTCGTCGACATCTCTTCCGTAAACTTGGCGGAGCAAACCGTCAAGGCAATCCAGGGTCTCGGAGAGCATGTGGTTGGAGTGACCGGGCTCGTTCTCCGAAACGCGACAAGCATGATTGCGGGATTGGCAATTTTTACTTTTACGCTGTTCTTCTTCTATGTAGACGGCAGGCATCTCATGAAGGTGTTTGTAGACGCCATGCCCATACGCAACGAACTGAGCGCTTTCTTCCTGAAGAAGTTCCGCGACACGGGACGCGATTTGGTGCTCGGTTATTTCGTCGTCGGGCTGTTCCAGGGAGCAATGGCGTTTATCGTCTTCTTGATCATGGGCGTCACCAGCCCATTGCTGCTCGGCCTCCTGACAACGATTGCGAGCTTCATTCCGATGGTTGGCTCTAGTCTCGTCTGGATTCCCGTTGTGCTTGCCAAGGTACTATCGGGCGATACGACAGGGGCGTTGATTCTGTTCGCCTTGTCGGCCTTTTTCATCTCGACGCTCGACAATCTGTTGCGACCGCTCTTTCTTAAATCTAGAATCAAGATGCATCCGCTGCTCATCTTCTTTTCGATCATAGGAGGGTTGCAGCTCTTTGGCTTCAACGGTCTATTACTTGGTCCCCTCCTCCTCGTGCTGTTCTTTACCGCCGTGGATATTTTTGCCCGCACCTATGGCCGAAAGGTACGACGACATGAAGCGAATGGCGAGGGCGGCGGCATTGACGATATCGAACAGCCAACGCACACCGATGATGCGCCGGCCAATTAAATAAACTCTTGGTAGAATAAAACATCGACACAGAGCCACAGAGAAGATGAGGAAGAAGGAATCAGGCTTTTAAAAATAACGAGCGATAGAGAAGGTGTGTCAGGCCCTCCTCCATCGCTCTTTCTATCTTCTCATCTTCTCTGTGGCTCTGTGCGAAATTCTTTGTCTACCGCGTTAGCTCAGGAACGACAGCATGACGCCGGCGGCGACGGCGCTGCCTATGACGCCGGCCACGTTCGGACCCATGGCGTGCATCAGAAGGTAATTGCCCGGATCGGCTTTCTGCCCGACGACCTGAGACACGCGGGCAGCCATCGGCACCGCGGAAACGCCCGCGGAACCGATGAGGGGATTGACCTTGCCACCCGTCGCCCAGCACATGAGCTTGCCGAAAAGTATGCCGCCCGCGGTACCGCAAGAGAACGCGAAGAGGCCAAGCGCGATGATGAGCAGCGTCTGGGGCTGAAGAAAGCGCACGGCATTAGCGGTGGCGCCTACTGAGACTCCCAAGAAAATTGTTAGAATATTTATCAGCTCATTCTGGGCGGTATCAGAAAGACGGTTAGTAAGCCCGGTTTCCCGGAACAGATTGCCCAGCATCAAGGCACCTATGAGCGGTACCGCAGACGGCAGGATGAGGCCTATGAAGATGGTCACCGCTATCGGGAAGATTATCTTCTCTACCTTGGTGACGTCTCGGAGCTGATCCATACGAATCATGCGTTCCTTCTTGGTGGTCAGAGCCATCATGATAGGAGGCTGGATGAGCGGTACGAGCGCCATGTACGAGTACGCGGCTATAGCTATCGGCCCTAAAAGCTCGGGCTTGAGCTTGCTGGTCAGGTAAATGGCCGTGGGGCCATCTGCTCCGCCGATGATGCCTATGCTGGCCGCGGCCTTCAGGTCGAAGCCAAGCGAGGGAAAGGCCTTGCCCAGGTAGAACGCCATGACGAACGGAATGAAGATGCCGATCTGCGCGGCCGCTCCTAGGAGCAGACTCCTAGGGTTTGCGATAAGCGGCCCAAAGTCTGTCATCGCTCCGACGCCCAGGAAGATGAGCGGAGGATATATGCCCATCTTGACGCCGTAGTACAGATAGTACACGAGACCGCCAGGCTGACCATTTTCAGCGGGGCTGAAAATACCGCCCAAAGGCAGATTCGATAACAGCATGCCGAATGCTATGGGTACGAGGAGGAGGGGCTCGAATTTCCTGCCTATTCCCATGTAGAGGAGGACGCAGGATACCACGATCATGATCAGTTCCCCGGGTATGAAACCGAAGACCATCATGGAACTGTTCGCGAATCCTGCGTATCCGGTAGATCCTAGAAAATCAAGGATGTTCTGCCACATACGCTATATTCCGTCGCCTCGCTTACGCGAGGTCGACCATGGGGTCGCCCGTATTGACCGTAGAACCGGCCTGGACGCGAATGGCCACCACGGTGCCATCGGCAGCGGCGGTAATCTCGTTTTCCATTTTCATAGCTTCGAGGATGAGGAGCACATCGCCGCGCTTGACGGCCTGACCGGCCGAAACCTTGACTGAAAGCACGGTACCAGGCATCGGCGCCTTGAGCGTGGATGAACCGGCCGCAGGCGCTGATACGGGTACGGCGACAGGCGCGGGTGAAAAAGTTACGGCTGCGGGAGCCGCCGCGGCCGCCGCGGGAGCGGCGACCGAACCAGCGGAGGAACCGATATCCTCGACGCCTACATCGTATGACTGACCATTGACTGTGACTCTATATTTCTTGACCATTGCATTTCTCCTTGTATCGTGCTGTCGCGACTTACGCGCGATCTACATGTCCCCACACGGGGGTATTGAATCCAGTACGCTCAATCGACGCTATCCTGAGTGACGAGGCCGACACGCCGCTTGCAGCCGCGATAGCGGCTACAATGGCCGCTACAACAGCGCCGTCTATGCCGACAGCCTTGGCTGCGGATTCTGACGGAGCCGCTTTGGCCAGGCTCTCACGTACTGCTGGCGCTGCTTTAGGCGCACGAACGAAGATGAACTTGAAAAAGCTCACCATCGCGACCAGCGCGATGAGGCTGAGGAACACCGTCACGAGGCCTATCGTGACGATTGTCCACATGTACGAAGCAGTTTCCATTGACGCTTCCTTATACCGGCGAGTTGCCGTGCTTCTTGGCAGGGCGAGTCTCGCGCTTGCCTAGGAGCATGGTCAGAGCCGAAGCGAGCCTGGCCCTGGTGTGGGCGGGATCGATGACGTCATCAACGTAACCACGGGCCGCTGCCTTGTAAGGATTCGCGAAGTTACGCTTATACTCTTCGATCTTGTCCTTGCGCGTGGCCACTGGATCCGAGGCTTCGTCTATTTCCTTCTTGAAGATGATGTTGGCGGCTCCGTCCGGTCCCATGACGGCGATCTCGGCGCTAGGCCAAGCCAGCACCATGTCGGCGCCCAGGTGACGGGAGCACATAGCGATGTAGGCTCCACCGTAATCCTTGCGCACGATAACGGTGAGCTTGGGCACGGTGGCTTCAGAGTACGCGTATAGCAGCTTGGCGCCGTGGCGGATGACGCCGCCGTGTTCCTGTCCGACGCCAGGCAGATAGCCGGCAGTGTCGGCCAGCGTGACGAGCGGTATGTTGAACGAGTCGCAGATGCGAATGAAACGGCTGGCCTTGTCTGAAGCGTTGATGTCCAGCACGCCCGCGAGCACCTTTGGCTGGTTAGCTATGACGCCTACCGTGCGCCCGCCGAGGTGGGCGAAACAGGTGATGATGTTCTTGGCGTACAACGGCTGTAACTCGTAGTAGTCGCCGTCATCGAATATCTGCGAGATCACGTCGCGGATGTCGTAGGGCTTGTTGGCGGAATCGGGGATGATGTCGGCGAGGTTCGGGCAGGCGCGACCAACGTCGTCGTTGGTCGGCCGCAGAGGCGCGTCTTCTATGTTGTTCGAGGGCAGGTACGACACCAGCTTCTTGACGCCTGCGATGGTAGAAGCCTCGTCGGCGAACATGAGGCTCGCGCAGCCTGAGGTCTCGTTGTGCACGAGCGCGCCGCCGAGAGCCTCGGCGGTCACGTCTTCGCCGGTCACGGCCTTGATGACTTGGGGGCCGGTGATGAACATATTGGAGGTCTTCTCTACCATCACGGTAAAATCGGTGAGAGCGGGGGAATAGACGGCGCCGCCGGCGCAGGGTCCCATGATCACCGAAATCTGCGGAATGACGCCGGACGCGAGGGTGTTGCGGTAGAAGATGTTGCCGTAGCCGAACAGGGCATCCACGCCTTCCTGGATGCGGGCTCCGCCCGAATCGTTGATGCCAATGCAGGGGCAACCGACCTTCATGGCCATGTCCATGGCCTTGCATATCTTGGCCGCGTGCATTTCGCCTAAAGATCCACCGATGACGGTGAAATCCTGGGCGAACAAGTACACAAGCCGGCCGTCCATCGTGCCGTAGCCGATGACGACGCCTTCGCCAGGCGCATCGACGTCGGCCATGCCGAGGTCGGTGGCGCGGTGTTCCACGAACGCGTCGATCTCGGTGAAGGAACCCGCGTCGAGGAAGGCCTCTATGCGCTCCCTTGCGGTCATCTTGCCCTTCTCGTGCTGGGCCGCGACTCGTTTTGGTCCGCCGCCCGCGGTTATTTTACCACGGCGATCGGACAGCTCTTTCAGCTTCGCTTCCATATACTTCGCTCCATCCTTATAAAAAGTTGCTGTTGTTGGTTCAGCTTTTCTGGCACAGTTCTATCAGCACGCCGCCCGTGGCCTTGGGATGCAGGAAGGCTATCTTCGCTCCGCCGGCGCCGTAGCGCGGCTTCTCGTCGATGAGCCGTACGCCCTTGGCCTTGAGTTCGGCAAGAGCGGCTTCTATGTCATCAACCCTGAAGGCAATGTGCTGAATGCCCTGCCCCCTGGCCTCTATGAACTTGCCTATGGGGCCGTCCGGTGCGGTGGACTCAAGCAATTCAATCTCGGTTTCGCCGAGAGGTAGGAAGGCTGTCTTGACCTTCTGCTCCTCTACAGTCTCGGTGCCGTGCAGGGTCATGCCAAGAATGTCTGTATACATCTTCAGGGATTCCGCGAGATCGGATACGGCTATCCCGATGTGATCTACTTTAACGACCATATGGTTCCTCCTTGGTAGTTGCGCGCTGCCCTCAGGATCGGGTCAGCGCTCGTTCGAGGGTATCGAGAGCATCATAGTAATCCATTTTTTTGTCCAGTACGGCGCTGGCCAGTTCTCCCAGCGTTTCCTTGCGTTCTTCACGTTCCAGAGACGACAGGACTCGCTGGGCCGCCCCCCTGCCGAGTTCCCAGGCCAGATTGGCTTCCCTCCGGGATCGGAGAAAGCCCGTCGCGACCAGCGCGGCTTCGTGCACCTTGATCTCGTCGACCAACTCCGCTATGCCCTGCCCCGTTTCGGCCACCGTCGAGACGACAGACGGTATCTCGAAGTTGGGGTGACCCGGCGCTTGCGTGGCGATGTGGTGGAATCCGCCCTGCTCTGTTTCAGACGACCGCCATTCCGCCGCTCCGGACTCGGGCACCGAGGAAAGAGGCGTCAAGGCTGCTCGGGCTGTATATAAGGGAGAGAAACGTGTGGCGGCACCGTTGAACACTGCCGTCTCGAGCAT
Source organism: uncultured Treponemataceae bacterium (assembly GCA_964571545.1). GTDB lineage: Bacteria > Spirochaetota > Spirochaetia > Treponematales > UBA12059 > SZUA-370. The sequence continues at coordinate 1,293 of CAZNCK010000034.1, read as the reverse complement.
CACGCGTATCTCGCGGATGACACGCTCGGCTCCGTCCTTGTCGGCCTTGTTGACGCAGAACACGTCGCCTATCTCCATGACGCCGGCCTTGATGGCCTGGATGTCGTCGCCGAGTCCGGGAACCGATACCAGCACGACCGTGTCGGCAATGCGGACTATGTCCACCTCGGACTGACCGACGCCAACTGTCTCGATGATGATATCATCGTAGCCGGCGGCGTCCAGCACGCGCACCGCCTCGCCGGCGGCACGCGAGAGGCCGCCGAGGTGGCCGCGCGTAACGAGGCTACGGATATAGACGCCCTCGTCGGTGGCGTGACGTTGCATGCGGATACGGTCGCCGAGTATGGCGCCGCCAGTGAACGGGCTGGACGGGTCAACGGCCAGCACCGCGACCTGGCGGCCGCGTTGGCGGAGCACGCCGATTATTTTGTCGGTCAGGGTGCTCTTGCCGGCTCCCGGCGGGCCGGTGATGCCGACGACGTGGGCCCTGCCGCCGTACGCGTGCAGGGCCTTGAGCACGGCGAGGCGCGACGGATCCTCCCGTTCGATCAGGCTGATCAAACGGGCTATCGCCCTCATGTCTCCGGAGCGTACGCGCTCAGCGGAGACTACCGCTCCATCCACGCCGTCAATCCTTGCGCTTCAGATTGTTCTTGATGAACTCGATTATCTCGGTAGTCGGCGAACCCGGGGTGAACACGGCGGCGATGCCGGTGGCCTTGAGGCCGGGAATGTCGTCTTCAGGTATAACGCCACCGCCCATGACGAGCACGTCGTCGATGCCCTTTTCCTTCATCGTGATCGCGAGCATGAGTTCGGACTTCAC
>CAZNCK010000034.1:0-439 GCA_964571545.1 uncultured Treponemataceae bacterium | reverse complement strand
GGCCGAGACGATCTGCTCGGGCGTCTGGCGAAGGCCGGTGTAGACAACCTCCATGCCGGCGTCCCTAAGCGCCCTGGCTATGACCTTGGCGCCGCGGTCGTGGCCGTCGAGGCCTGGCTTGGCGACGAGTACGCGAATCTTTCGTTCCATTGTAGCACCCACCTTAGAGGATTACCTTTTGCTGGTACTCGCCGAATACGGCGCGCAGGACATCGCAAATTTCGCCGAGCGTGGCGTAGGCTCTGACCGCTTCCAGGATGGGAGGCATCAGATTCTCGTCGCTCTGGGCCGTCTTCTTCAGTGCGACAAGGGCCGCGTCGACGCGTACGTTGTCGCGCTTGGCGCGGAGCGCCTTGAGCTTAGCGGACTGCTGTTCGCCGACGATCGGGTCCACCCTGAGGAGTCCCTTGGGCGGCCCCTCCTTGATCTGAAACTTGTT
>CAZNCK010000033.1:5952-30276 GCA_964571545.1 uncultured Treponemataceae bacterium | reverse complement strand
AATCGTTTGCGGCTGACTGCGAGGCCGCGGGCGTCAAGGCCATGGTGTTCCCCTGGTGGAAGACCGCGGCGTACCGCCCGGTGGAGCCGCGTTCCGCCGCCTTCGGTCAGCGAGCCGCCGCTCTTGCCTCGTTGCTCGACGATGAGGGGCCGCGGGTCATAGTGGCCGGTCAGCGCGCCGCCATGACGCCGGTGCCGCCGCGCTCCAGTTTCGAGCGCGGGCTGTTACGCGTGCGCAAGGGCGATTCCATCGATGCGGGGGCCGTAGCCGACAGGCTCGCGTCCTGGGGCTATCTCCGTGTGCCGCGCGTCAGCCTTCCTGGGGAGTTTGCCCTGCGCGGCGAGGTGCTCGACGTGTACATGCCGGGCGACGAATCCGCATTGCGTCTGGTCTTCGAGTACGACGTGGTTGAGGAGCTGAAACGCTTCGAACCGGTGTCCCAGGCCTCCGAGCCCGAGCGGCCGGTTTCCGTACTGCTACGCCCGGCGCGCGAGTTTGTCTGGACGCCGGAATTGGCCCAGGTCGCCGGCGCGGCTCTGCTGGCCTGCCCGGCTCCCTCGGGCGAGGATCGTAGCCTCGCAGTCGCGGAACTGGTAGAGTCGCTCTGCGAGCTCGGCGAGGCGCGCGGGGAAGAGACCCTGTATCCGCTGGCCTATGGCCGTCCGTCCAGCCTTTTTGAGTATCTGGGGCCAGAAGACAACATCGTCCTCTTGGAACGCGAACGGTTGTCGGGCCAGACCGAGGCCGTCAAGCGCGAATACGCGGGGCTCTACCGCAAGGCCATGCTCGACGGCCCCGCGCCTCCCCCCGAGTTGATATTGGTGGATTTCGAGACGGTCGCCGCATCGCTGCCGAGGACCCTGGCTACCTGGAGTCTCAAGGACGCCGAGTCGGGGGGACGCCTTGTCTTCGGCTCGGAAGCGCCTCGCTCATTCTTCGGCAACGTCAATTATTTCCGCGACGAGCTGGATTCCCTTCTCAGGGCAAAATATGAGGTGCACGTCTTTGCCGAGAACGCGGTGCAGGCGGAGCGCATAGGCTCGCTGATAGCGCGCGAAGAAGTATCCGTACATGCGGAAGGGCTGTCGGCTGGTTTCACCGTGCCTGCCGCCAAGATAGCCTTCGTCCACGAGGGTGAGATATTCGGCAGGCGCAGGCACGCGCCTAAGTCGCTCAAGAGCGCCCGCTCCAAGGTCATCGACACCTTCGTCGAACTCAATCCCGGCGACTTCGTCGTGCACGTCAATTACGGCATAGGCCGCTTCGTCGGCATAGAGCGCGTCAAGGTGATGGGCAATGACCGCGACTACGTCAAGATAGAATATGCCGATGAAGAGAGCGTTTTTGTCCCCATAGAGCAGTCCAACCTGGTCCAACGCTATATAGGCAACGAAGGCGACGAGCCCCGTATGGACAGGCTGGGCTCCAAGTCCTGGGAAAACCGAAAGAACAAGGTCAAGAAATCGGTTGAGGATCTCGCGGAGCGGCTGATACGCATTTATTCAAGGCGAAAGCTGGCCCGGGGTTTCGCGTTTCCGCCGGACGGCGAATGGCAGACCACCTTCGAGGCCGCGTTCCCGTATGAAGAGACGCCCGATCAGCTCACCTGCATCGACGACGTTAAGCGCGACATGGAGAGCGTGCGGCCTATGGACCGCCTCGTCTGCGGCGATGTGGGCTACGGCAAGACCGAGATAGCCATGCGCGCGGCGTTCAAGGCCGTTATGGGCGGCAAACAGGTGGCCTTTCTGGCCCCCACCACTATCCTCGCCGAGCAGCACTATGAAAACTGTCAGGAACGCTTCCGCGCCTTGCCTGTGCGCTTCGGCATGATGTCGCGTTTCGTGGATAAGAAGGACCAGAAGAAGGCGCTCGCGGGCGTGGCCGAGGGGTCGATAGACGTGCTCATAGGAACGCACCGAATATTGCAGAAAGACATTGAATTCAAGGATTTGGGCCTTCTGATTGTAGACGAAGAGCAACGTTTCGGCGTCAAGGACAAGGAACGCTTGAAGGAGATGAAGGCTAACGTTGACTGCCTGACGCTGACGGCCACGCCCATCCCGCGCACTCTGCACATGTCGATGCTCAAGATCCGCGACCTGTCCGTGCTGTCCACGCCTCCCAACAACCGGCATCCCATCCAGACGGTAGTAGACGAATTTCAACCGGACCTGATAGCCAAGGCCATCCGGCGCGAGGTGGAGCGGGATGGCCAGATATTCTTCCTGCATAACCGCGTGGCTTCGCTGGACGACACCATGGCCTTCATCCAGCGCCTCGTTCCAGAGGTGATGGTGGAAAAGGCTCACGGCCAGATGGACAGCCACGAGCTCGAAGACATCATGCACCGCTTCATCCACCGGGGCTTTCACGTATTGGTATCCACAACCATCATAGAGAACGGCATAGACATACCCAACGTCAACACAATCATCATAGACCGCGCGGACATCTACGGTATCAGTCAGCTCTACCAACTTCGAGGCCGGGTCGGACGCTCTGACCGCCTGGCCTACGCCTACCTGTTCTACCCCGACGGCCGCGCCTTGTCGGAACTGGCCATGAAGCGCTTACAGATCATCTCCGATTTTACTGAACTTGGGTCGGGCTTCAAGATAGCGATGAAGGACCTCGAGGTGCGCGGAGCCGGCAACCTGCTGGGGCGCGAGCAATCCGGCGACATCTATTCTGTGGGCTTCGATCTATATCTGAAGCTACTCGACGAGGCTGTGGCGAGGCTATCAGACGAAGGCTATAAACCGGAGGAAGAGCCCTACCTGGAACTCGAATATTCCGGCTTCATTCCCAACGACTACATAGGCCAGCAGGCCGTCAAGATGGAGATCTATAAGAAGATAGCGTCGATACTCTCGCAGGACGACCTGGACGCGCTGTACCGCGAGCTTGAGGACCGTTTTGGCCCCGTGCCCGAGGAAGCCTCTAGCCTGCTTGCGCTGGCGGAGATACGCGTGCTCTGCAAAAAGCTGTGCATAGCGACGCTCAAGGAGCGCAAGGGTTTCGTGACGGTGGAATTTTCCAAGGTTTCAAAAATTTCAGTGGACAGGTTGTTGCGGCTCATGAAGGAGAGCGGGCAGAAGATAAGGCTCGATCCGCATAGGCCCAACGTGCTTATGATAGCTACGGGGCCTATCGGCCTCAAGGAAAAGAGCGAGTTTATCCGGGAGAAGCTCGCGGCGCTCGCTGGCTGATAGCCCGATGGAATAGCCCGGAGGGCGTCTCTGGCGAATGTCGGCGGCGATCAGGTTTGGGCGGCTTGGCTCGCGGCGGCAGTCACTGTTTTTGCGCTGAGGCGCTCGGCAAACCTGTATTGTTCGATGATCGATACCAGCTCCGATGAATACTGCACCGTCGCCATGATTTTCTGGACGCCGTTCTGTAGCCTCGTTACATTGGACACAGCGCCGGGAACGGCAAACTGAAAGCTTCTGAAGAAAAGCTTTATCTGTACGGGGTTACCTATCTCAAGCTGAGGGCCATTCATGGGCACGAGGAAGGCTAGCGTGTCGCTGGCGAGCGCATACAGGGCGACCTTGGCCTGCTCCGCGCCTTGAATCAACAGGCAGTAGTTGTTGAAGCCCATAACCTTGGCGCTGTCCGCGTTTATTGAAATCAGCTTGCCCTTGAAGTCTTCGTATTCCACCTTGAGCCGATCAAGCAACATGAAGTAATCAAAAAGTATGCTTAATAGATCTGGCGGGCAGGGTTTGAACAGCACCTCGAGCAGGCCGACCGATTCCCTGCCTTTCATGGGGCTCACCGATTTAAGGAAGCACCGGGCGAATATCTTCAGGGGATTCGGAGAGTTTCCTGGTTGGAAAATAAGGGTTAGGCCGGCAAGCCCGTTGACGTAACGCTGGAAGAAGGCTAGTTCTTCTCTTGAAAACGAGGCTATGAGCACGGCGCCGTTAATTGAAAGCCGATACGGCACGCAGATGATGCTGTAGGTATCGAGTTTGACTATAGTCTGTCCCGGCTTGAGGCCCATCCTGGCCTGAGCGAAGGCAGTTATGGAAGCGGTTTCGTTTTCAAACTGCGCGCGTAGGTCTATCTGGGTCTGCATACCTGTAGCAGTGTAACCGGCTATCAGAAATCGTCAAGCGTCCCGGCGAGGTTTAGGCCGAGGCGTTGCGCTTTTGTGTTGTTTTTGGTCATCTCTCCTGCCGTCATGATGATGTCGGTCGCTGGCGGGACCACTGGTGTCTCTGCGGTCGCCGGAACGCTTCGCAGGCCTTTCGGCTGCCCTCTGGAGTGGCCGTTCTGGTACCGCGGGGCCAGGGTCCGCGGCTGCCGACAGGAGGAACACCGTGGGAATCTTGCCGATGGCAGGCGTTGTCTTTCTCCACGCGGCGGCTTCCATCCTCACGATCCGCTCTTCAGGGCTCGAGAGGCCAATGGCGGCGCAGAAAAGCGTCTCGTTCCGCAGGATCTTGACGGCGCTCTGGGCCATGCTGTCGTTGCGGTAGGGGGTTTCAATGAATACCTGGGTTGAGCCCTCATGAGCCGAGCGGATTTCCAGCTCCCGGAGCGCGGCTTCTCTGCCTGCGGTATCGGGCGGCAGATAGCCTCTGAACGCGAAGCGTTGCCCGCCCAGTCCCGAGGCCATGATGGCCATCAGTATTGCGCTCGGTCCCGGTAGCGGAATGGACCGAATCCCCGCGCGCGAAGCGGCCGCTACCAGCGTCGCTCCTGGATCGGCGACGCAGGGGCTACCGGCTTCAGAAATGATAGCGGCGTTCCTGCCGGCAAGCAGGGGGGCCAAGAGGCCCGCCAGCGCTTCTGGCCTAGTATGCTCATCCAGAATGTTCAGCGTCGATGCGTCGAGGGCCGTCTGGGGCATCATCCTGGAAAGGACTCGCCTGGCGCTCCGCTCGTTCTCGACTATAAAGTCACGTATACCATTGACAATGAGCACGACCCGCGGTGCCAGTTCGTCCTTAGGATCGCCGTCGCCTATGGGGACGGGCACGAGGTAGAGAATTCCGTTCATCTGCTTTCCTCCTGGACGCTGGCAAGGAAAGCCGCCACGTATTGGCCGTAATGGCCAGCGACCCTATCGTCGAATCCAGTTCCCTTGGCCCGCTCGCACGCTGCGGTCTGTGCCGATTCTATATCCTTGGCTGAAAGAGGCAAGCGTTTGCCTATGAGTGTAAGTTCGAGCGCGCGATCCCTGACGATGTGCTTGCCGACGGCCACGAGCCGCAATTCTGAAATAGTTTCTTTTTCGAAGCGCGCCGCGGCGGCGAAGGTAGCCGCATAGATTTCTCCTCGGTAGGACTGGCCTAAGCGGTGCAGGGCGGTGGCGTCCCAAGGCGCTGTAGGAATCCTGATTCTGGTCAGTAATGTCGCTTGCGGGAAACGGGGCCGGTTCTCGTCGTCGATCAGCGTATGTATGCCCACCCAGCGCGCGCCGCCGGCGTCTCGGAGTTCTACCGCCGCGTCCATACAGGCGAGCGCGGAAAAACAGGTCATGAATGAATCGCGCGCAGCAACGTTGCCGCCTATCGTAGCGAGGTTCCGGACCGTGGCCGTCCCGATGAGCCCTGCCGCTTCACGTAGAGGTTCCAGCGAAAGGTTTCTGGGTAACGCCAGGATCATAGCCAGGGATACGCAGGCGCCGAGTTCGAGGTAGCGGTCGGATCGGTTGATTATAGTCAATTCTGGAATGCCGCCCAGATCAAGAATGGAAACTTGTCGCCCGCTGTTTTCGTCGTCGTTGCTGGTCTGGATGAGCGTGCCGCCGGCCCAGGGCATCGCATCGGGCCGGCGTTTCAGTACTGTCATCGCTTCCGCCAGCGATTGAGGCGCCGCTACATCGTCAACGTGCACGATTATACTTCCCGCCCATAGTGGACTCGATGGCATTGCGGACTGCTCCCAGGGTTACGGACGGCGTGGCGCAGCGGCAGTATACAGAGGACATCGTCTCGTTAATGTCCGTGTCCGTAGGGCGCTCGGCTGATTCAAGCAAGGACCCGGCCGCCATAAATACGGCTGCGTCGCAGAAACCGCAGAGTTCGGCGCCGGCTTCCTTGAAGGCTCTGGTGACGGTTTCATGGGCTTCAGTGCTCCTGAACCCCTCGTAGCTTATGACTTCTGAACCCCTGACCTTGAAGGCGGGTACAAGGCATGAATTAACGAGTCGGCCATCTAGTAACAGGATGCACTTTCCGCAGATTCCGTCCAGGCAGTCGCTCATCAGGCTGGACAGTCCAAAACGATCGCGCAGGAGTTCGGACAAACGCTCCAGCGGCTCGGCCTTGATGCTCACGTCTTCTCCATTGAGAATAAAATCTATCGTCATCACCTGTCTCCGAAGGGATGGTCAAAATTGCCGAGAGGCAGTGTGTTCCACGGCAGGTCGAGAGCCTGGCTAAGCGCATTGGCGAACGCGGGCGGTATGAGCGCATACGCCAATTCTCCGATGCCTCGCGGATCGGTATCATCATCAAGAAAATCTACGACTATCTTTGGCGCGTCCTTGATGCGCGGAAGATGATATCTACGGAGGGCGTCCAGGTCGGCCGGGCCATGCGACAGATCGAGGTGTTCGCCGAGGCACAAGCCCAGGGCCGCCGCCGCATCGTGTTTCATTGCTCGGATGACGGCATCGTTAGACAGGATGCGGCCCGCCTTGACGACAAGCCAGATTCCGCGGACCGCGGGGAGACCGTCGACGGGGTCGAGTTCCAGTTCCACGACGGCGCTACCCCAGGAAGCGTCTTCAAGCGGCGATTCCGGAGCCGCCTTGCTACTGCGCGCCCGTAGGGCTTTCTTTACGGTAATGGGAAGCGCCTCGCGGAAGCGTTTTGACGCCAGTCCGGCGCAGGCTGTTTCTATCAGTTTTGTGACGACGCTGACGTTTCTGGAAAGCGTGCCTGGCCCGGAGTCCGGGACTGCGTCGGTGCTGGGTTCCTGTATTAGCACCGATGACGGCTGAAGTCCGAGAGATGCGGCCGCCGATTTTTTCCATATATCCATTGTGGACCGGGACCCCGGGCTCATGCTCGTGCGTATGGTCAAGGTGGAGTCTTTTGACAGCGTCACTTCCACCGATGGCACGTCGGCGCCATCGCGGCCGAATGTTGAGGCTGCCATCTGGTGCCCGAACGCCAGCCCGATGCCGTAGCCTGGAGCCGTCGATGGATCGGCCCTGCGTTTCCTGATCAATTCGAACGAAGATCGTTTTCTCGGGTAGTCGCTGATGGCGAGCAGGCGCGTGGCAAGGGCGTCATAGGGGACGGCCCGCTTGAGGGAGGCTCCGAGCGTGGCGTCGCCCCTGGCAGCAGCATTTGCCGATCTCCATTCTGACGGATCCAGTTCATGAGCGGCGGCGCAATCCTCGACCAATCGCTCTATGGCAAAATTCATTGGACCGGTGCCCAGTCCTACGAAAGCGCCCATCGGGGGCAAGTCAGTCCTGACCGCCCGCGCCGATATGCGGACGTTGGGGCAGGCATAGCCTCCGGTCGCCGATCGCACCGACCTAGAGGCGAGTTCCTGCGCGAACGGTGCGTAGGCTCCGGCATTGATCATGATTCTGGCGTCGATGGCCACAAGCCGGCCTGATTCGTCGAGGCCGGCCCGGTATGAAGCCAGTATAGGCGAACGCTTGGTCGTATACAGGAAGTCTTCCGGCCTGGTCAACAGTAGCAGCGCCGGGCGGCCGCAGAGCATCGAGGCGAGGGCAGCATGGCACGCGAGCAGCGAAGGGTACCAGAGCTTACCGTCGAGGTGAGCGCCGAGGATGGTGGGGCGGACAATTACTTCGTTCTTGCCGACACCCAGGGTCGCGGCAACCGAGTCTCTGACATGGAACGGCCATTGCGTCGATGAGAACACGACGAGCTTATCATAGTCGAAGGCCGCGGCCGAGCCTTGCGGTTCGGAGTAGTAATGATCCTGAGGGCCGACGCGGTAGTCTCCCTCTATGATGCGGGCCGCGGACTTCAGCGCCGCCTCAACCTGGCCTGATTCCAGGCTGTCCGACGCAACCACCCTAGAACTGTCGCAGGACTCGAAAGAATAATCGGCGGGTTCCTCTTCGACGCGCACTCGCGTCAGCGCAATGGCCTCGGCGACTTTGCGTTTATCGGGGCCAACGATAAGCGCCACGGGCTCGCCCCTATAGGAGACCCTGCCCGACGCGAGCACCGGGACCCTGGCGCCTTGCGCGGCCATGACCCTGGCCCCTGGAATGTCATCAGCGGTGATGCTCCGATAGTCCCGCGGCAAGTGCGGCAGGCTCATGGAGACAATGGAGCCGCGGGAAACCGGCGACCGGATCGTCCCGACATAGACGGCTTCATCCCGTGGGAAGTCGGAAAGTCGGGTAATCGAGGGTAGTCGGTTTTGGGCCCCGCTTTTCATGCGCGGCGGACTCCGGCTATTTCCAGGACGGCGTTGGCGACTCTTTTTGCAGCGTCCAGGCCCATGCCTTGCCATATGGGCAGGCTCAGCGTTCGCTCGAACATGGCATTGGCGTTAGGAAAGGATTCGGGCGTTAGGCTGTAGCGCTCAGCGTAGTAGGGCATGGTGTGGAGTGGTATGAAATGCACCGAGGCGCCGATTCCCCGCTCCGCCAGTTGTTCCACGAAGGTATCCCTGTCTACGCCGCCGCGATCGGTCCTGGTACGCAACGAGTAGAGGTGCCAGGCATGGCCGTCTCCTCGTGGGGGAAGTTCCAGGCTCGCGATGCCTGAAAAGGCTTCGTCGTAGACGTCTGCTATGGCCTTGCGTTCGTCGAGGAAGCGCAGGGCCTTTGTCAACTGTACCCGGCCAATCGCGGCGAGCAGATCGGGCAGGTTGTACTTAAACCCCGCCTCAGTGACAGCATAGCGCCAAGAGGCGCGCTTGGCGGTATACCTATCCCAAGCGGCCCGGTCGAAACCGTGCATACGCATCTTTTCAGCCCTGGCGGCCACACGCGGATCACGGGTTACGAGCATGCCGCCTTCGCCTGTCGTTATGGTCTTGGTCGCATAGAACGAATAGACGCCTACATCGCCGAGTGTGCCCGCATAGCCGTCTTCCGTGGACGAGGGGAAGGAGTGCGCGGCATCCTCCACAAGGGAGCAACCGTAGCGTGTCGCCAGCGCCTTGATGGAGCGCATGTCGCAGGGCAGGCCTCCGATGTGCACGGCTACTATGGCTCGGCAGTTCTTTGTCGTCGACAAGAGCCTGCCGAGTGAATCCGGGTCCAGATTGTATGAACCAGGAGCCACATCGCAGAACGCCACCTCCGCGCCCAGGTGTCGCACTACCGCGGCCGTCGAGGTGAACGTATAGGGACTCGTCGCCACCACGTCGCCTGGGCCTATGCCCAGGGCCTCAAGCGCCAGGTGGAGGCCGCTCGTGGCGGAGTTGACCGCCAGAGCGTGGGGAACACCGACGAACTCGCGGAAATCAGTATTCAGGCTCATCGGGTATCTCCTCTACAGTGGGTACATGGGCTCGCAGGGCTGCGCGGAGCAATCTGCGGTTGCGGTAGGCTTCTGGCTGGGCTTCATCGAGGAAGCAGGCTTGCCTGAGCGCCTGCAGCGCCGCTTCGAGCCTGAACGGCTTGCCCGATCGTTGGAGCCGGTTGATCCTCGGGAAGCCGGTCCGTTCCAGCTTTTCGTCGTCCGCGAAGAGTTTCTCTTCCAACCGCTCGCCCGGCCTTAGCCCGATGTATTCTATCCTGATATCTTTGTCGGGAACATAGCCGGAGAAACGGATGACCTGTTCGGCCAGGTCACGTATCAGTATCGGTTCCCCCATGTCCAAGAGGTAGGATTCGCCTCCGGAGCCAACGCCGCCGGCCTTGAGCACCAGCGAACAGGCCTCAGGTATTGTCATGAAGTAACGGCTGGCGTCGGGATGGGTCACGGTCACCGGTCCGCCGCGGGCAACCTGCTGCATGAATAACGGCAGTATCGAGCCCCTGGAACCGAGCACGTTGCCGAACCGGACCGCCATATAGTGTTCGTCTGTTCCGGCCCTGTGCTGTGCTTCCATGACGATGCGTTCAGAGATGTATTTCGAGGCGCCGTAGACGCAGAGCGGCTCCACGGCCTTGTCGGTGCTGACCAGCACGAAGCGTTTGACGCCTGATGCCAGACAGGCATCCACCAGATTCTGCGTCCCAAAGACATTGTTTTCTATGGCTGCCACCGTATTGGCTTCCATCATGGGCACATGTTTGTACGCCGCCGCATGGAACACCACGTCGGCCTTGAGTCGCTTGCAGATGTTGGCCATGTATGCCGCGTCTTTGAGCTCGCCGAGTATCGGCACAATGGCCGTGGAAACGCCGACGCCGCCGGCCTGGAGGGTACGCAGTTCCCTGTCTATCTGGTATATGGAATTTTCGCCGTGACCAAAAAGGTAGAGCCGCTCGACGCCCGCCGATAGGAGTTGTCTGGCCAGTTCCGAGCCTATAGAACCGCCCGCGCCGGTGACGATGACGCGCTTACCTGAAAGCCATGCGATGCTCTTCTTGAGGCCAATCGCGACCGGACTCCGGCCTAGAAGATCTTGCGGGTCTATTTCGCGTGCCTGGACCAAGTGGGCTTCACCCTCTACTATCTGCGCGACGTCGGGCAGTATCCGTATTCGCGAGAAGCCCGCGTTCTTCAATAGATAATACAGCTCGCGCAACAGTTCGCGTGAGGCGCTCGGAATGGCGATGATGGCCTCGTCGGCCGGGGCGCGCGCGAAGAGTTTTACCACGTCGCGGATAGGACCCAGCACGGGAACGCCGTCGATGTGCCGGCCCACCTTGGCCGCATCGTCGTCCAGGAACGCGACGATGGTGCCGAGCACCGACTTTTCCTGTATTTCCCTGGCTATGGCTCTGCCGGCGAAACCGGCTCCGATGATATAGATCCTAGGATTCTCTGGAAGGTTTCCCATCGTCGTTAACAGGTCCTTTCGCCGATCGATCGAGAATTTCGAAGCCCATGTCGACGAGGAACGAGTTCTCGCACATGTCCAGGCGTACCTTTGCCCGGCGCTTGCGCATGTCCACCTTGACTATCAGGCCTTCGAGTCCCTTGAGCGGACCTTCGAGCACGACTATTCTCTGGTCGGCGTCGAAGCTTACCTTCGATATATCGGCAACTTTCCCGAACGACATGAAATGGGCTAGGAGCCTCCGGTCCTTTTCTTTGACTGGCTTGGGGTCGGTCGTGATGGGCAAGGCCCTGACGAAAAATTTCCAGTTCGCTAGCCTCTGTAGCGATGAAGACGTATCCGGGGAAGAGAGGCCTTTCTTCGCGCCGTATCTTGCCTGCACGCCTGACCTGCATGGCCTTCTTGGGTACCAGGGTTTTCGAGTTCATAGCTGGATCGGTAGCGATACGATGGGCGAAATCGTCTTCCTTGCCTGTCCATACCTGTACGGCGTAGTACTCCATAGAACCTCAGCCTCCGCTATCGCGTCCGGAGCGACTGTTTCGGACGAACTCAAAACCTAACACAAAGGGTCTTGCGACCGCAAGGCGCAACGGTTCTCCGAAGCCCTGCGAGATACGGCTTTATCAAGAACGCAAGATCGCCGATAGATAATGAGGAAAAGGATACGAATGATGAAGACTTTCGCGATAACAGCAATTTTCTCGCTGGCGGCGGCATTCGTCCCTCTCAATGCCCAGACCGTCGAGATAGCCTTGCTCGAAGACGCCGGTGATCTGGGCGCCAAGGCGAACCGGGCTTCAGAAAGCATCATTAGCGGCGTGCTTGATGGCCTATTCGACGCCGGACTTATCGGGACTAATTCAAGGCCCCTCGACGGCACCGCCGCGTCGTTTCTTTCCTACGTTCCGGGTGTGGCTTCCGCGGATGGTTTCGTTGATTACGTCATTGTGGTTTTTGCGGAATATAGCAACGCGGCGCCTGTGCCGGCTTGCAGATATAGACTCGTTCGGGTACGCGACGGCAGGGAAATGGCTCAAGGGACTATCCCCGCGGTGGATCCTGCCTCCACGTCTATAGTCGATATCGACAAGGCGTGCCACAAGCTTGGGTTGGCTGTTTCAGCCGCGTGCGGTGGGGTAGTGCGAGGCGTCAACGCGTCTCGAAGGAAGTATGGGTATGAAAAAGCATAGCATAGCGCTCGCGGTAGGTATGGTCGCCCTCGTTGTCCTCGCGTCGGCCTCATCGTGGGAGGGTAGCGCGATGATGGGCTCGTATGGGGATTTTCCGGCTTCCGGATACTACGCCGCCTGCAATTCCTTTCCCAGGAATACTTCCGTAGAGGTGGCCAATCTGGAAAACGGCCGCTCCATCACGGTTATCGTCACGAAGGGCCTGGAGAGTTCAGGCATCTTCATGATGCTTTCAGTGGAGGCGGCAGGCGCGCTCGGTCTTCAGTCGGGCAGGGTGACGCGGGTCAGGGCCTCGGAACCTAAAAGCGCCGTGGAATTGGCGCCTTCCGGCGGCTCGCGCGGCTCCTACGATCCTGACCTCAATCCGCGGCTGTTGGCGGCGCAAGAACTGAAGCGCCTCGGTTACGAACTCGAACCGGCTGCAACGGTAGCTACCGCCCAGAAGCCGGCTGTATCCAATCCCCGTGTCGAACCAGCCCCCGCGGTCGTTCCGCCTCCCGTCGCCGCCGAGCCGGTTGCTACGCCAGCCGCCGCCAGCGTTCCAGCAGTCACTCCTCCTGTGACCGCGCCGACGCCTGAAATCACCTCGCCGACAAGTACAGCGCCGGAATCCCTGGCCGCGACCAAACCCAAGCCGGTGCGCACCATAATCCTGCCGCAGTTGCCCGATCCCGCCGAACCTATCGCCAAGGCCATACCGGAAACGGCTACCCCTTCGATAGCGCCCGCTCCTGAAGCAAAACCAGAGGCGTTCGCGATAGTGCTACCAGAACCGGATGAAACGCCTTTGCGCGTCGAGCCTTCCTCTATACCCAAGCGCTACGAGGCTCCCTCGCTGCGACCCGACATATCTTCCGGCGGGTTGCGTGTTCCATCCGCTCCCGACCTTGCGGTCGCCATGCTGGATCCTTTTCCGGTGGAAGATGCCCGGGCCGCGGCGTTCGCCCGCTCGGCGCCTGAACTGCGTTCCGCTACCGCCTCTGCCGAGCTCTATGATCCGTCTGTGCCCGATTCCGAGTCCGCCGCCGCGCTGGCCCGGCTCGCTCCCGGCTACGCGGATGTCAGCGACGGGATTTCTTTGATCGATCCTTCACTTCCTGGCTCCGGACGCGCTGACGCCATCGCGAGGCTCACGCCCCGGAGCGCGCCTGCAGGCGCGATGCCCGAGCTGGTCTGGCCCGAACTGGAAGCCGACGAAATACCCGAGGTGCTGCTGGCCTCGCTTGTAGCGCCGGTTCCCGAAATTCCCGCTACGAGCCTCGCCGAAGGCGAGATCATCTTGCCGCTCCTGACCGGGCCGGCGGCGCTCGCCCTCGAGACGCCGGAATATGGCGCCGCCGAGACTACGGTAGCTCTTGAAGACGCCGAGGTCGAGGCTACGGAGACCCCGATTGCTGAATCGCTTGCCGGGCTCGCCCCCTATGGCGCCGACGGCTCATATGATCTGGCTGAGGCTGAAGCCAGGGATGCTGAAAAGCCTTATGCCGACGGCTTAGCCGCCACGGCGCCCGTTGATTCGGCTAATGGAGTCGGCCTTGCGGAGGCTGCGGAACAGAAGCCTGAAACCACGCCCCTCCTGGCTGGGCCAGAAGGGGAATCCGCCCCGACTGTCGCGCTGGACTCGCCGAAGGAATACATCATAGCCATGGAACCGACTGGCCCAAAACCGCCGGTTCTACCCGGCGCCCCGCTTGCTCCCGTCGTCAAAAGTACGCCTCCGTCAGTCACGGTTGCTCCTCCTATAACTGTGGCTCCTGCCGCGTCTATCGCGACTATTTCCGAGGCTCTGGAAAAGGGGCGGTACTACATCCAGGTAGGCGCCTATGGCAGCGAGGCCATGGCAAAGGATTCAGCCGGCAAGCTCAAGACCGGCTATGCCATACTCATACAGAAGACAAGCGCCAAGGGTAAAGATACCTGGCGCTTGTATGTCGGGCCCTTGTCTCGCGACGAGAGCGGCGTGGCTCTTGTACGTGTACGGGCTATGGGCTACAAAGACGCTTTTGTGAAGAGCGGCAGTTAGAAGAAATCAGCTACCGGGCCTGCGCCTCGCGTCGGCCCGGTTTATAGACCATCGCGGATTGAACAATAGCTCCGGCGCCAAGCAACGCGCTCAGGCCGATGAAGACCACGGGCATCGATGATGCCTGGTACAAGAGCCCGCCGCTGATTGAGCCTACCACCTGTCCGAAGGTCAGCAAGGCCTCGTGGACGCTTGCCCGTTTGTCACGGTCGGGCGCACCGCTCGTAGCGTAAAACAGCGAGTTATTGTATATAGCCGACTGGAAGAATCCGACGACGGCGAAACACAGGGCGAAACCAGCGGCGTTCCGTTGCAACACCAGCGCTATCAATGCGAGCGCCGTCACCACTGACAACGCGGGCAAGGCAGACCGTTTGAACTGCAGAAACGTGACCTTGCCCAGAATGAAGAAACCAGCGGCCGTCGCCGCGGCGCGTATCGTCAGTATCAGGCCGATGGATGATTCGCTCAGCGCCAGCTCATCCCTCGCAAAAACAGGAAACACGTTGAACACCACGCCCATTACCGCGTAGATGAGGAACGCTCCGAGCCAGGCGGGGTAGCGTAGCGGCGTCGAGCGGTCAACGACCGGTTCTACTGTGTCCGCCTCGCAGTCAACGCAGGCGTCATCCTTGACGAACCATCCCGAGGCCAGTACGAATAAGGCATTCAAGGCATACAGCGCGACCGCAAGCAGTATGGGCAAGAGTTTGCCGCGTTCTGAAAGCACGCCCGCAAGGTACGAACTGAACAGGCCGCCGATGCTCCACGAAAAACTGAAGAGGCTTGTGGCCTTGTTAAGCTTCTCGCCTTCCAGGCCCTTGGAGAGCCAGCCCATTACGGGCGGCCAGAAGAAGGCCATGATAAAGCCGTAGGCCGTATAGGCCGCAAAGGCCTGCCAGAGTCCCGGACGCGCCAGGAACAGGCTGAACAGGATCGTGCTGCCTAAAAGCATTATTGCCATGGAGGTTCTGGGCTTGAATCGATTGACGAACCGGCGAAGCACGACGCAGCCCAGGAAATACGACAAGGACCACAGGGCTCCGAGCGATCCTACGAGCGCTGGACTGGCTCCGTACAGATCCTTGACGACGAACAGAATGCCCAGCGACATTATGCCTATCGCCAGGCTATTTATGAAGGCCGCTGGCACGATGATTGCCATCTTGCCGAAACGACGCGCTCCGTTATACATGCACTCCCGCTTTCAACCGTGTTCGGCGTTCAGGAGCCGAAGCGGTATTCCTGAGCCGATATGGCCATGGCGTCACCGTATATCGCTCCGCCCGCACCGGTCAAGCACTGGTCCTGAAATATCGTCGTTGACGGTTGCCGTTGGCCATCGTCCTTGCCCCTTGTCGTTGACCGCGGCGCGGCCCCTGTTTACAATGGCATTCAGGATCCGGAGGTGACGAACATGGAAGAAACCGATGCCAAACGGGCGAGGATAGCGGAACTCGAACGGCTCATCGTCATGCACCAGGACTTGTATTACAACGCCCGGCCCGAACTCTCCGATGTTGAATTCGACGTTCTGTGGGACGAGTTGGTGGCTCTCGCGCCTGATAGTCCCGTGCTGGCGCGCGTCGGCGCCGATGCCACCGACGGCTTCGCCAAGGCCAGGCATGTATTGCCCATGGGCAGTCAGGCCAAGGCCGCCGATCCTGACGAATTTCTGGCCTGGTGCGTCAAGGTCAAGCTGTCCGAATATATCGTAGAGCATAAACTCGACGGCGCGAGCCTGGAACTACAGTACGAGAAGGGGCGTTTGGCCCGGGCCGTGACGAGGGGCGACGGCCTCGTCGGCGACGACATAACCCAGAACGCCCGCAGGATGGCCGGCGTGCCCGCGACCCTCCCCGGAACCTGGAGCGGCGCGGTGCGCGGAGAGGTGGTCATGTCCAGGGCCACGCACCGCGATTGGTTCAATGACAAGGCCAATTGTCGCAATGCCGCCAACGGCCTCATGAAGCGCAAGGACGGCGTGGGCGTCGAACGCCTGGACCTGATCTGTTACGACGCGGCTCCCAGCGGACTGTACGATTCCGGCGCGGGCTCTCTGTTCGCCATTGCTCCCGAGCCGCCGTTCGACGACGAGCTCTCCAAACTGGCCTGGCTCCGCGCGTCCGGGTTCGTCACCACGGAGGCCGAGCGGTTCATCGAGCCTTTTGAGGTGGTGGATTATCGGGCGCGCGTTATGGACGGCCGCGCGACGCTGGCGTATGACATAGACGGGCTCGTCGTGAAGGCGCGCGCTGTCGACATCGACGACATGAAACGGGACCGCCCGGAGCGCCAGATTGCCTTCAAGTTCCCTCTGGAAGAAGCGACGACGACCCTTCTTTCTATAGAATGGAGCGAATCAGGCGCTACCTTTACGCCTGTAGCCCTTGTCGAACCGGTCAGGCTCGCCGGCACTACCGTCAAGCGGGCCAGTCTCGCCAACACCAATACCCTGCGCGGCATGGGGCTCAGGCTCGGTTCGCGCGTCATCGTGGTCAAACGGGGAGAGATTATCCCCAAGATCGAGGGCCTCGTAGACAATCCGCCCGACAGTCGCCCCATAGACATCCCTTCAGCCTGCGCCTGCGGGGCGGCCTTGGTGGACGACGGCACCCGCCTGTATTGCCCCAACCCCGCTTGCCCCAAGAAGGCCCTGCACCGGCTCGAAAAATGGCTGGCCACGCTCGATATCATGGAACTCGGCACCGCCATACTGCGTCGGCTCTTTGACTCAGGCCGGGTGAGGACCGTCGCCGACCTGTACAGCCTCGGCGCGGAAGAATTGGCCGGCTACGAGCGCATGGGCGAGGCGAGCGCCGCAAAGATTGTGCAGAACCTGCGCGCCCGAGCCGAGCCTAGCCTGCCCGAGTTCGTCGCCGGCTTCGATATAGAGGGCATAGGCCTTCTCTCCGTAGAAAAGGCCGCCGCGAGGGGGTATGACACACTCGACAAACTGCGCTCGGCCACACAGGAGGAACTGGCGGCCATAGACGGTTTCGGAGACATCATGGCCGCGACGCTGAGTGAAGGCCTTAAGGTGTTCGAGCTAGAGATGGACGCCGTTCTGGAGACGGGCATCGTTAACATCAAGCCCCCCGAGACGGGAGGCGGGCCTTTGTCAGGACTGTCCTTCTGCTTTACCGGCGAACTGAACACTATGAAGCGATCCCGCGCCCAGGCCCTCGTCAAGTCGCTCGGCGGCGCGGTAAGAAACTCTGTGGCCAAAGGCCTGTCGTACCTGGTTACGAACGACCCCGTCTCCGGTACGGGAAAGAGCAAGAAAGCAAGGTCGCTCGACGTGGCCGTTATAGATGAAGAAGCCTTCCTCGCCCTGACGGCGGCTGCGGATGGCCAGAGTCCGCGAGCGGCTCCAGAACGAGAGACGTCGTCCCATGCGCAGTCCCCAGGGGAACTCCAGACCGGCTAGCCATCCACACTCGTTGAAAAGAAGCGGCCTATTCGTTACACTGGCGGCTATAGCCAGCGAGCCGATCTCACGTCGGCCGTCCATCCACAGGAGTACGCCGTGAAGTCCGTTCGAGAAGCCTGGAAAACCGTGGTAGCCGCCGCCGTCGCCGAAGTGTTGCGAGAGAAGGGCGCGGACGCGGCTCTTGCCGCCGCCGTTGCCGCCGAGAGTCCCCCCGACGCGACTATGGGCGACATCGGCTTTCCCATGTTCCCGTTTTCCAAGCCGCTCCGTATGGGGCCGCCGCAGATTGCCACCGCGGTTGCAGCCCGCCTGGCTGAGATGTCGACCCCCGCGGGCAACCCCAAAGCCGTTGGACCGTATCTCAATGTGTTCTTGGACCGTGTCGCAATCGCCGCGTCCGCCCTTTCAGCCAGGTCGGCAGGCCAGGCCTACGGCCGCTCGTCGTCCCTGTCGGGCACCAGGATCATGGTCGAATTCTCCAGCCCCAATACAAACAAGCCGCTCCACCTTGGACACTTGCGCAACGACGCGCTCGGCGAGGCAAGTTCCCGCATCCTGCGAGCCAACGGCGCCGAGGTACTCAAGATAAACCTGGTCAACGACCGCGGCGTGCACATCTGCAAGTCTATGTTGTCGTACATGGTCTACGGCGGCGGGCGCAGTCCCGAAGACGAAGGCAAGAAGAGCGACCATTTCGTCGGCGACTACTATGTCAAATTCAACGACCTCATGAAGGAAGACCCCAAGGCCGAGGAAAAGGCCCAGGAACTGCTCGTCAAGTGGGAAGCCGGCGACCCGGAGACCATTGCGCTCTGGAAGAAGATGAATGAATGGGCCGTGGGTGGCATACGCAGAACCTACGAGCGCACCGGTATCACCTTTGACAAGTACTACTACGAAAGTCAGATATACTTGACGGGCAAGGAGGAGGTTCAGAAGGGCCTCTCCTCCGGCGCGTTCTTCAGGGCCCCCGACGGCTCTGTCCGCATTGACCTTTCGCCCATAGGCCTCGAAGAAAAGGTATTGCTCCGCAAGGACGGCACGTCCATCTACATGACCCAGGACATAGGGCTGGCGATACACCGGCATAATGACTGGCCCTTTGACCGACTCGTCTACGTCGTGGCCAACGAGCAGCAGTACCACTTCAAGGTGTTGTTCCATATCCTTGAACGGCTCGGCAACGCCTGGGCCAAGAACCTCTACCATCTGTCCTACGGGCTCGTGAACCTGCCCGAGGGCCGCATGAAGACCAGGGAAGGCACCGTCGTCGACGCCGATTCGCTCCTGGACTCGCTACGCGAGCTGGCCCTGGAAGAAATCCAGGCAAAGGGACGAGAAGATGCCATAGAAGACCCTGCGGGCACCGCCGAGAAGATAGCGCTTGGCGCCGTGCATTATTACCTGGCCCAGGCTACGCCCTCCAAGGACATGATATTCAATCCCAAGGAGTCGCTGTCATTCAACGGCAACACCGGTCCCTACATCCAGTACATGGGAGCTCGCATTTCAAGCCTGCTCCGCAAGCGGGACAAGGGAGAGGGCCAAGCCGTTTCAGGCTCCATACAGCCTGAACTCCTGAAAGCCGAATCTGAATGGGAGCTCGTACGCCTAGTCTCCACGTATCCTGAAACGGTTGAACAGGCCGGAGCCGAATACAACCCGGCCCTCGTGGCGGCTCATCTGTACGCCATAGCCAGCGCCTTCTCCAAGTTCTATCATGACGAACCCATACTGAACTGTGACAATGCCGATCTGGCGGCCACCCGACTTGCGCTTTCGGAGGCCGTACTCGTCGTGCTCAAGAACGGGCTCGAATTGCTCTGTATACCGTTCCTGGAAGCCATGTAGCCCGCGTTCCGTGTTCGGCCAGGCCCTTCCGGGGCTTCGGTTGACATGGGCCCCGTCTGCATAGTATAAAATCGCGCCGGTACGCCATTTTTTCGTACCGCTAAAGGCCGATCGCAGAGGCCATGATCACTGTACGCGTCGGCCGGTTAGGACTTCATTGTCCAGTCGGCCTCGGCATACGAAACATAAGAGGTTGACAGGATGTACGCAGTCGTAGAAGTGCAAGGCAAGCAATACCGCGCCGAGAAGGGCGCCGTTATCCGCGTGGATCGCATGGACGGCGATGCCGGAACCCCGGTCGCCATCGATTCGGTTCTCCTTATTTCAGGTGATACCATCAAGATCGGCGCCCCGTACGTAAAAGGCGCACAGGTCAAGGCGACCATCAAGTCCCAGGAAAAGGCCGACAAGGTCATCGTCTTCAAGTACAAGTCCAAGAAAGACTACCGGAGGACACAGGGCCACAGGCAGCGCTATACGCTCCTCACGGTCGAGGACATTATTGGGGCCTGATCGGGTACGGGTCCGGTTATGCTTCCATCCTGATGGCGTAATAGAACGCGCCGTCGCGGAGGGCCATGCCGGAACCGCTCCGAGCGGATCCAACGCAGCCTGCGCGGCGGTCACCGTCCTCCTGAGGACGGCGTACGAGACCGTGGCCGGCTACGATGGGGTGACGATCTCCGGTCGTGCTCCAGCTCCAGGATTACTGAGTTTCGAGGTCGGGCGGTACCCGTCTGGCATCGTCGATCGCCTCAAGGGCGTCGGCGATTTTCTGGTGGTCGGTTTGTCGAGCGTAAAGCGAGAATATCCCGGCCTCATCGATCTGAACATAGAAAGCTAACGGAGGAACTTATATGCCACACAAGGGTGTAAACGGTCGCGATTCTAACCCCCAGCATCTCGGCGTCAAGGCGTACGGCAACCAGACCGTCAGGGCAGGCTCCATCATCGTCCGCCAGCGCGGCACGAAGATCCATCCCGGCGAGAACGTGGGCATAGGCAAGGACGATACCTTGTTCGCGCTCGCCGACGGTCGTGTTACGTTCAGCGAATACCGCGGACGCAAGTACGCCGGTATCGAACTCATACAAGCGTAGTTTTCCGCCGCCCGACAGCGGCGAGCCTCATGAAGCGCGGTTTTATACCGCGACCATAGCCGTCGCGTCCGGCCCGTGCCGAGCGACGGTATTTTTGTCTAAATGGAAGAATAGGGTGGCTCGATGATTAATTTCGCCGACGAAACGACGATTACCGTATCCTCCGGCAACGGCGGCAACGGCTGCATCGCGTTCAGGCGCGAAGCGCATGTGCCTCTCGGAGGGCCTTCCGGCGGTGACGGCGGCCGCGGCGGAGACGTCGTATTCGAAGTACGCCGCAATCTGCGCACGCTCGCCCATATCCGCTACGCCAAGAACTACAAGGCCAAGACCGGCCAGGATGGCATGGGTAGCAACAAGCACGGCTCCGACGGCGATGACATCATTCTGGCGGTGCCGCCGGGAACCGTCATCAAGAACGCCGAAACCGGCGAGGTGCTCAAGGATTTCGGAAAGGCCGCCGAGGGACGCTGGGTTTTTCTTCGCGGCGGCAACGGCGGCTGGGGCAATGTGCACTTCAAGTCGAGCGTCAACCAGGCTCCCAGGATGGCGCATCCCGGCAAGCCCGGCGAGACGGTAGCGCTTCGTATCGAGTTGCAGCTAATGGCCGACATAGGCTTCGTCGGTTTTCCGAACGCCGGCAAATCCAGTTTGCTTGATCGGTTCACCAACGCGCGCCCCAAGATCGCTCCGTACCCGTTTACGACGAAGATACCGAACCTCGGCATCCTTTCCATAGCCGACCGCGACATTATACTCGCCGATATTCCGGGCATCATAGAGGGCGCTCACGAAGGAGCAGGCCTCGGCATCCGCTTCCTCAAGCATATTTCCAGAACCGCCGCGCTCGCGTTTCTCATAGACTTGTCAGATGACAAATTCCTCGATTCCTTCCGCATCCTGCTCGCGGAACTCGAGGGCTTTTCAGAAGAACTTGTCGCCAAGCCACGCATAGTCATAGGCACCAAGCTGGATCTTCCCGAGACGACCGGCCGCCTGGAGGAACTTATTGCTTCCCTGCCTGCGGAGCGGGTAGTAGGACTGTCCACCTTCTCGGGAGAAGGCCTGGAACCGCTCTCGAGGGAATTCCTGGCCTTCGTGCTCGCGGCGGAGAAACCTGGCGATCGCGATCCCTGGACCGGCGCGGCGTTATGAGACTGCTCGTGCTGGGTGGATCCTTCAATCCCATCCATCTCGGACATCTCATGCTCGCCGAAGAGCTAGCCTCGGAATTTTTCTACGATAGGATAATGCTCGTACCATCGTTCATGCCTCCCCACAAGACTCTTGCCGATGATCCGGGCCCAGCGCCACGGTTGGATATGGTGCGGGCGGCGGTGGACGGAAATCCGATGTACCTCGTCGAGACCTGCGAGCTGGAGCGCAAAGGGCTTTCATTTACCTTCGACACGCTCGAGCACATTGTCACAACGTATGCCCTGGACGGTAAACCTGGGCTGGTGATAGGCGGGGACCTGGCCGTCGGTTTTGGCTCTTGGCGAAACCCTGAGGGCATCTGCCGCCTCGCGGAGCTGATCCTGGCCAGGCGAGGCGGAATCCCGTCGTCCCTGCCGTACCCGCACCGAGCCGCGCACAACATGTTGTTACCCGTTTCATCTACCGACATCAGGTCGCGTATTGCGGAAGCGCGACCCTGGCGCTTGCTTGTACCGGCCACGGTAGCTCAATATATAGAAGAGCATGAGCTGTACCGAGTAGTCAGAGCATAGAGAGCATATACGAATGGCCCGTTCAATAGTCGATAAGAGGCTGGTTTTTCTCATTGCGATCGTGATGATGGTAGTCATCGCGGTTATTGCCATGCTTACGGCTCTTCGCACTGATCCCGTAGACGACGCAGTCAAGGAAGAGCGGATAATCAACGTCGCCATAATACTCGAGCGGAACGGCAAGCCCGCGGCGACCGAAATTCTCATGTACTACCCAGGCAATGCCCGGGCGGCGTTGCTGGATGTGCCCGCGGAGACCGGCCTCATCATAAAATCGCTTAACCGCGTCGACAGCATCGATGTACTCTACGAGAGGGGGTCCCCCAAGGCCTATCTCGAAGAAATTCAGCGGCTTACCGATGCGACGATCGATTGGTACCTGATACTGGACGAGCCGTCGTTGTCTTCGCTCGTCGACCTGCTTGACGGCTTATCCCTGTTCCTGCCCAATCGCGTCTCTACCGTAGTGGAGGAATCGCCGGTCGTTCTGCCTTCCGGTTTTACCGTCCTGGACGGGCGAAAGACGCTCCTGTACGCGGGATATCGCGATCCCGACGTGCCAGACACTGAGCTGGTTTCCAAGCGCCAATCGCTGTATCAGGCAATGCTCAGGCGCCTTGGCGAGCGCTCCGCCTTCATAATGCGTGATGATGTGTATCCGGCCATACAAGGGCTCTTTACGACAAACCTGAAGCCTGCCTCGCTCAAGCGCCTGCTTTTTGAATTTGGCCGCCTTGAATCCGACAGGATAGTGCTTCAGCGCCTAACCGGCGCCTATCGCGCCGTAGAAGGCAAGCCGTTGCTATTTCCTCACTACGATGGCGAACTGGTCAAGGATATAGTCAAACAGTCTTTGAATGCCTTGCTCAATGCGGATTCCACGGCCATTGCGGACAAGGTCTTTACGATAGAGATTCTCAACGGTACCCCCGTGAGAGGACTGGCGCAGAAGACCGCGGAAATTTTTCAGAGTTTTGGTTATGAGGTTGTATCCGTGGGCAACGCGCCTTCAATTGATATAGAAAAGACAAGCGTGGTAGACCGGTACGGCGACAGGGGCGCGGCCACGACCGTTGCAAACGTAATACGCTGCCAGATAGTAGAGGACGAGGCGATACCGAGCGTCAGCCCCGCGGACTTCGTCATTATACTCGGTAAGGATTTCAATGGGAGGAACTGTGTCGATTGACGTAAAAGAAGCCGTTTTCGGCTGCGCCGGCTTTCTGGCCGAGCATAACGGGGGCGATACCATCGTCCTCGATTTAACGAAGTTGTCTACCTGGACCGACTTCTTCATCGTAACCAGCGCGACGAGCTCGGTGCACCTGAAGGGTCTGGCAAAACATGCTGAAGATTACCTCGGACCTCTCGGTATATCGCCGCTCAGGAGACCCAGGCTGGCGGACGACGAGCAATGGTGCCTGCTGGATTTTGGTGATTTTGTGGTGCACATCATGGCGGCGGAAGCCAGAACGTTCTACGAACTAGATAAGTTATGGTTTGAAGCGGAGTTGACCCAGATCGCCGCGCCCGGCGCTCCGGAAACAGCCCTATAATAAAAAGGCCGCGCTTCCTGCGATGGAAGCGCGGTTTTCCTCTGGTAAACGATACTTACTCGTCGAAGTCGTTATAGTCGATATCGTCTTCGTAATCGTATTCCTCTGATTCCTCATCCTCTTCGCCGAAATCATCGTCGAAGTCGTCCTCTTCGTCGTCGTCGAAGTCTTCTTCTTCGTCGTCGTCAAAGTCGTCTTCTTCCTCTGAAAAGTCGTCAAAGTCGTCTTCTGCCTCGAAGTCGTCCTCTTCGTCCTCTTCATAATCGTCGAACCGGACGAAAGGAGCCTCGGGAGCCTGGATGTAATCGCCGACGCTCATGAGCGCAAGCTCCAACGCGTTTCCCGGCATCATCGTTTCCCGTATAGGATCCATTTCAATCCTCCCCCTCTTGTATCAACATACCCGAGTTTCTTCGTATCCGACCGCTGATCGCTCGCCCGCCGTACGGAGAAATCTAAAAGAGACCCGAGCGGTCTGTCAACTATATTCGCTTTCTAATTATGGCTTTTTTCAATTCGCTGGC
>CAZNCK010000033.1:0-5942 GCA_964571545.1 uncultured Treponemataceae bacterium | reverse complement strand
GTCTGTCAACTATAATCGCTATGGTATCGTACGTTTTTCATCTACCTTGGCACTACCGCTCGAGCATTGGTATAGTCGAACAATGCTCGATCAAATAATGCTGCCGGCCCCGGCAAAAATCAACCTCCATCTTGCCGTCGGTGCCAGGCGAAGTGACGGATTTCATGCCATTGCAAGCATTTTTCAGGCGGTCTCGCTACATGACACGGTTTCTGTTACGCTCCGCTCGGTAGCAGGCATAGAACTTGTCGCGGATTGCGGTTGCCCCGTCGAACAGAACACGGTTTGGCGAGCCGCCTCGGCATTCCTCACGGCCGCCTCACAGTCAGGGCTTAAATCATTGCCAGGTATAGCAGTAGCTCTAGATAAGCATATACCCATGGGCGCCGGGTTGGGAGGAGGTTCCAGCGACGCCGCTTCCACCCTGGTGGCGCTCTCGCTTTTATTGCCTGGTTTCGTCGACAGACCGACCCTCTTGCGCCTCGCCGCGACGACGGGCTCCGATGTGCCGTTTTTCATGGGCTCGGCCTGTGCCGCCGTCACAGGCCGGGGGGAGATTCTGTCTCCTCTTGTCCCCCGCACTGATTATGCGCTTGTTATAGTCAATCCAGGCTTTCCTGTCTCCACAAAAGAAGCCTACGGAAGGCTAGACGCCGCCAGGAGTAGCGGTTTGTCGTTGGGTTCTTCGGACCAGGATCTTGCGGGGGCGTTGCGCCATGCCATTGATGCGTACTCACATGAGCGCCCGGAAGACTGGCGCTTCAGGAACGACTTTTTTGACGTTCTGTCTCCGGAACTGCCAGGACTCGAGCAGTGCAGGCAGGCCCTTTTGTCTTTCGGAGCCGACTTCGCCGCGATGAGCGGATCGGGTAGCTCTGTCTTTGGTGTTTTTTCATCACGGGCAGAGGCTGAACGCGCCTCCTCCGCGCTGTCACCACGGTATGCGTGCACTGTAGCCTTCCCGCTTGCGAAGCTAAGGGGCTCGATATAAAATTGTAGATGGCGAAAAGTATAAGGAGTGGCCGCTTTATGGACATCACCGACATTCGCATTCGAAAGGTCTATGGAGAAGGCAAGCTTAAAGCGTATGTAACGGTTACCTTTGACCAGTGTTTCGTCATCCATAATGTCAAGGTCATAGAAGGCAGGATGGGGATGTTCATCGCGATGCCCTACAGGAAGACCAAAACGGGGGAATTCAAGGATATAGCGCATCCCATCTGCCCGGAATTCCGCACCCGGTTACAGAATGCTATTGTTAGCTCCTTTGAACGAGAAGCCCAGGTTGACGATGTTTCGATAGATTGAACGAATCGCGTCGGTACCCCCGTGACACGATCCCTCCTTGTAGGGTATAACTATGCGCCGTACGTCCCTCCGGGAGACGTGCATTGGGACGTCGACAAGAGGTAAGTCAGCGGGCTTTGATTCCGCCATTCGCAGGTTCGAACCCTGCCGTCCCAGCGCGATACATTACGCCTAACAGCGAGGAGAGAGAATCCATGACCCAGCATATCATCAACGCCGGCGCGCGTGACATCGGAACCAAAGGCGCCTTGCACGACCTGAGGAAGAATGGCGGCATTCCCGCGATCATCTATAACCGCCACGGCAAGACCAGGCCCCTTTCCCTGAACGCCAAGGAATTCCAGAAGGCTGTTGAGGGCGTTTCCGAGAGTACCATCGTCATGCTGAACGTCGGTACTGATTCCTACCAGTGTCTTGTCAAGGACCGTCAGATTGACTGGCTTCACGGCAAGATTCTGCACGTAGACTTCTTCGAGGTCGAGAGCGGCGTGTCGATGCGCGCCAAGGTTCCCGTGCATCTCATCGGATCTTCGGTTGGTGTCCGCAACGGCGGTATCCTCGAGAACCCAGTGCACGAGATCGAAGTGGAATGCTTCCCAAAAGACATGCCCTCCAAGTTCGAAGTCGACATCAGCGCGCTCGAGGCCAACCACTCGATCCACGTCAGGGATATTGTTCATGCCGAAGGCGTCAGGATACTGAGCGCCGCAGACCAGGTCGTCGTGCTCGTCAAGTTTGCCAAGGCTGAAGAAGTTGCCGCTGTCGAGGTGGCTCCTGTCGCCGCCGCCGCTGCCGCCGCTCCTGTTGCCGGCGCCGCTCCCGCCGCCGCTGGTTCCGCCGCTGCCGCCGGCTCGGCTCCCAAGAAGCCCGCTAAGTAAGGCTCTCGTCCATAGTGATTAAGTCGGGGCCGTCACCAATGACGGCCCCGTTTTAGTTTCAGGGTCAAAAGAGCGCACGGCTTCGGAGGCACCATTGTATGTCCATCAAGAATCCCGCTCCTCATGACGCCGCGGATGTCCGGCGAGCGATTTCCGGCTTCTTCTCCGCTCTTACCCCTTCCTGCAAACGGATTCTGGTAGCTCTGTCTGGAGGCCCCGACTCCGTGGCTTTGCTTGTATCGTCGGTAGCCGAGGCTGCGCTCCACGGCGTCGTCATCGTGGCGTGCTGGGTGGACCACGGAATCAGGCCTGTGGAAGAGCTGGTGTCCGAGCGCGGTTTTGTTCAAGGCCTCTGTGGCGGCCTCGGCATAGATCTGGTTGTGGAAACGGTCGCTCGGGGGGATATTGCGCGCGCGGCTGGAATAGAAGGTGGCGTTGAAGCCGCGGCGCGCAGGTTCCGCTACGAGGCGCTGGAGCGCGCGCGGGATACCTCTTCGTGCGATATCGTCCTTACAGGCCATACCAACGATGATTTTCTGGAAACTATGGTCATGCGTTTCTGCTCCGGCGCGGGCACCGCTGGCCTGCGAGGCATCCCGCCTTCCAGCGGCAGGGTGGAGCGTCCGCTGCTCGGTGTAACCAAGGCCGGCGTACTTGCGTACCTGGAATCTTTGGGCCAGTCGTTTCGCGTGGATTCAACCAATGAGACCGACGACTATCTTCGGAACAGGGTAAGACACGACCTGCTCCCCGCGCTTCTGTCGGTTTTTCCTTCGTTGCGCACTACGCTCTCTACAGTAGCCGCCAAGGCTCGTCTTGATGAGGCGGCTCTCTCCAGCCTTGCTGAAGGACTTCAGGTCGCGGGAGCCGGCGAGGAACGCGCCATAGATGCCGTCGCCTTTGATGGAGCGCCCCTCGCGGTCAGAACGCGAGCGCTGTATCGCCTGAGCGGCTCTTCCAGCGCGGAAAGACTGCCGTGGAGGCTCGTGCTGGCCGCTGCCGCCTCAAAAAAAACTTCAGGCAGGCTCGCATCCGGAGCCGGAGTTCAATTCATCCGGGGCGATGACCGCATCGTTGTGGCGTCCGCTCATGGTTCGCATCGATCGAGGGCAATGGCTGCTCAAACAGACTCCGGGGGAGCCGCAGTCGCCGGTTTCAGCGTGCTTGCGACGGGTACAGGCGAATATCGAATAGGCAAGGCCGGCACCTGTACGATATACTCTGTCGGGCAGACCCGGGGCTTGCGGCTTGATTCGTTTTCCTGGCCGCTCTGGATACGCTCCAGGCGCGCGGGGGATTCCATTCAGACCTGTGGCGGCCTGAAAATGGTGGATTCGTTGGCTTCGGAGCTTCGAATTGCCGTTTCACGCCGCGCTACCTTGCCCGTCGTGGAGGATGTCAACGGTATCGTTGCCGTTCTCGGCTCATGGTGCGGTAGCCGAGATATATATCGGCGCAATGATAGCCTCGCGACGATACCGGCTACCGGGTTCCTGGTTATTGATTTGAAAGGAGCGACGTTTACCGATGCAGTTCGACGATAAAAATTCACCAAAGATACCGAGGAAACCCGAGGGCGGGCCACCCCGGAGCGCTCGTCTCTCCTTGATCGTGTTCGTTGGCCTCCTCGCGGCTTCCATTGCCTTGTTTTTGTTTGATGGTACAACCGCCGCCCCTGGTATTCCGTATTCCACCTTCATAACCCACCTGGAAGAGGGTAATGTTGATTCCGTGCGTATAATCGACGAGCGGACGATACAGGGAACGCTCAAGGGCAAGGCCGGCGATTCCCAGGAATTCAGCACGCTCATCCCGTACGTCGACAATAATCTTCTCGTGGAACTCAAGGCGCGCGAGGTCAGGGTGGAAGGCGCCGATGCGGAAGTTACCCCGCTGCAAGTGCTCGCGGGTCTTTTCCCCTGGATCTTCGGATTCTTTCTGCTCTGGATGGTGTTCCGTCAGACACAGGGCAATAACAAGGCCTTCGGCTTCGGCAAGAGTCGCGCCAAGCGCTACCAGGACAGTGATA
The DNA here is from genome assembly GCA_964571545.1 of uncultured Treponemataceae bacterium. Lineage (GTDB taxonomy): Bacteria > Spirochaetota > Spirochaetia > Treponematales > UBA12059 > SZUA-370. Next base: position 1,727 of record CAZNCK010000033.1, on the reverse strand, counting down.
AAAAGACAACGTTTGCCGATGTCGCCGGTCAGAAGGAAGCCAAGTTCGAGCTTCTGGAGGTCGTTGATTATCTCAAGAATCCCCAGAAATTCGTTAAGATGGGAGCGCGCATACCCAAAGGCGTTCTTTTAGTCGGAATGCCGGGTACCGGCAAGACCCTGCTAGCCAAGGCCGTGGCAGGAGAGGCCGACGTACCGTTTTTCCATATGTCGGGCTCCGATTTCGTGGAGATGTTCGTAGGCGTCGGCGCAAGCCGGGTTCGCGATCTGTTCGAACAAGGGCGCAAGAGCGCGCCGTGCATCCTGTTCATAGACGAACTCGACGCTGTCGGCCGCACCCGCGGCGCTGGTTACGGCGGTGGGCACGATGAGCGCGAACAGACACTCAACCAGATGTTGGTGGAGATGGACGGCTTCGATACCAAGGATGGCGTCATCATACTCGCGGCCACGAACAGGCCTGACGTACTCGACCCGGCACTGCTACGCCCCGGTCGTTTCGACCGACAGGTGGTCGTCGCCATGCCCGATATCCAGGAACGCGAAGATATTCTCAAGATCCATATGGCAAAGGTTCCTGTCTCGGCGGACATCGATTCGCAGCGACTCGCCCGCGCAACGCCGGGCATGAGCGGCGCTGATCTGGCCAACATGGTCAACGAAGCCACGCTGTTCGCCGTGCGAAGGGATCGCTCCGAGGTGGAGATGCAGGACTTCGAGGAAGCCCGAGACAAGATCATGATGGGTATCGCCAGAACCTCTCTGATCATATCCGAGGAAGAAAAGAAGGCTACCGCCTACCATGAGGCCGGACACGCGCTCCTCCATTATTATCTGCCAAATGCTGATCCCCTGCACAAGGTGACTATAGTGCCGCGAGGCAGGGCGTTGGGCCTCGCCATGTCGCTACCGGCCAAGGATGCGTATTCTCGAGGCCGTGGCTGGATTCGTGACAGGATTGTCATATCTTACGGCGGCTTTGCGGCCGAAACTATAGTGTACGGCGAGACGACTACCGGAACCACGCAGGACATCAGGCAGGCCACCGACTTGGCCAGGAAGATGGCTTGCGAATGGGGCATGGCTGAAGAACTTGGACCTGTCGCGTACGGACAGGAAGAAGAGCCAATCTTCATAGGCAAATCAATAGCCCAACACAAGGACTATTCAGAGGATACCGCGATGCGCATAGACCGTGCCATCTTCAATATCCTTGATGAAGCCCGGAAGAAGGCCTTCGATGTCCTCAACGAACACCGGGACCAGCTCATAAGCCTAGCGGAGGAGCTCATCCGTAAGGAGACCCTGCTCGATGACGACATCAAGACCCTGTTCGGCTTCGGCTCTCCCGCGGCTACTGAAGTTTAAACGCGTAGCGATGGTGGCGCTTATCGCCGCCATTGCCTCTGGCCTGCCCGCGGCAGCCGATACTTCCTCGCGCGACGCGGCGCTGTGCGCCGCGCTAGGTTCCGGCGCTCGCGATGCGCTCTCCCTTGGTTATGTCGCGGAGGCTGTGGAGCTCCTGGACGAGGCTCTGTCGTTCGTGCCCTCAGACCCCGACGCAAATTATCTCAGAGCGCTACTTGGCTTGTCGCGGGGCGAAAACCTGGCAGTTTCTGCCGTCAGGCTGGAATCAGCCCTCGTGGGCGGAACTTTTTCATTGTCCCGCCGTGACGACGCCCGATTGCTCTATGCGTCAATACTCGCAAAAACGCGCAGGCCGGCGGA
>CAZNCK010000032.1:25710-32123 GCA_964571545.1 uncultured Treponemataceae bacterium | reverse complement strand
TCTTCACCATCTCGTCTTCTGGGGTGACGATATAGCGGTTGAACATATTCTGATAGTTCTGGTTGAAGTAGTTGTACACCTTCTCTTTGAGACCGCCCATGACGTCGAGGCGCTCGAGCACCTCTTTTGGGAGTCTGGAGTTGATGTGGTGGATAACCTTGTTGGTCTCCTCGTGGAGAAGCTGGTCCACTTCCTTCTGCTGGTCGCGGTTTTCCTGCGCCAGAGAATTGCGTGAGCCTACAGCACTCGGCTTCTCGGGATGGTAGACATTAGGACTCTTGGGAAGGTCTATAGCGCCCATGATAGTTCTCCTTGGTATCGCGGAATCTGATACCTTGCTATACTACCCTTATATTGAAAAAAGTAAAGCCTCAGAACCTTTTTTTGCATACAGTATTTTTTATTTTAATAGAAGAATTCGTTCATTTTTTACTTTTGTCTTGCAAATAGGTTAAAAATGGGCAATGCTGTTTTCTGGTAAATAGTTACCTAATAGAAGGCATTATGATACGACGAGCCCTACCAGTATTACTACTCGTAACAGCGCTCGCAGGGCTCCATGCTGAATCCAGATCGGCAAGCGTTGATTTTGTACTCCTCATTGACACTTCGTTGTCGATGGCCGACAGCATCGAAGCCGCTAGGAAGTACGCTGCCGGTGAAGTGATAGGCAGACTCGTGGAACCCGGCGACTGGGTTTCGATTATGAGATTCTACGGAAAATCAGAAGTCGTCTGGCAGGGTGACGTGACGAGCCAGACAGACATTGCGACGATGGTTCGCAGTCTCAATGAGTTGAAGGCTGATGGCCGTTATACCGACATTGGTTCTGCGCTCGATTCGATGGATGCATCGCTCCTTGAACGAGGCCGGCCCGAACGCCCTAAGTATATACTGCTCCTCACCGACGAGCGCCAGGAAGCGCCCAAGGATAGCCCATACTACTCGTCGACCTATACGCCGCATCATCGGCTTCTGGAATACATCAAACGAGTCGACATGGGGGCGTTCAGGGTCATAACGATAGGCTACGGGCTATCTGCGCGTATCGAAGTAGAGGCGCGCACGCTGATGACAACGCTTTCGGAGCCGCCTGCCAGACCTCAAGAACCCATGGCAGGCGCCGCGGGGAGCACGACCGTACAGGAAGTCGAGAATGCGGCGCCCTCGCAGGCAGAAGGTAGCTCGACAGGGGTATTTCCATTACCGCTACCTGATTCGTCCCCGTTGACTGCGTCCTCGCCTAATTCCGGCAAGCCGCTCGGCAGCGACAAGGCACCTGATTCCAGCGTGGACGAGGCTCCCGGAGCGGTCTTTTCGGGAGCGCTGATAGCTGCGGCGCTTGCAGCCGCAGCGGCTATCGGTATTATCATCGCTGTTCTTGTTGCCAAGCGAAAACGCCGGGAGACTGCGCGATTATGAATATTGCCGAGACAGCAGCCTATCTGTCGTCAAAAAACGATTTCATTCTTTGCTCGCATGAGTCGCCTGATGCCGATGGCTTAGGCGCTGAGTTTGCGCTGGCAACGGCGCTTTCGACACTCGGTAAACGCGTCAGGATAATCAATGCGGATCGGCATTCAGATGCGTACGCCTTCATGGATCCTACAAGCATTATAGGCTGGCTCTCCGGCGTCACTATTGACGATGAGGAAATCCAGCGCTCTACGATTATTCTCGTTGACACGAGCGATGTGATGTACTCGGGAAAAGCGGCGGACAAGTTACTCGCGAAGGCTCGCGAGGTGCTCATAATCGACCACCATGATATCAAGGGCGTATCTGTCTCCATGATATGCTCCATGCCTTCGTATTCTTCAACCTGCGAGATGGTGTTCAGGATTGTGACAGAGCTGGGCTACGACATCAGCGCCGACGTCGCTACCTCCTTGTTTGCGGGCATAGTCTACGACACCGGTTCTTTTTCCTACTCGAAGACTACTGTCGGAACCTTCGAAACAGCACTCGAGCTGGTAAAGCGAGGCGCGAATCCGTCAAGAATTCATGGGTTGCTCTATGAATCGTCCGCCATCAGCACCCTGCTATTACGAAAAGATGTAATGTCATCGCTGAAATTATATGAAAATGACCGCATCGCTATCCAAACGCTGAATCGGACTATGCTCAAGGAAACAGGGTGCCTGTATGAGGAAGCTGATGGATTTATAAACATTCCTCTTCAAGCCGCCGTCGTCCAGGTGTCGATTTTCTTCAAGGAAAACGAAGAAGGCACGCTCAGATGTTCACTGCGATCAAAAGGCACGGTCAATGTCGCCCAGATAGCCCAGTCATTCGGAGGCGGGGGCCACAAGAGCGCTGCCGGCTTCAAGTCGCCCTATCCCCTTGAAATAATCAGGACCAAGGTGTTAGAACTCGTTATGGCCGAGTTGCCGAAGCCCAAACACTGAGCATCAGCCATCAAGGAAATCCAGCAACCACATGAAACGTTTTGCCCAGACGATTTTTTTCGTCGCCGTCGTTGTAGCCCTCGTTGCCATAGCATATTTCTATGTCTCCACCCGCAATTCCCGTATAGCCGATGAACCAGTGCGGTCACGGGTGCTGGAAGCCAGCTCCAAAACCGATCTGGAACAATCGCCGGCTGGCGCGGCCACGGGAGAACCCGCGACAAGTTCAATCCCGCTTGAACCCAATGAAACGCTGCTGGACCTGTACTCTTTCAATCTAGATTTCGACGATGAGGAAGAACAGATTCTTGTCATCCGGGAGTCCGATGATCCCAAGGGTATCATCAAGGTCGTGCTTGCGGACTATTCACAGTTTAATCGAAAATGGACCAGGTCCTGGAAAGGTTCCACGCTCGTTACCAAAAACAAGACTTTTCAGGTTTCAGTCAGCGACTTGATTGGAGACCATAACCTCAATATCGTCTGCACAGGGATGAACGACGCCAACGAGCAGACAATGACTATTTACTGGAAATCACAGGAATTGGACCAGAAACTGGGAACCACGTTCCTCACGGTCTTTGAACAGGCTGGTTCTGCTGTCATTGTAGAGGCGTCCGAGAGACCAGACAGTTACAAACTCGGCCAATCAAACGCTGATAGCTGGCCAATTTCTGTCTGGAAGGCGGATGCTACGGCAGGGAACTACCTTGACCAGCTCAAGGAGCTCTGGCGATGGAGCTTCACCGACAAGGCGTATGTCCTTATCTCTACCGAAAGCATACCCGGAGCGAGCATCGCCCGAAAAAAGGCAGAATCCATACTTGACGGCACCGTTGATACATTCAAGTTGTTCCTAGACGGTACGTGGTACAAGGAAGCCATCGACCCCTTATCGCAGGCGGCCCTCTTCATCACCTTCCAGTCCAGGGATGAATCACTACTGTTTTCTGGCGACGGGTTGATCGAAGTATACGGCTGGGAGAATTCGAACCCGACGCGTTATGGCCTCTATATCGCGTCTAGAAACCAATCTGTCCGCAACCTGCGACGCTTGATGGACATAGAACTTGCCTCCGCGGACTCCATAAATATTAGGGTCTTTCAAGATTATCGAATCAAGGCAGATATCTCGGGTAAATGGGATGGACGATATCGAAAACTCGGCGCTGAAATTGCCACTGTCTTCAAACGCTTGCCGGCTATGGCGACAACGGGCGCGGTGGATATAAGCGGTGAATATGAATCTGATGACGGCATAAAGTTGGTGTTGGATAATGCTACGTACCGAATCGAAGCTGTTTCAGGGGTTCAAACCGGCTCCATCGCCGTCTATATGCTTGATGGAAAGACTATCCTGGACATGAGGCAGACGCCAGTCAGCGGAGGATCGCCGCAAAGGCGATCATGGATAGCCCAAACAACGGTCAAGAATGAACGCGACGGGACGATCAGGAAACTGCTTACACTACAGGAAGTACGTATCGGAATATTGGGCATCGAACCATCACAGGATCAACCGATAGTGTACAAGAAGTTAGAAAATTAGGTGCCTGAACTCAGGGCGTGCCGTCGATCGCCCATGCCTCGTAGCCGGCGTCCTTGAGCACCAGCACAGTCCTTGATGCATCGGAGCCCGCATGCACATATACTACGAACAGTTCCTTCGGCGGTTTGTACTTGAGGAGGGGCTCCAGCCCCAGACCCTGAAGTTTTTTTATCAGCAGTTTGGCGTTTGCCTCATCTCTGAAAGCGCCAACCTGATAGTATGACATCTCGGTCGCGGGCACGGTAGCCGACGGCTCTGATTCTTCCAGTAGGCGAACCCCGCTCGTGGGCGAGCTAGCGAACAGCAGCAGGGGCACGGTAGAAACAGCTTCCGGTCGATTTACATACGCGGCCAGTCGTTGCTCGTAGTCGACTCGTTCCGCGCCATCCGTGGAGGCTCGGGCCAGAAGAAGCGCGGCAACGGCGATCTTAGGATCGGCGCCTGCCAGGACGGTCCTGGCAATACCGGCCGCGACAGCGTGTTCACCCCGCGCAAGAGAAGCCCACCCGAAAATCAGACTCGCGAGCTGGGCGGTACGGGGGTCCGGGGAGGAAAAATTCACGGCAGTCGCAAGGCCGACGGCAAGCTCACTGTCGCCAGCGGCAAGTCGGCAGGCCGCGGCTGAAAGCAGGCAGGTCGCGTCGGCGGTGCCGGGCAGCGTGCTGGCCGCGGCTTCCCAGGCCGAGGCGGCCTCGCCGTACTGACCAAGTAATTCGAGCAGCGCGGCGCGTTCTATAATAAGCGCTTTTTTTTGACCAGCGTTTTTTGCAGCAGACGCCATCACCCCAGAAAGCCAAGCGGCATCGTCGAGGGAGCCGAGCCTGGAAGCTTCCTGGGTTACACGTGCGGCGAATGTAACCTCGCCGGATAAAGGCAGGAGCCGGACTTGAGCAGCCATTGCCTCGCTGCCTTGCGCTGAGGCCGCAAAAGGAAACAGGCCAGCCCCCAATAAAACGAGCCCGATGAGGGTGGCAGGAATGCGATGGAGTCTGGATGTAATCGGGCGCATCTGGATGCCGAGCATTAAGAATATTTCTTCTTGAGTGAAACGAGCTTAGGTCCGCCATCTGACCCAGGCGCCGGCTGAGAATCGGACACGGGTTCCGCGATTAATGCCGATGCGGTGGGCCCTATGGCCGTGATACTCGCAAGCAATTTCCAGGGCATCAAAGTACCTCCACAGCCTTGAACGTGTGGCCTCTGACAGCTTCGAGGCGAACGCGGGTGAATGAACCTATCCTCGAACTCGGGGCAGGAAATACAACCATCATGTCGGCATCGGTTCTCGCAAAGACTTCATCCGTCTTTCGTTTGGAAACGTTTTCGGTGAGTACATCAATTTCATTTCCTATCATCCCTCGCATTATACCACCAGAAATTTCTTTCTGGAGGGCTATGACGCGGGCGAGGCGCTCCTTCTTGATCTTATCGGGCACTGCGTTAGGCATAGTGGCCGCGGGAGTCCCCTCCCGTGGATTATAGTGGTACATAAAGGCATAGGCGAACTTGATTTCGCGCATCAACGCGAGGGTTTCCTCCAAATCTTCTTCCGTTTCTCCCGGAAAGCCAACCAGTATATCGGTTGAAATCGTGACGCCCGGTATGCGGGCTCGTATCGATTCTACCAGCGACAGGTAGTCAGAGCGAGTGTACTTACGGTTCATGGCCGACAGCACCCTATCCGAGCCGTGCTGTACACATAGATGAATATGCCTGGCGAAGATATCGTTAGCGGCTATGGTGTCTATCGTCGCGCTCGAGAGATCTTTGGGATGACTTGAAACGAAACGAATTCGGCCGATGCCAGCCTGCTTTGCCAGGGGTGCGACGAGTCTGAGCAAACCCGCGAAATCAAGGCAACCGCCCTCCCCCGTCCATTGGTATGAATTGACATTCTGACCAAGCAGGGTAATCTCGCGGATGCCGGCTTCCGCCAAGGCGGCTATTTCATCGTTGATGGCCATGGGGCTGCGGGAAATTTCGCGACCGCGCACGTACGGGACGATGCAATACGAACAAAAATTATCGCAACCGTGCATGATGGGCACAAAGGTGCTGTACGTACCAGCCTCACGGTGCGATGGAGCAAACACGAATCGCGGAGTCTCTTCAACGATCTCGAGGCGACGCCCCGTCTCGACGGCATCGAGAACCAGGCCGAAGGCCGCTTTCTGGAAGGTCCCCAGCACGTAGTCAATGGCGGGAGCCTTCTCCATCATGCTGTCCTTGAGGCGTTCGGCCATGCACCCGGTGACGACGAGCGTAAACTGTCGCTGCCGCTTGAGCGCCGCATAATGAGCAATCCGGCCCCAGGCTCGCGTCTCGGCGGTAATCCTGACGGAGCAGGTATTGATGACTACAAGATCGGCGTCCGCTGATTCGGAAGCCTTGACCCATGCACGGTCGGAAAACTGGTTTTCCAACGCTGCCGATTCGGCCTTGTTCATCTGACAACC
>CAZNCK010000032.1:19432-25700 GCA_964571545.1 uncultured Treponemataceae bacterium | reverse complement strand
GTAGGTCTCTATGAAATAACGCATGATCTCCTGCATAAACATTTCGGGCGGCCGAGGCTTGGCTCCGGTCGCCCGACTATGGGTACATCAAGAACGCTAAAACAGCGTCAACTTCTGTTCTTGAGGCCCTTGGCGAATTTGAACAGATTAAAAATACCAAAGCCAAGCAATCCCAGCCCGGCGGTACCGAGCAGAAAGCCGGTCAAACCCTTGAGTAGAAACGAAGACAAGCCGAGCGCGCCGGCGCCGATCAGTACCGCTCCGGTGGTCTTGTCTGTGCTCTTCTTTCCAACGAGGCCCATCACGCCAAGCGCGACGAGTCCGCCGCCTAAAATCCAGCCCAGGACGGGAATATGCAACAGCGAGTTAAAAAGCATAAGCCCGATCCCCGCGCCAGTCGAAATGACGCCGCGCATACCATTCTTGCGAACTTCGCTTGAATCGGCAGGATAATTATCACCCATCAGATCCTCCTTGCAGGCCGTCGGACTCACGTCCCCATACGGCGGACGTTTTCGTCACCGCGAATGCCTCGACGCCACTTCAACAATATACAGAAATCATTCAACTCGGTAAAGGATTTACGGACTGATCGTGCTCGGCCAGCGCATAGGCTGAGTGGTTATGGATGCTCTCGAAATTTTCAGCCTCAACGCTGAAACGGGGGAAAGTTCCGATGGACTGAAGTTCCTTGTACACTTCTCGCACGACATCCTCCACGAACATAGGCTTGTCAAAGGCGCGCTCGGTGACGAATTTTTCGTCTTCGCGTTTGAGTAGCGTATACACGTCGCTTGAGGCTGATCGTTCGACTATGGCTACGATGTCCTCTATCCAAAAGAACGGCCCCAGTTTAACGCGTACTTTTACGAGGCCGCGCTGGTTGTGCGCTCCGTACTCGCTGATAGCCTTAGAGCAGGGACAGACCGTCTGCACGGGCACTTGTACGGTTACCCAAAATTCGCGCCCGGTTGCAGAGGACGCCCCCTCGTAGGAACACTCATAGCTCATCATGCCTTTCTGCCTGGAGACAGGAGCCGATTTTTCTATGAAGTACGGAAAGTGAAGGTCGCAGTAAGCTGTTTCGGCTTCAAGCGCTCCGCGCAGTTCGTCAAGCATTGCAAGGAAACGAGGCATAGACAGGTCTCGTCGGTGTTCGTTGAATACCTCGATGAAGCGGCTCATGTGCGTGCCCTTGAAATCGTGGGGCAGGTCAGCATAGAGGTTGACCGTAGCCGTGGTGTGCTGCAGGGAGTTGGCCCTGTCGAGTACGGTAATAGGATATCGCAAGCCTTTGACGCCCACCTTCTTGATGGCGATGCGCCGGTCATCCTTCATGCTCTGGATATCTACCATCGCACGCGTTCCTTCACGGTCTTCCCTCATTACTTGCCGGCCGTCTTCTCGGCGGATTCGACTGTATTGTACAGGAGCATCGTAATTGTCATCGGACCGACGCCGCCCGGAACAGGCGTAATGGAGCCGGCCACTTCCTTGACCGTATTGAAATCCACGTCGCCCACGAGTCGCCAACCCTTAGCCTTGGATGGATCGTCGACGCGGTTGACGCCCACGTCTATGACACAGGCGCCAGGTTTTACCATGTCGGCCTTTATAAGCTCGGGAACGCCTGCACAGGCGATCAGGATATCCGCCCGCCTGGTGTGCTCTGCCAGATCGCGCGTGCCGGTGTGGCAGACCGTGACGGTCGAGTTGATTGACTTTCGGGTAAGGAGGTTGGCCAACGGCTTTCCTACGATGTTGGAGCGTCCGACGATGACGGCATGCGAACCCGCGGTCTTGACGCCCGCTACTTCTATGAGCTTTATGACGCCATGCGGTGTGCACGGGAGAAAGCAGGGATCGCCTATCACCATGCGGCCAATATTGACGGGGGTAAAGCCATCGACATCCTTTTCAGGGGAGATAGCATCTATGACCCTTGATTCAGAAACACCTTTCGGGAGGGGCAACTGCACCAAAATGCCGTGTACGGCCGGATCGGCGTTGTAAGCCTTGACCTTGGCGACTATAGCGTCTTCTCCCGCATCGGCGGGCAACCGGCACTCAAAGCTTTTCATGCCAAGTTCTTCGCAGGCTTTCTCCTTGGCGGTTACATACGAGACGCTAGCTGGATTCTCGCCGACGAGCAATACCGCGAGGCCAGGCACGATGCCCTGGGCAGCCAGCGCCGCGATCCTAGGCCCTAGGCCAATCCTGACTTCTTCGGCTAATTTTTTACCATCCAATAGCATCGCCGGCATATCGCCTCCTGATATAGTACCGCTACGATACTACGCAATGTGCGCATCGGACAAGCGTTCAGGGAGGTCGAGGTAGCGGTGTAGCCGCGCCGCAGCGTCGGCAAAAACATCAGGTTCAAGTATGAGACTCAGCGCGAGGTAGCCGTCACGCTCCAGGTCGAAGAAATAGCCTGGCTGGACCGCGATGTGCTCATCGCGGAGTAGTCCGAGCACGGTTTCTTCTTCAGTGGCGTAGCGAGGATATTCAAGGAGCGCCGTCCAGCCGCCGTCGCAACGAAGCACCCTAAACGGCGAATCGTTTCCAGCAAAAATGGCGCGCGCGGTGGACAAGTTAAGCGACAAGCGTTCCCGCAGCGCCTTAATAAATAAATCAGCCTGCTTCAGCAGGGTCGGCAGGGCATTCATCGCAGGCGCGCCAGCGGACAGGTAGGTGTCGGCGATCAGTTCCATCCTTGTTGCCGCCTCACGGGCTTCAGTGTGAGGCCCGGAGATGCGAATCCAACCGAGTTTCATCTGGGGAAGGCAAAGCAACTTAGAAAGACCGTCGAGGACGAAGGTCAGGCAGGCCGTTTCACCTCCGAATCGGGATCGATCATCAGTAGCTTCCAAGTTATAGGGATAGAAGACTTCGTCGGCAATGATGGCTATGCCGTGTTCAGCGCAGAACGCTACAATCGCGTCGCGCTCTGAACCAGACGAATATGAGCCCGTTGGATTATTGGGATTGATGACTACTACTGCCTTTGCGTTGCTGGATATCGCCACCGCTTTGAGGTCATCAAGATCGATGGCCCAACCGTCCGGATGGCGGTACTCCAGACGGTAGTGGACAGCGCGTACCGCCTCGAGCCCTGCCAGGGAATCAAACAAGGGATAGCCTGGTTTTGGTACGAGCACCGCATCGCCGGGATTGCAGAGCAATTTAAAAATCCATGCGTACGCTTCGGAGGTGCTGGCGGAGAGAAAATAGGAGTCGGCTACACCGCCGAAGCGCTCCGCCAGGGCCCGCCTGGCCGACTCCAGGCCCCGCGGATCAGGCCGGTAGTCGAGGCAGGCCCGGTCGGCCAGCGCCTCGACTACGCCACCCGGAGCCAGGCCGTGCTTGGTCGGATTGCTATCAGAGACATTGAGTATCGAAGTCCCCGCCGCCCTGAGTTCAGAAGTCAGCGCGGCGATAGAATTTTGCTCGGTGCTGTGCCCGAGTCTGTTTGAAAAACGCATGGATGAAGATGGTAGCCCGGCACGATCCGAATGGCAAGCGGTACAGCCAGGGTCATCTTCCGATCATTGCACGTTTTTGATTCTGTCCTTGGCCCAGCTGGAAATCTCGGCATCGCCGTTCTTGATTATTACTGTGTAATACTTCTTTGCGTTTTTCTTGTCCTTCAACTCTTCATACAACATCGCGATATTACCGACAATGATGTAGTCATCAGCCTTGACCGAATACGCCTTAAGAAGAATTTGCATCGCCTCGTTTTTCTTGTCCTGAATATTGTAGTAATATGAAAGGATATTGTACGCGTACATGTCATCGGGCAGCAATTCAATCTGCCTGCTCGAGACGGCCAAGACGGCATCCATGGATATCTTTGTTTGCCGCTTGAACCAAAAATCATAGTAACCTTGGACATTATCTAATAAAAACTGTTTGCTGTCAGCAAGCGGCTTGTTTTGGCTCCACAACCACTCATGCTTATTTCTGACAGACAATTCAAGGACTTGGATTACGACAGCGGCCTGTTTGTCGATTTCTCCGATGGCGCCGAGAATATGGATTTTTCCGAAATACATATCCAACCGTTTTTTGGCAAAACCGATTCCGGTATCAAGATAGCGTATGGCGCTCCTTACATCATCATAATCGTAATAGACTTTATCCCCTAGGTATCCGACTACTTTGCCTGATTTTGGGTCAGTGATGATCATGTGCGTTTTTTTCGTGTCGATGCTCGCGTCGATGGCCATTCCGGTTTTCATTTTTCTGTTGATGTAATAATTGAACCAAGCGATATAAACCTCCGGGTCTTTGCTTTCAGCGCGCTGCCACGTCGTCAGATGTTGTTCCAATTCAGTGAATTTTCCTTCATTCAACAAGCGCAGGTACGTTTCACGAAAATCAGCGAATGCCGCAGTCGAAATACACATCGCGAGAAGTAGTGCGATCAAGTGTTTCATAAAGAACTCCTTTTTCAAAAAAGTCGATACGATACGAGTCATCCTTCGCCCATGCAGTTTAAGCGGAGTAGCGCTACCAGGCTCCTTTCCGGTAACCACGTTGATAAGGAAAGTCGTTGTCGTCAGAGAGCAATCCAGAAATTGAATAGCCGCCGTATAGCCCCCATGTAGCCAAAGACCGCATCAACACGGCAAACTGATCGGTAACATCATCGCCCCTTTTATAAACCGGGCAACCGTCGCTTGATCCATATTTTGTTCCATGACCTAACCACCTATAGTCAAGCGGATACCCGGGCCTTCTTCCATCGCTCATTATTGAATCCCCGGCGATAGTTTTAGTGTCCGATATGATGAATACATCGCCCCAATCGACTTTCGGCGTCTGGGCTAATCTGAGATTGAGCGGACCTTCTGCAATGGTGTTTCCTTGCAGGGTCGGGCCAAAGGCTATCTGGTAGGTTTGATCTGCGCCGATGGGCACACCCTTGGAATCAATCTGCCCATATGAATTATCCACGGAGTTCCATGCTCCGCCCGCAATGATCGTAGCCACCTGTTCGCCTGAATCGATGTCCCATTTAGTGAATGACACACGAGTATTACCTTCACCGACATCGCCCTTGATGCCGTTCATCCAAACTCCGTACGCCCCTTCCTGACGTTCAATTTCACTGGTGATCGAGAAGCGCTCGTAGTTTTTTTCTCCGATTGACCGAATCGCGGCAGCGCCTATGACGGCGCGTTCACTGAGCGTCAAGCCGCTTCCGTAGCCTGACCAACTATTGGCCTCGGTGCTCCACTCGATATCCGCTCCTTTCATCAGGGCTTCGCCGAGCAACTTGTCGCGCTGGCCAGAACTCGCGGTGGCTATCAGGCGCTCAGCTTCTCCCGGATTGTTCCTGATAGTCTTGAGGTCGATGTCGTCGAGATTGAGCACATCATGCAGCGTCTGGTCGTCATATCTGGTCATGTCTGACAATGAGCCTGAAAACAATTCCATTGATCGGGCGGCGCCTAGATAATGCACGAGCGCAGCCGCCGTAGACGTTTCGGCCTGGCTGTCTTCAACGGTTTGCCAGCCCGCGGTCCCGTCGTCGTTGATAATTTCGGCGAGCAGCCGTGCCTTGCCATCGTTGAGGAGGCGGCCATCACGAGTGAGCTTCCAGAAATCACCGCTTGAGTCGTAGGAATGTCCGACGTATGAAGCAAAGTCGCCGTTCAGGTAATGCGACAGATCATTCTGGTAATTTTGATCTTCCGCGATGATCGAAAACATCGCGGCTCCGTATTCTTTTCCGCGCGCAATCGATGAGGCCATTTTTGTATGAGCCCTAGCGGCGAGCCAAGTTTCACGCTGTTGCGCGGCGACCGTGCCAACGAGGCCGTCCCTCCATGATTCATGCTGGAGCGTTACTGCCATATCAAGTATGGCGTTGATTCCGCCGCCGCGCGCCGTCAGACTGATGGTACGGTTGCCGGCTGGCGCTGTCGTAGTTTCTGCCTTGCTTCCTTCGTGACCAAGCCTGAGCGTATCCTTGCCGGATACCAGCCGCCACACGGTTTCCTCCGCGGCGGAATCGCCATAGCCATAGGCAGCCTTCATGACCGATTCGACTGTCGCGCCTTGAGCCGTCGCATAGTTTTGAAGTTTTGCGTCTAGCAGCATCCCCTTGCCTAGCTGCGTGCCCATATGCACGAGGTTGTAGCCTCCGCCACCCAAGACGCCTGTCACACCATGAGCGCCGATCGTGAGTGAGAGCCCCATGCCGGAAAAAGCGCCGGCGGTCTGGTTATATCTGGCTCGATCCGAGGCGCTGTATCCG
>CAZNCK010000032.1:0-19422 GCA_964571545.1 uncultured Treponemataceae bacterium | reverse complement strand
CCCGCTATGCCGCCCAGAAACCCGACCGCGGACATGAGGCTACCGAAGTTTGCCACATCAACGGCGATGCCACCGTGCGCGTTCCAGGCTTCATTGAAAAGCGCCGTTCCCGAAATGCCGCGCGCGGCCGAGTAGCCTAGGTGCGTTGCGTATTTTGCAGTTTCGGTGGCAACAGCGGAACCGGCAGCGGTCAAGCCCGACCAGAGCTTATTGGAATAAGCGCTCCCGTAATCGATGGACGCGTCGAATGCCGCCCCGGCCATGCTCCCGAGATACGACGCCACTGAAGTTTCGCCTAACGCGTTTTCCTTGAATCCCTCGGCATCAAAACCGAAACCTGAAATTCTTCCGTCTCCGTCGTATGCCAGGTTGATCGCGCCTATCGCGCTTGAAGCGATACTCGTCGCGGCCGTCTTCATACCGGTCAAGAGCGTCGTCCCCACTACCTTGTCTAAGCTACTCGAAGAACCAAGGCTGGACAGCGCGCCTCCGAATACTTGGCCTCCCGCAAAATTGACGGCGGAGAGAGCGAGCTTTTTTCCGAAATCAAGCCCCGCCTGTTCCCAGCGTTCGTACCCGCCCGAGATGTCCATGAATCCGAAGACGGCATCATCGACGAGATTGATCGCAAGCGAGCCTATCCCGCCGGTGAGGATTCCGGCGGCCGCGGTCACCCCGATATCGGCGACACGTCTAATTGTCGGCGCCTGCAACCAGTCGCCTCGGTCATCCCAGAGGTCCTTCTCGTACAACGGCTTGTTGGCCTCTGACCAACCCTTGCCTTCCTTGAGGCTCCAGTAGATGTACGACGCCATAAGCCGTCCGAGTTCGCCTGAACCGGATGCCTGAAAAACACCGCCCTCACCCTCATCGGGATTGGCACCGAGCTTTGCTATCGGCGCATACCCCAGATGTCTGCCGAATTCGCCGGCTCCTTCCGTTTGCTCTTCTGCATGATCAAGAACATCCATCATCCCGTATACGTCTACGGTCTTACTGTGGATGTTTCCTTCGTCATCTACCCAGGTCACGATCCGCGAGTCGATGACGCCACGCTCGCTTCTGTACAGCGCTATCTGCCGGGTTCGCGAGGCTACCGCAGTAGCGCTTAACTCTTCGGTCGTACCGAATATCGCTTCGCTCTTGGCCTGCACTTCCCTCTGCGCCCGGTCAATCAGATCTTGGATCGAGGTCGCGCCTAGGCTTGCAAGCGATCCATCGGACAAATCGGTCTGGAGACTCCAATCGCTCAGAGCATAGTATCTGAACGCCTCGGTGCCGGCCTGCTCGATGATGTAGGGAGTCCCCACCGTCGAATGGACCACGATGTCCTTAACGTAACGATTACCCTGCCGTTTCCACATCCCGCCGTTTATGAATACCTCGGCCATGCGTTCGCTGAAATTTTCATTGGCTTGCCGCACGCTGACGGCCAGTCCATCCGCGGCAGCCGCGGCGGCTTCACGGGCTCGGACAGCTATCAGTCGAGCCTGGATACCAGAAATCCGCTGTCTGCTGTGCTCAGCGAAAGCGGCGGCGGCCGTCATGATATGACCGGAATCAAGCGAGCCGACATACGATAAACCGTTCCTTGCCGCAAGTGACAGAGTCGAAACTGAACCTGCCCGCAGTTCAAAGGCGGCATCCATGCCGGCGATGCCCGCCTGCTCCATGATCTCGTCATAATACGGCTGGGCGTTGGCCTCGAAAACCAGCCTGGAAACCGAGAACGAATCCAGTTTCCTGGCAGCCGCTTCCGCATCAGGGCTCATGAGGGCCAGCATTGCTTTCGCCGAAGCATCGCCCGCAGTCTCTGTCGCCTGCGCTACCCAGGAAAGCTTTTCGTCTTGCATGCCGGCATAGGCCAGATCCCAGGCTGGTTTCAATGAGGCGTAACCATCCGTGAAACGCTGGGTCCAAGCGTTAGCCTGTTCGCGCAAGAGGTCTGAGCCGTATTCAAAATCAGCGCGCCCCCGCTCGAGTATCAGGCTGGCAGATTGGCGCCACGAAAGCCGCTTGTCGTTGAGGTCGCGCCGCTGGATATCCCAGCCCGCCTCTCGGGAGGCCAGCTCAGACGCATAACGAAGCTCCGAAGCGCGCGACGTCAATGTTGCCAGGGCCGCTACGGCCTCGGCATATTCACGTGACGAGGGATCGCCATCCGCATTGAAAACCGCAGTTCGTTCGATTTGAGCCAAGCGCGTCAGGTGGGTCTTGCCTGACGCGGCCTGTTCGCCGTAAGCGGCCTGGAGGGTCGCCCCAACGGCCGCTTCAGTAACGGTTCCCGCCAGATACTGTTCACTCGTCTCGCGGTACCTAGCCTGCGCCAGCAACCTCGCGCGCTGGTCGTCGAAATAGCAGCTTTCCATTCTCGCCCTGGCAGCGTCACGCTCCGACAGGGTCCAGCGGTAGACCGACGCCACGGCCTCGGAAGCGCCGGCGTATACTGAAGTCGTCGATTCCGCATACGCTTGGTAGAGTTGGATGAGGTCTTCTATTTCGGCAGGTTCAATTCCGGCTACAGCTTCAAGCGAATGTTTCAGCTCTGCACCGGCGTCTGCGCCGCGCTGACTGGTTCCCTGGATTACCGATATTCGTTGACAACTGTCGTGATAGGCGGCATAGGAAGCATGTATGCCTGTGACTTCGCCCGTCAGCCCCGACAGACCGGCTAGCATTATTTGACGCTGGGTCTCCATTCCTGGATCGACGACGGTGGTCTTGACCGCCTGCCAATCATCGGCGTCAGCGTTCGCGGCCAAGGACAATCCAAATTGCACCACGGCAGCGCCCAGCAAGGCTGGCCCGAGAGGCGTCCAGGAGAGCAAAACGCCAAGCGTCCATGATGCCGTGCTGGAAATTCCTAGTGGTGTAGCGAGGCGCCTGGAGGCGTCGATACGAGTCGCGACGATGCTGCTGACATATTCGTATTCCTTGAGTTTTGTTGCCGCTTCGAGCGAATCGCTGGACAGGTCGGCGCCGCCAGAAAGAGACATGACTATGTAGAATTCGAGCTCGGCGCGTTCTTGGGCGCCGAGCGATTCCCAGGCTGCGCGCTGAACGGCGGCCAGATTCCCCGATGTATAACCGGCGAGAATTTCGGTGACGCTGCTGCCGTCGATTCGCTTTTGACCTATGGTCGCATTCAGATTGTCGGCGTGCATGACGCTATTGGCCAGGTTCCCGTATTGAGGATTCGCGACGGCAATGCTGTCGATGAGATAATCCCTCGCATTGGCCCAGGTATTGAACGTCGACTGGCTGGCCATATATCCCGCAACCCTAGAGCTCCATTCCCGTACATCGCCTTCGTATGCGGAAGCAGGATGGAGGTCGCCTTCGGGCACAGCCTCCGCGGTCTCCTGAAAGTACTCAGCGAGGCGCGAGGCTACTGAGGCATCTACAGCAGTGAGCCTGAAGTTATCGCCGTAGGCAAGGCCTAGGCTACCATCGGCACGGAGCGTTAGGAAGTCCGTCCAAGTGGCGGCACCGGCTTCTTGAGGGAACACATATGAAACGTAGGCTCCGGAAGCTATAGCGACAGGAGAACATCCTGCTTGCTGACTGCCGAACATGTTCGCGCGATACGCCTCGTACGTAACGGCGTTCTCTGTGTACGCTTGGTCAAGAGCCCCGCCCAAGGCGTCACGCGCCTTTGCCAGGAGCGTTAGGTTGAGGTAGTTTTGCTCGTACGCGGCACTGGCAAGGAGATACTCGGGGGCAGCGTAGCTTCGCAGTTGGTCGCCCTCGACATACAGGCCGTCGAGCGCAGCTAGATTGACGGCGGCTCGTTCATGCGAGAGCCGAGAATACTCGAGCTCGGCGCTAGGGCTACGGTACGCGTTAGCGGCGGCGTATGGCGCCGCATCATCCGCGGCGGCTAGGTAGGCGGTGCCGGCCCAACGGCGTATCGAGTCCTCAAGTTCATAAGCCGACCGCGCTGTTTCCTGCGCCTTGTACAAGGCATTGGTTCTTGAATACGCGGCTTCGTATTCAAGCCCCGCGGCATCGAAGAGCGCGCCTGCGGCCTGGTATCCGAGCATAGCCTCATCGCAATCGGCTCGCGCTGAGGTTTGTTCACCCTCGAGTACCGCGAGTCGCGCTGAAACGGCGCTCTGATCGGAGGCAAGCTCTAAGGCCTTAGCGAAACCTGTAAACGCCGCAATACTATCCGCTCGCCTGTATGCCATTGACTCATACGCACCGATAGCCCTCTGATATTCGTTCGTCGCCAAGGCCGAAGCCCGGATGACGTCATCTTCATCGAAAGGTTTCTCCGGCGCCTGAAGGTAGGCCGTCGCCGATGTCGGCGCTACGCATTCTTCAAGGTAGTTTGCCCAGGAAACAAAAGCCGCCGAGAGAGCGCGAGTCCGACGCTCCGATTCCTCGTACGCGTCGGCCAACGCGCCTTCGACCCAGCCCGCGGCGATGCGGGGAATAGAAGCGCAATCACCTTCCGGATTGCCAGAGAGCAACGGCGCGGGCAATTCGTTACCGAAATCGGCTATCGCCGGAGAGGCCAGATATTGGCGCCAATGTTTCTCGCCGGATGTGACGCAGGCCGCGGCACTTCGAGATACCAGTTCACAGGCCTCCGTCCATATAAGCAGGGCGGTCGTCTTGCCAAAGCCCTGAAGTACCTGTTCAGCGTGCCTCGTTACAGTTTCTGATATCCATCTATAGATTGGATCGTACGACCCCGCCATATTCTGGTTGGAACCCGGAAACGAGTTCAGCGGATCGTCTATGTATCCGGATTCCAGGTACCGTACCAAGGCTAGCGCTTTTGCCGGATCATCGGGATTGTTGCGCAAGGCCCACGAGAGGGCGTACCCCGAATACTCGCCGGCGTATGAGGATGCGGTCGCGATGAGCTGAATGATGGCGTTGCCGCGGGCAGAAGCGGTAACGCCCGCCCGTTCCGAATATGCAGTATAGGCCGCGCTGTCGCCTGACAACGCCAGGGAAGCGATATACTGTGAGGCTGCTGCCTGAGCGTACGTATCGAAGCCGAGTCCTAGAAATGCTTCTGCTATGGCTGCGTCATCGGATACAGAGGCTCCGACAAACGCCTCGAGTCCGGAAGCGTATCGAAGGCCAAGCGCCTCGATTTCCCAGGAGAAATAACCCGCGTCGACGGCACTCATAGCCATAAACGTAGCCAAGAGGCGCTCAGCAACGCCTGAAGCCGAGCCTTGATCTTGCCGCAAACCATCGCGGTACGCTATGAGCCCTGACAGGGAATTCACAGCCGCTTCATCGACCCGGAAGCGAGCACGTTCAAGTGTCCAGGGTTCCAGGTCACCGCCAGCCGCGATTTCAAGAAGAGACTGCATCGTTGTTCCCGAATCCTGCCCCTCACTGGCGTAAAAATCGTCGAGCCAGCTCGGTTCACCCTCAGGGCCCGGAAGGCTCAGCGCGAGAAGGTCATCACGATCGGGACCGCCGACAATGGCGGCCATATCATCGAATACCAGAGTCCTCATTGAATACGCAATCCTGGATACGGGATTGGAGGCGCTCGCAGTAGCCGCCCTTGCTTCTTCGGCGTCCAAATTTGACCATATATCCACTAGGCGAGCCTCAAGCGCCGCGCCAGTCAGAAGTGAGGGATTCCTAGAATTTACGACAGCATCCAGGCAACGGAGGGCCTCCATGGCAATCTGGACCGCCCGGAAACGGACGTCGATTGCGGCAAAACCATACAGGCTTTCAGCGTCGGTGCTCAGCGTTGTTTCAAGAGCGCTCCATTCTGGTTCGTCGCCCGGGCTACTAAGGTCAAAATCTGCTACCCGGGCACGGAGCGACAAGGCTATCCTCTGAGCGGTTTCGTCCTCTAGCAACTTGAGTTCAGCCGCAGACCAGCCAGGGTAAGAAGCGGCTAGGCAGAGAGCGCTGAGGGCGCTAGTTTCGTTGCCGGCCAGCCCAGCGAGCATCGTAGAAACAGACAGAATCAGCTCGCTTGAATTGCTCAGCTCCGCACGGTAATCCGCGCTGGAGCCGGGCAGCGGCAATCCCAGGGACAGACTCTTCGCGGCAGCATACTCCAGGAGCGCATTCTTCCAGCCGACCAATTCCGATATCATCCAGCCGGGCGCTACGGCGACACTATGATCGACGGCCCCGAGCAGGCCGGCCAGCGTGGTAGCCGTATCGACACTAGCTGAAAAAAGAGCGGCGACGATAGCCCTGGCCCCCGGAAGCGCATCGTTGTCGCCAAGAGCCAGGCTAAGCGGCGCCAGCGCCTCACCCAACAGACCTAGTGCGGTAGCCCGACGCTCCTCTTCCAGGGCCATCGCCGATGATCCGTAGCGAAGGTACGCGGCCTGTCTTCCGCTAGTTCGTTCAAGGGCGTTCAGTGCGTCGGCTACGTGCAGAGAGCCTATATCCAGCCCGTTCGCTCGAAAGAATCCTCTGCCTCTGGCGAAAGCAGCTATTGAGGCATCGCTACCTGCGAGCGCTTCGATGCCTGCGTTGAAGACAGCCTCATCGGCGGTTATATTGTCCTTAATACTATCAACAAGCCTGACGAGCGAGGCGCGCACCGCTTCTGCGGATACGCCTGAGGTAGGCCACCAGGCAGCTAGACTCTTAGCTTCGTCAGTAGCATGCCCTGGAGCAAGGTTGCCGGAGACGACGCCGATGGCCTCGAGTTCCAGTTCTGCCCTCGCAAGGAGGCAGGCTCGTGAGGCTGCGCGTTGATCCGACTCAAGGGCCGCGGCGAGCGTACCTGAGAGAACCAGCCCGCCGGTCCGTTGGGTATACCAATCGCCGGCGCTGGAGGCGCCAAGCAGCGCGATGCCGTCTAGGCGGGATTCCAGACCGGCCGCGGCGCGCGCCTTGGCAATTGAGACAGCCCTCGCTATGAGCAAGCCGCATGACTCCTTGATTGTGTCCCGCTCCTTATGCGTAGTTGCCAGATCAAGACGCAAATTCATCTCCAGCAATAGAGCCTGGATGACAGTGTATTCGGTGTCAGCTTCAGGAATCCCGTATGCGGCGATATCGAGCGGCGCCGCGGAGGGGTCGTCCGGCTCGCGTATCTCCGCCCAGGCGGATAGGAGTTCAGCGAGGCTCGGCTCGCCTTCCATGCCGTTGACGGCTTCACGCAATGCCTCTCCCGAACGCTCGATATCACCCGCGTAACCGAGAGCGCGAGCCTTCTCCAGATACGCGATCAGAAGACCGGGCTCGCTCGGTGCGCCCTCAGCCGAAGAGAGACCACTCTGTTCCATGAGGTCACGATACTTGGCGATGATGGCGTCACTGATGAAGCTCGTGTCGCCGGCCAGTAGCAGCCCCATCAGGACGGAATATTCAGCATTGACGCTTTCGAGCCGGACGCCGGCGGACTTCAGCGCGACCTGCGCGCTAGACATGGCTTCCCGTGCCCCGACGATAGCCGTACCGGCATCTTGCAGAAGTGTCTGGGCCTCGTCGTAGAGCCGCAACGCCTCGTTCCAGGCCATAGAGGCGACTTCAAGGTTGCGGATATTATAGCCGGCCGTAGCCCTGCCCGAACTCAGATCCGTAGCATACTGGAGCACGGCTTCTGCTATTTCTACGCGCCGCGCCCAGTAGCCCTCTATGGCCTGAGCTCTGATGAGTTCCACCTGATATTCATCGAGGCAGAAATCCTCCGCGAGGGCGCCTGAATCTAGGACGGCGCGCAACTTGCCCGTGTCCGAACCGATCGCCAGCCCGAAATCAGAAATCAGACGGTCACGAGCCTCGCGCGCCTTGCTCGTGTACTGGATATAGACCTCGAGGCAATCGCCGGCCTGCGCCAGCCAATCTTTCCGCTGCTGGCTGGCATCCGGTTTCGCCGCCTCCGAAGCAAGCCAGAGGCCGAGGGCCGGGTCACTGAAAGACGGAACCCCGTCGCCCAGGAGCGAGAGCCAGTATCCGGCACCCTCGCGGGCTCCGGCGGCGGCCGCGCCGGCTTGCAGGTACACATCGACCCATGCGTTGGCCCGGTCGGAACTCGCGCTACTGCGCTCCAGCGCGGCCAGCTCGAATTGCGCCTTGGCCTCTCGTATATTGGTTTCAAGCGTCTCGCTCGCGTGCGAAAAGGCTTCTTCTCCGCTTCTGAACAAGCGGTCGGCTCGAAGCTCCCAAGCCTGGCGCTCGCTCGCAAGCGCGTCGAAAGCTGAGGCCCAGGCCTCGTTACCCGCGTCAAAGGCCAGAGCCGCGTCGCGTTCCCACTCTAGGCGACGTATCATGAAACGCTCATCGGCATTTTTCCAGGAAGTCAGCCCTCGCTCAAACTGAAGCTTGAAGGCGGCTAGCCATTCCGTACCGGCAAGCGCCAGTTCTCCGCCGTCGACGGTAGCAGCTTCTATCCTAGCTTCCAGCACGGCAAGACCTTCATCGCAGGGCGTGGAGGCCTCGCGAGCCAATGAGGCCGCAATGACGCTCGCGGCTTCGCTCTCGCTCCGATTTCTGAGGCTCCAGACATCGGTTGTCCTGCGCGCCACGAACAATCGCTCTTCCCGGGCCACGAGGTCGTCGAGTTCACGCGCCGCCGCTCCACTGGCGCGCTCAATGGCCGTAGCTATGAGCGGCTCATAACGCTCGCGTTCGCCTTCAGGAATGTACGAAAGCAATTCAGGGCACAGTGATTCAAGACTGGCTTCGTAGGCAGCCATGGCAATACCCACGGTTGAGCCTGTGTACGCCTTCCAGGCCAGCACGTCATCTTCCAGCGAGGGGCCGGCATCGAGAGGTCGGTACCGGGGGTTTTCCGCTTCGTCGTATGCTATCGAACCATAGTCATTGAGCTCATAGAGGTACTGCTCGTTGGCAACCCGTGTTGCTTCGGCGACAACAAGACGCAGTTCAGCGGCTTGCCGGCCAAAAAACCGGTCACGGATCCAGGACGAGAAGCGGTCAGCGATATCGAATGAGGTCCAGGACTCCAATTCGACCCTCGCGGCGGCCAGGGAGGCTGGGTCCGCGTACAAGCCCGCGGCATCCCGCTCCCATCGAGCGACAGCGAATGCCACACCGGTCCTGGCCTCTGCTAGCCAACGCTCGGGATCAATGGCGCGTTCAGCGCCCGAGTATGAGTACTCGTAGCTTGCCGCATCAAATCCGCGTACAGGCATATCGGATGAGCCGACCGTAGAAGCCGGTAAGGCGGCGGCAATAAACAGAAGGGCGAGGGATGAGGCGCTTATTTTCATGTTTGTCTTCCTTCCTTGGATTGATTTTCCGAAAGTGCGAAACCGCGAA
Organism: uncultured Treponemataceae bacterium; assembly: GCA_964571545.1. Lineage (GTDB taxonomy): Bacteria > Spirochaetota > Spirochaetia > Treponematales > UBA12059 > SZUA-370. The sequence continues at coordinate 10,188 of CAZNCK010000032.1, read as the reverse complement.
ATAGACCAGGCGCACTTGAAGCGAGGGCCGGTATGAGGGTAAGAGCCATTACGAACGAGGCGACAGTACCGGTAGCGGCCACAAACGCGAGCGAGCGCGTCATGGCGCCGCCCGCATCAGCCAGAAACAGCAGTGGTAGTGCCCCCGCGACGGTTGTGCCGCTCGTAGCGACCAGCGAACCAAAACGAGCCCGGGTTAGGCAGTAGAGGTCGGAAACCCGTGCGGAACCGGTTAAACCTTGGGAACGGCGTTCGTCGACAGTCAGTACCGATGCGTTGACAACCATGCCGGATACGGCGACAAAGGCGCAGGCTATCGTCGCGTCCATGGGCGTACGCATAGCGATGAGGAACAACGCGGGAACCGCGAGCGACGGCGGTAGAGCCGTAAGTACAGCCAGCGGCGCTCCGAACGACTCAGTGATAATTGCGGTGACCATATAGGCGAATGCCGTAGCAAGCAGGAATGACCAGCCGGCGCCGCGGAGGCGGTCGGCAAGCTCTATCGCCTCACGGTCAAATTCCATGAGATAACCGACAGGCAACGCTATGTTCGAGACCGCTTCGAGCACGGCGCTCCGAGCCTTGCGGGGATCAATCGGGCTGGATCAATCGGGCTGGATCGCATCGTAATGGAAGCGACGCGTTGCCTATCCCGTCGGTTTATGCGCGCGGCATCGCGCATTCGTCCAGCATCCATGAACGAATCGACGCGCACGGTTCCTCGGGCAGACAGCACGAGCGTAGACACTGTATCAGAAGCCTCTGGCGGGCCGGCTCGCGATACAGTCACACGAACATCGGTCTCGCCGTCGAGGCCAATCCGTTTGTAGGCGACCGGCCCGTGAACGCTACGCCTCAAAACAGCAGCCGCGTTCGAGAAGCCAAGGCCCAGGCTCGCCACACGATTGCGATTCGGGCTTAGTATCAGATCTAGCGGTCCATCCTTGAAATTAAGCACCGTCTCGGAAATCCACGTCAGGGAAGAAACCGCCTGCGCGGCCAGAGTCGCGAGTCGCTGGCATTCCGCATCGTCAGCTCCGGAGACAACGAGTTCCCAGGACCTCTCTCCGGACGACGAGCCTGGAATCCATGCAAAACCGCCGGGTACAGGTACCTTCCGGACAGCAGCGCTGACTCGGTCCCTATCGGTTTTTGATGGATTGAATGAAACGAACACCGAACCTGAACCGCGGCGCGCGGTCGACTGGATGCTTGTTACGCCTTCCAAGTCAGAAAGTGCACTCGAATAATTCGCCAGGTACATGTCGACAATATCAACAGCCGAACCGGGTTCGAACTCTAGCTGCGCATAGACGGCGTTGTCTTCCTCAAGCTCTCGCGGGTCAAGCGGCATGACGAACACGGCTACAAGACCCGCGATACTCAAGCTTGCGGCAACCGCAAGCGGAAGAGCGGGTTTCTTGGCGCAGAGTAAGGCATTCAGAGCAAGCAAGCGGTGAAGGCGGCGCGCGAAGCGTCGCGGGCGGCGAATGCTCGCCCTGGCCTCGGCATCAACGCTTTCGCGGCAATTTAGCATGAGCGGCGGCAAGAAAAGTACCGTGTACAGGTATGAGACGATACTGATGGAACCTATAGCCGCCGCAACACGGGCGACACCTTCTGAAAGAAAGTCGAGTCCGGCTAGCGGCACCAGCACAATCAGCGTCGTGGCCGTGCCGGAAGCCAGCGATGGGGCGAGTTCGCGCATTGCGTTCCTGCCGCGCGCCATTGCATCCGCTTTCCCAAGGCGTTCCGCGGCGAGTATGACGGAATCTACAGACGCTCCAAGGCCAACGGCCAGACCAGCGAGCACATGCCGGTCGAGTCCGAAATCCAGTGAGGTCAGTACGGCCGCGGAAATTGCCAGTATAACCGGGACTGCCGCCACCGCTACCAGCCGCGCCTTTTTTCGCCTCCGCGAGCCGTCGGCTCCGACAAGTGCGGCCGAAGCGAAAGCGACCGCCAGAGCGCCCTGAAACGTAGCCGAGAGTGTGGATCCGAAGGACCTGGCTACCTCGGCTCCTACATCGGAAAGCACCTCAAACCGGATTCCATGGGTAGTTGCCAGAGACTCAGTCTCCCTGGCGAGGGCACGGGAAAGCGCCGGCAAATTGGCTCCGCCGCCAGGATTCACGGCTATCGTCATAGCGGGTTTGCCGTTAACTCGCGACAATGTTTCCGGTTTTCTGGTGCCCTCGACAATGCTGCAAAACGCGCCTAAGGGCACCGGTCGACCGGAAGCTGAGGCTACTAATGCATCCTGTAACGCGGCGACCTCGGCAAAGCGGCCGTCGGCTACGAGTACCAGCATCCTGCCTTCAGAACGTACCGTGCCGGCAGGCGCCAAAACATCGTTCATAGCCAGAAACCGCGCCACCGTTCCGGCGTCTACGCCCATTGTCGCGGCGGCTGCCTCATCTACCTCGACCAGCACCTCAGGCAGGCCTGTCCCCGCGAGTTCTACCTCTCCGGCCCCAGTCAGTTTTTCAAGAGCCGGCTTGACTGAGCGTTCCAGAATCCTTCCGGTGTCAGCAGTAGTCAGGAGTTCGGAGTACACGGCTGCGGCCCATACTGGACCGCGCCCCTCGCTCGTGGTGCCTATCTCCGGTTTCTGGACCGACGAAGGAAGCAGTCCGTACACACGCTCCGCGGCATCCCTGACTGCTTCGTATGCGCTCTCCTTATTTGCACCGAACGCGAAACGGACTATTACCCTGGCCTTGCCGTATTCGCTTGAACTCGACGTTTCAATGGCGCCCGGAGCCGCGGAAAGAGCATCCTCGAGAGGTAGCGCTACGGATCGCTCCATTTCGCGAGCATCGACACCGTAGTGCCGTATTGTAACGGCGAAAGCCGAGCGCGCCAGGGCTTCCCGCGGGCCGAATTCCGCTCCGAACAGCAGGTATACCGCCCCCGCGACCGCGGCGAGCACCGCACAGGTAGCCGCGACCGGGCGTCCGTACCAGCCCCGAGCACTCACGCGGATTTCCTTGAGGCAGCGGCGGCAAACGCTATCGGCGATATGAACAGGGTGAGCGCCGTCGACGCGGCGAGGCCGCCAAGAACAGCTACAGCCATGGACCGCTGAGCCGCTCCCGTTGCGGACAGGCACATAGGCAGGAGGGCGACGATAGTTGTCAACGTCGTCGCAAGCACTGGCCTCACACGGTCGGAGGCCCCGGCAAACGCGGCAAGCACGGGGCCCGCGCCGGCCTGTCTCCTGGCGTCGCTCGCCTCGTGCAGTAATATCGCGTTGTTTACAACGACGCCAAATAACACAACCAGCCCCAGTATGGAACCTGAATCGAGTCCGACGCCGCTCAGAACGAGGGCCGGACCAACGCCTGCCATCGCAAGCGGTATCGTCGCCATTATTGCAACGGGCATCCCGAAAGACTCGAACTGCGCTCCCAGGGTCAGGTACAAAAGCAGCAAAACGAGAAGTACCGCCCCAGCCATTGCATTGCCATAGATCCTGAAGGCAGACTCGTCGGAGCGCCCCGAGCCGCTCGATGTTAAAAGCGCCTTCTCTACGGCTACGGAAAGCTCTTTCGCTCGCCCTGGCGCTGCGCTGAATTCCAGGTAGACAACATCCGCCCTGTCCAGCCGGGCCAAGGCCGCCTGGTCGTCGGTCCGTTCGAAGGTGGCGATGGAAGATACTGGTATGGAATTCCCCGCTACAACGGAAACTGGAACGCCGTAGGCCGCGCTTAGCGTGAGGCACGAGTCTATTCCGTTTGGCTCTCCGGCGAACACCATGACAGCCGATTCCCTTCCTCCGCTTCGAAGCGCGGTCGCCTTGACGCCTTGAGTCGCCGCACGGATTGCGACAGCGGCGTCCGCGAGTGAAATGTCTAGCGTGGCCGCGGCGGCGCGCCGCGGCCGGATGATTATTCGCGGTTTCGTGCCGACTGGCGATCGCACCATTGCGCTGAACGCGGAACCAGCCTCCCTGGAAACAGCCGCTTCGAAGTAGTCAGCGCGATTGCCTGCTTCTTCCTTCGAGTCACCGCGCACCGCTATGACCGCGGCTCCATCGAGCCCCAGTAGCCTGGCCGCGGGATCGGGTGGTAATCCGATTTCAATCGCTATGCCAGGCAGGCTCGTCGCGGACGCAGCAAGCAACCCAGCCCAAACCTCTTCGACCTTGGCGCCGGCATTGCGTGAACAAAAGAGGATAAGCGTCTCGCTGCTATACGTTGAGTCCGCTCGCCTTGCGACATCTTCCTTCTCCGCCCCCGCGCTACCGTAGGCGGTCGCCACGCCGGCCACCGAGGATAGCGCGGCGCTGAGCAAACGGCCTCGTTCGGCAAGGCCGTCGGGGTCGGTACCGGCGGAAAACGCCGCTGTCACCGTCAATTCAGTTGCGGCTTCAAGCGGCATGAAGGTCACAGGCCTCGTTATAGCCAGAATCCCGCCGCCAAGAGCAAGGCACGACGCAAGAGTTATTATTAACCCCGGCCTCCTCATAGCAAACGCGAGCATTCGTCGATAACGGCCCTCTAGTTTTAAGCCGTCTCGTTTCTCGAGCCGCACCCAGGTCACGCGAAAGATGGCTGGAAGCGCCAGTACGGCGACGCACCACCCCGCCGCATTGGCAATTATGATGGAGACTGCGAGATCGCCGAACAAGGCGCCAATGGCGCCAGGAAGAAAAAATACCGGAATAAAAACAACAGCCGTCGTCATCATGCTGCCAGGGGTCCCCGACAGGACTGTCGTGGTAGCCGCCGCTATTTCCGCAGGCTTGGGTCTGCCGCGAGTCGAAAAAAATCGTCCGGACAGCGCGTCAAGCACAACGACTGCGTTATCGGATATCATGCCTACAGCCAGACCTATGCCGCCCAGGCTCATGGAGTTCAACGAGCGTCCCAAAACGGCCAAAACGGCTAGAGTCGCGGCCACGGCTATTGGAATCGAACCAGCGACGAGAAGACTGACCTTCAAATTACCCAGAAGAAAAAATAATACTGCGGCGGCTATTGCGGCCCCGGCCGCGCTGGCCACGGCTAGATTCTTGATGGAGGCGGCTATCGGCAAGGAGGAATCCCGGACTATTTCCAGTTCCGCGTCGCGGCCGAATTCGGCGGCGAGCTGTACGACGACGGCCCTAGCCCTCACCGCCGTCGCGACGGGATCGGCGCCGGGCTTGCGGTACAATTCGATCGCCACGCATTCTTCGCCGTCAACGACGAACAGACTATCCCTCGGAGCATCTCGCTCGCTGACAGTAGCCAAATCCGAAACTCGAAATGCCCCACCAGGACCGTTCGCCACGATACGACCGAGTTCCTCAATGCTGGAAACACTCCCATGAGCCAGCGCGATGTATTCGATGTCGCCTTCGCGGAGTGAACCGGCGGGAGTATCCACACTCTCGGCCGACACGGCGCGCGCCAGATCGTATACCGTAAGGCCCCTCGCGGCCGCCCTGCGCATATCGACGACGACAACGGCTTCGCGCCTGAGGCCGCCTATGATGTTGACTGTTCCAGCCCCTTCTACACGCCTGAGTCTGGCTTTAATCTCACGTTCAGCCAGTCGTCGAGCGAAAGCCAGATCTCCCTGTCGGGATTTCAGCCTTATTACGAGCAATGGCTCGAAGTCGGGATCATCCAGAACTACACTCGGTTTAGACGCGCCTTCAGGCAATGAAGGATAACTTGAATCTATTATCTCCCGTACCCGGCCAGCAGCGAGGATAATTTTTTCACCCCAGACGAAGTCGAGCACTATAACGGCGCGACCGTCTCGCGAAATACTCGACGAACGCAGCAACCCCTTTGCGGAAGCGAGCGCATCTTCGAGCGGGATGGCCACCATCGACCTGATTTCTGACGCCGGCAGCCCAGGCATCGCCGCTTCAACGATGATGCGCGGCACAGAAATTTCCGGCAATCGACTCAGCGGCATGGTGCTGCCTGCCATAACGCCCGCTAGCGCTATTGCCGCTAGTACCATGGTCACGGCAACGGGTTTTCCTGCGCAGAACCTGACGAGAGCATTCATACGCCGTTCATTTCAGTAGCGGCAATCGCTGGGTTACGCCGCTTGCATTGCCGGAAGAGTCCATTAATCCCGAGGCCAGTTGTAGGCTTATAATTCCTGAATCAACACGATTTGTCATGAGGCCATCTATCCTCGCGACGGCATAGGCCGCCCAGGGCTCGTAGGGTTCAGCATATTTCAGATACCCTGCAACCATACGGTTCGCTGAAAAATCTAGCGCGCCATTCGTCGAACTGAACCTGAACGATTTCATAAGCGATAGAAGATCTAGTGAAGCGCCGGCTGCAAGATCGACATACACTTCTATGGATGTGGCGACAGGAACGCCTATTGGATATTTAGCAACGTCGCCCTCTATCGCGATAGTCGCGTATGGATTATCAACGCTGAAGACTGCAAGATCGCGATCTGACGGCGCCGCTTCCCCAGGCGCCAGCGGCAGACGGATGCCGACGAAGCGCGGCGGCCTGGATCGCGGCCCGTCGAACACAAACCTGAACACGGCTTCAACAAGGCTTGTATTGCCTGCGGCGTCCTTGGTCCCTGCCGGAACGTGGACCGCGAAATTTGTGCCCCAGTCCGGATATTCAGATACCCTCAAATCAACGATTTCAGTGAATTCGCCGGCCCACTCTGGCTCAAGGGCAATGCCGCCCTCAGCTTCAATTGTCGAATCAAGGCTCCGCCGCGATACTGGTTCGGAGAAATGCAAGCGCAATTTCCACGATGCTTCCCAGCCATGATTTTCAAGCAGCGCTTGGTCCTGCGGTTTGTCGGCGTTGATAACGACTATAGACAATCCGTTTTCATCGATCGCTTCAGCGCTCGTCAAGACCGGAGGATCGCGGTCAAGTCCTACGGTAAAACCGGATGCATACGACTGCCCCATTCTGTTACCCGAGGTATCAATCAGGTCGGCTGAAATCGTTAGCTCATAGTCCGTACCCCATGTCCATGGTTCGAGCGGAGTAAAGGTTGCGGAACTGCCACCGGGCTCAAGCTTCCAGGTTCCCTTGATAGCAGGAGAAAGCGAGAGGCACTCCCGAAATAGAACAGCATCAACGGCCTCTGAAAATATTATAGAAATTGTACCATTCTTGATTTCCAGAATGCCTTCGCGCTCCGGGATAGTCGATATGACGACAGGGCGGGCATCTTCCGGTTTGCTGGAGAAAGCAGCCTCGAAGGGCTGCCCGAGAGAGACGCCGCGCGGAGTTCGAGCGTCGGCTGAGACGGTTATCCGGTAGTCGGCGTTCGGGCTCAAGCCGCGGTATGGCAGAAAGGTGAGCGACGAGCGGTCCCAGGCAAATTCGCCGGCAAGAACCGCGCCGTCTTCGGTCAGCGAGAAGGAATTCTCGGCGCTCGTCCGATCAGGCTCTTCTGAAAACATGACGCTCACAACGATGTCATCCGTCGCCAGGTGCCGCCCTGGCCCGGGGCTCCACGCAACTAAATCAAAAGGAGCGGTACGGAGCAGATCGCAAGACAAGGTTTGCAGTGATATTAATATAACAATAATAAGAGTCTTTAGCGGAGTATCACATCTATTGTTCAATTTTCAACCTCCAGATATAGAAGGCCGTCATCCTTGAGCCATAAACCTTTACCGCTGAGGATTCCTCCCTGTCCACCTGGAACAAGAAGCCTGTAGAAATTGATGGCTTCGTCGTCATTGGCTCGCAATCCTTCCCAGGTCATCGTCAGGGTGTCGTCCGAAAGCCAGCAAAGGTCACGAAGAGACGGCGCAGGCAAATAACTGGGGAAAAAAGCGGAGAGCGTAACGCGTTCGGCGGTAGCTACCTTTGTTGCGGCGTCAAACGGTGCCGAAAAGCGCAGCATCAGCGTGCAGATTCCATCAGGCGCGTCTCCAAGCGCCACGGTAAGGATCGAAGAATCGCCGAGGTCGTCGGTCGTTTTGTCGACGCCTGCGCTTACGGCGAGGATTTTCAGATAGGGAACGAGCGGCGTGAAACGTAGCCGGAATTCTTCGCCGGCGCGGAGGCCCGACGAATCCTTGACGTCTGCGGATACCACGAGAGTCAGCGCTTGCTCTGGCAGCCACTCGCGTTCGGGGGTAAACACGACGAGCCGTGGTCCAACGGCATCAGACCTCCCCGTTTGGCTCGGCTCCAGTCGTATGCCGCCTATGGCGCTAACAGGCTCTATCGGCTCGGAAAACAACACGGCCAGCGAATGTCTCGCGTCGAGCCCTGAAAGATCGGCCGCCGCCTCGACCCATGCGCCTCCGGAATGAAACACCGGGTACGCGCGCTCAACCCGCGGCGGCGTGGAGTCAAGGTTGGTGATGAACGTACCGCCCGCGCTCCTACCCAGCGGCGTACCGTCTACGGCCCGAGCTCCCGTTCCGAGCGTCCATCGATACATCGAACAGACAGACAATTTTTCCTTAGGCGTGATGTAAAGGATTGTCTGTTCTGTGTTCCAGGAAAAACAGCACTCGGCCGCGGGCTTAAGGTTGAAGGCAGTCTCAGTGGACAGCACCTCCATAGCCTCTGTAAATTCAAGTTTCAGAACTGGAAGGGAACCCGTTGAAACACCGATTGAAGATCCCTGCGCAGGGGTAAACGATGACAGCAAGGGCTGGCCTGTTGATCGTTGCGCGAAGAACGGAAGATCAATTTCGGGTCGGACTTCACGACCATCGAGAGTCCGTATTGAACCTTTCAAAATCAGGCGGTATCGTAGGCCTGGATTCCAGGGTGACACGGGCTTCCAGGTAAAGCCCGGACCGTTCCAGCTAAAGTCGCCTTCGACAGCCCCCTCAGGCGAACGGACAAGGAAGGCCCGTTCCGCCTCCAGCCTCTCAGGTTCGGCTGAAAACGTAACGACCACACAGCTCTCTCGGGAAGCAAGCATCGTATAGGCGGACGCCGGCATGGTGGAGACCGCCACGGGCCGCAGGTCTATAAGGTCGCACGAGAACGTAGCGGCAACCATCGCGACGAACAACAAGCTAACCATCCGCACGGTATTAACCCGAAATTGAAACATGGAGCCCCTCCTTCAGAGTCGGATCAGGCATGTCAACGATTACATCCCCAGAAGCAGCTCCAGAAAGAATTACCCGACCTGCTTCGACGGACGAGCCAAGCGTCACGCGCCTCAATGCTACGGAGCCCCCGGAAATAAAGCACAGGGTTCCAGACTGATCTGATCGTTCAATGACGGCGCTCTCCGGAACCACGAGAACGCTCTGGGCCTCGCCCGCAGTAATGGTCACCTGGGCAAACATGCCTGGCTTGAGCCGGCCTGCCGTATCGTGCAGGACGACGCGCACGCTGAAGGATGCCGAACTCGCGTCGGCTACGGGGGAAACGAGGTCCACTACTCCATCGAATTCAACGGACCCTGCATCCGCTGACGCTCCGTCCACGGTCACCGTTGCCTCCATGCCAGCGGATACACGCAGAGCATCGGATTCAAATACCGAGACGACCGCATACAGCGACTCGACGCTCATTATAGTTAAAATTTTTTCCTCACGCCCTACCCTCTCGCCTGCTTCCAGATACCTAGCCGCTATAACGCCCGTGATGGGGGCTACTATCAGCAACTCGGCAAGGGCAAGCCGCGATGACTGGAGATCCGTACGGGCGGCTTCAAGGCGGGCCTCGGCTGCGGCTTCCTCGGCAGCGAGAGCCGCTACAGACAGTCGTACGAGCGACCTATTCCGCGTAGCCTCGTCGCAGAGAATTGAAATTCCTCGGGCTACCAGATCCTGGTCGCGCAAACCTATGAGCCTGATATCGATATCTTTTTCCATCATAGCGATACGCTCGCTGGCGGACTCGATTGAAAAACGCCCGGATCGAATCGCTTCTTCGGTAACTCCACCGGCCCGGTACAGCGTTTCCTGATCGGCATGCTTGCGCTCGGCTTCAGCCAGCTCACGACGGGACTGCAGAATTTCCAACCTGGTTTTCTCGATACCAAGAAGCTTTGCTTCGGCAGCAAGCTCTCCTTCGAAAAAGCGAGCCCGCGCCAGAGATACGGCGGCCGTGGCTTGCAGCACTCCATTTTCAGCGCGGCCAACAGCCAAGGCCAGTTGCGGATTGAGCAACCGAGCTATTACGGTTCCGGCCTTGACAACATCGCCTTCACGGTACGCCAACTCGCCGATCACCGCGTCTTGCGACGCCGACACATCGACTTTCTT
>CAZNCK010000031.1:12607-32627 GCA_964571545.1 uncultured Treponemataceae bacterium | reverse complement strand
GAAGCCTTGAGAAGCTTACCGAGGGTCATGCCGCGCCTCCCGCCACGGCGAACGATGCGTGTAGTTTCTTCCATTCAATGAGGTCGTCGGCCGCGTTGCGGCGCTCCGCCACCGGCGCGTCAGACACGATGGCGCCGTCCCGCATCGTTATGACCCGCTTCGTGTACGCGGCTATCTCGGGTTCGTGCGTCACCATCACGATAGTCTTGCCGCGTTCGTTGAGTTCCTGGAACAGGCTCATGATCTCCATGGACATCTCGGTGTCCAGGTTTCCCGTAGGTTCGTCAGCCAGGATAAAGGCCGGATCCTTGACCATGGCCCGCGCTATGGCGACGCGCTGCTGCTGGCCGCCGGAGAGCTGGTTGGGCTTGTGGTCCAGCCTGTCCCCGAGGCCTACATCGGTGAGCGCGGCCCTGGCCCGTTCCTTCTGGTCGATCTTAGAGCCTGAGCGGTCGTAGAAGAGCGGCAGTTCCACGTTCTCCAGGGCGCTCGTCCTCGACAACAGGTTGAAGCCCTGGAACACGAATCCTATCTTGTCGTTGCGTATATCGGCAAACTCGTCGGAGCTGGCCGTGCTGGTCTCCAGGCCGTCGAGTATATAACTGCCGGCTGAGGGCTTATCCAGGCAGCCTAGGGTATTCATCAGCGTCGACTTGCCGGAGCCCGAGGGCCCCATGATGGCGACGAACTCGCCCGATTCCACGTCCAGGTTCAACCCGCGGATAGCCCGGACAGTAATGTCGCCCACGACGTAATGGCGCTTTATGCCGCGCAGTTCAATGATGGCCATGGTCACTGTACCTGCAACTTGACTATGACCTTCGTGCCTTCGAGACTGTCGGCATTGATCAGTTCGGTCATCGCATCGTCGCTAGCGCCGGCCTGCACAAGCGTCACGGCCAACTGGCCCGACTCGTCCAGGTACCAGAGCGTCTTGCTGGCCGCTATTTTAGCCGCGGCTCCCGCACCTGCCGCACCTGCCGCACCCGCACCCGCTCCCGTGGTTCCAGCCGCCGACTGGCCCGAGCCCGCGGTTCGCCCGGATCCACCCATGGCACCGGGAACTCCAGGGCCACCGGGAGCTCCGCCGGGGCCGCCGGGCAGGCCGCCGCCCATCAGGCTAGACAGGCCGCCGGTCGACTTTGCCGCGTCGGCGCCGCTGGCCGCCAGCGCCTTCTGAGCCTCGTCGAAACGCGCCAGAACGGTAGCCTTCTGCTCCTCGGGCATAACACCCAGGCTGGCCACGAACACCGCCCGCTTTATCTCCGCCGCTGTCAGTGTCGTCGGGGTAAAGCGGAACGCGGCGGTCGGCGCCACGAGCACATTGGATTTCTGTTCCTTTATGAACTCCACGTTGGCGGTCATGCCGGGCAGCAGCTTGCCTGAACTGTTGTCAGCCAGGACTATGACGCTGTAGTAGACGACGTTGTTTGTCGTCTCGGGCACGAGCCGTATCTGCTCGACGGCGCCGTCGTAGGTCCGCTCCGTGTCGGCTTCCACCGTGAAGCGCACCGCCTGTCCCACCTTGATGGAGCCGATGTCCAGCTCGTCGACGCCGGCCTCTATCTGCATCTTGGCTAGATCCTCGGCGATGGTGAATAGGCTCGACGAGGTGGAACTGGAGCCGCCTACGACGCTCTGGCCCGCGTCGATATTGCGTTCCAGGACTATACCGTCTATCGGGGAGGTTATTATGGCGTATTGGTTTATCTCGGTTTCTATCTCCTCGAATGAGGCCTGGGCCGAGGCAAGTTCGGCTTTCCTGACGTCCAGCGCCGACTGGCTGGTCTTCAGATCGTATTCGGAGAGCAGTTGTTTGTCGTACAGCGAACGGGCATTCTGCAACGCCAGCGCCTGCAGGTCGTAGTTGGCACGGGCCTTGTCCACGGAAGCCTGGGCCGCCTTGGCCTTGAGCCGCAAGAGGTCGGTGTTGATGGTGGCCAGCACCTGCCCGGCGCTCACCTCGTCGTTGTAGTCCACATCGACGCTCTCAAGGCGGCCGCTCATCTGGGCCAGCACGGTCACCGATGACACCACCGACAGGGTTCCGCTGCTGGTCACGACGCTCTCCACCGTGCCGCGCGCTACCGTCGCGAATGAATAGGACTCGCCGGCCGCCGCCGTGCCGTTCTTCTTGCCGGATATCAGGACCAGCATCGCCGCCGCGACGGCGGCCACGGTAACGAGACTGACTAATAGTTTCCACTTCTTCATCTTTATTGCACTCCTTGCGCACCTCATACAAAGCAAAAAGCGTGCCAAGTGCCAAAATCGAAAGGGAGCGCCAGGAAGGGGCTACAGGCCATCCGGGAGCCGGTCGTGTCGGACCAGCGGGAAAACTTTGGTGCGCAGCTCTTGCGCTGCGCAAAAGGTGCGCAGTCGTGGCTAGACAGGGTGATTTAAATTCGCTCGATTGACTGATTGTAACGACAGCGTTACACCTAATATCGATCGTGGAATCCTCAACAGCATCCTGAAACAAGTTGGCCTCAAGAAGTAAGCATGGACTACCTCATAGTCATTGAAAAAACAAGCACTGGCTACTCGGCCTATGCCCCTGACCTCCCTGGCCGCATCGCTACCGGAAAAGACCTCGATGCTGTGCGTACAAAGATGCGGGAAGCAGTCGAGTTCCATATTGAAGGGCTACGCCTGGAAGCTTACCTCTGATGCTCTGCGGACACTTACCCGTTCTCCTCGATCAAAGCTCCCCTTGACCCCCGATCCCTGACGATCCTATAGTGCCTTTGTACGCAGCGATGACGAGGGGGAATCCGGTGAGATGCCGGAGCTAGCCCGTAACTGTATGCGGTTTCACCCCAAGGGTGGAACGGCGAGCCAGGTTACCTTCTTCAGCCGCTATTTTCGTGGAACGCTTCGTGGTACAGGCGGAAAACGATAGTCTTCGAAGCGGCCCGGTCAGAGCGACCAGTACGCTTCGCGGCCCGTCGAACCAACACCAATCAGGAACCGTTCCTCCACAACGACCGCCCGCGGTCGAATACTCTGGAGGATATCGATGAAACGAACACTCGCACTGGTCATGGCCCTCGCGGCCGGTCTCGGCGCCGCGATGACGGCAACAGCCGCTCCGGCAGGCTCGCCGCTCTCGTTCAAGGACGGACGCGACGTTATGATAACACTGCCCGCCAAGGCTCAACGCATCGTGTCGCTATCGCCGGAACTGACTGAAATCCTCTACGCGGCGGGCGCCGGCGACAGGGTCGTCGGTAACACGACGTATTGCAATTACCCCGCGGCGGCCCTTTCAGTGACGAAGGTAGGCGGCTTCTCGGCAAAAACCATCAGCGTCGAAGCCATAGTCGCGCTCAAGCCGGACCTTGTCATCGGCAACCTCTCCGCCCACGGTCAGCTCGCCGCGCAATTCGAGCGCGCCGGCCTGCGATTCGCGGCCCTGCCCTCCACGGATTTTGCCTCGGTCTATGCGACGCTGGAACTGGCTGGCCGCATAGCCGGCGACGAGGCCACCGCAAACGCCGTCGTCGGCTCGATGAAGGACAGACTCGCTACTATAAAGGCAAAAACCGCCTCGGTCCCCGCCGACAGGCGCCCCATCGTGTTCTGGGAAACCTGGGACGAGCCGTTGATGAGCGCAGGCCCGAACACCTTTACCGGCCAGATCATAGAGGCGGCCGGCGGGCGCAACTGCTTTGCCGACTCCACGGCGGACTGGCCTGTGGTCAGTTTCGAGGCGGTGCTCGCGCGGAATCCCGACTACATCATGGCGGCCGACAGCCACGGTGAAGCTTTGACCCCTGAGCGGCTCGCCAGGCGCTCAGGCTGGGCCTCGCTCAAGGCCGTAAAGGCCAACCGCGTGGTGTTCCTGGACGGCGACATCGTCTCTCGGGCCGGCCCGCGCTTCGTCGAGGCGGCTGAACTGATGGCCAAGGTCCTATACCCCGAGCTGTTCAGGTGAACGACTCAGGCGACCGCACGCGCGCCGCACTGGCTTACGGCGGCCTCGCCGCGGCCCTCTTCGCCGCGCTGGCGATGGCGCTCGCGCTCGGCGCCGTGCGGCTGTCACCCGCCGAGGCGCTGGCCGCCCTGTTCTCCGGCGCCGAAGCGGAACCCTCAATGGCGGCTGTCATAGTCCGGCTCCGCTTCGCGCGCGCCTGCCTAGCGGCCGCCGTCGGCGCCTCGCTGGCCGCGTCGGGAGCCGTGTTCCAGGGCCTGTTCCGCAACCCGCTCGCCGACCCCTACGTCATAGGCAGCTCAGGCGGCGCAGCCTTCGGAGCGGTGCTCGCCATAGCCCTCGGTTCGGGCGCCGGCGCCCTGGGATTCTCACGCATAGGACTCGCGGCCTTCGCCGGCGGGCTGGGCTCAACGCTCGTCGTCTACCTGGTCGCGGGCGCGACGAGACTGCGCTCCGACGCCTCCAGCCTGCTTTTGGCCGGCACCGCCCTCGGCTCGCTCTTTTCAGCCCTCGTCTCCATAGTGCTGGCGCTCAAGGACAAGGATTTGCACCAGGCCTGGTTCTGGCTCCTGGGCGGCTTCTCCGGCCGCGGCCTGCCGGAACTCGCGGCCGCCGCGCCAGCCATGCTCGCGGGCTTCATCGCGGCCCTCGCCTCGGCCCGCTCGCTGGATCTGCTCTCCGTCGGTGACGAGGAGGCCACCAGCCTTGGCATGAGGCCCGTACTGACGCGCTTCATAGTCGGCGGCTTCGCGGCCCTGTCCGTCTCGGCGGCCGTAGCCCTGTCCGGCGCTATAGGCTTCGTTGGCCTCGTATCGCCGCACCTCGCGCGCCGCCTGGTCGGCCCGAGGCACCGCCGCCTGATTCCCGCCGCCGCGCTCTCAGGCGCCATACTGCTCGTGGTAGCCGACACGGTGGCCCGCACGGTGTTCGCTCCCGTCGAGATGCCCGTCGGCGCCATGACGGCGCTGATCGGCGCACCTTTCTTCATATATAAGATAGCCCGCCGCGGACTGGAGGAAACACGATGATTCCTGCCCTCCTCGAGGCGCGCGGCCTCTGTGCGGGCTACGGCGAACGCGTCGTCGTCGGCTCGGCGTCCTTTTCGGTCAGCCCCGGAACGCTGCTCGTCGTGCTCGGACCCAATGGCTGCGGCAAGACCACCATCCTGAAGACCTGCATTGGCCTCATACCCGCGCTCTCGGGCGAAGCGCTCCTAGGCGGGAACGCGGTCGCGGGCATGAAGCCCCGCGCCAGAGCCAGACTTGCGGCCTGGGTGCCGCAGATAGCGGAGGCCGCCTGGTCGTACCGCGCCCGCGACATCGTGGCCCAAGGCCGCTACGCCATCCGCGGAGCCTTCGCGCCTTTCGACGAGGCCGACGAAGCGGCTATAGAAACCGCACTAGACGCGATGGACGCCAGGACGCTCGCCGACCGACGCTTCTCGTCGCTGTCGGGCGGAGAGGCCAGGCGCGTCATGATAGCCCGCGCGCTCGCCCAGGAGACGCCCCTGCTCGTCCTGGACGAACCGGCAGCCCATCTGGACCCGGGCCGGCAGATGGAGCTGATGGAACTCCTGGCCAGCCTCGCCCGTTCCGGCAAGGCCGTGGCGGTCTCGGTCCACGACGTCAACGCGGCCCGACGCTTCGCCGACCTAGCCCTCCTCGTAGGCCGCGACGGCGCTTCAGTCTTCGGCACCCCCGACGACATCCTCACCCAGGAACACCTTGAAGACGCGTACGACACCAATTTCATCCACGGCGACCACGCTACCTACGGAAAATTCGTATTACCCGTTTCCAGAAAACAACGAAAGGCAGACTAACTATGAACAAAGACGAAATACGCGCAGCCATTCAGGCTCGGCTCGATGACCTGACCAAGCCCAAGGGCAGCCTCGGCAAGCTCGAGGACTATGCCGAAAAACTGGCCCTCATCCAGGGTCGCGTACCGCCGCATATCAGGCGCAAGGCCGCGTTCGTGCTCGCGGGCGACCACGGCGTCGTCGCCCAGGGCGTGTCGCTCTACCCCAAGGAAGTCACCGCCCAGATGTTCCACAACATCATGGCTGGAGGAGCGGGCATCAACGTGCTCTCCCGCGCCTGCGGCTTCGATGTATATGCGGTGGACGCCGGTGTCGACGCAGACTTGCCTGTCTGGCCGCGCAAGGGCGCCGACGGCACTCCCGGTTTCTTCTCCATGAAGGTGGTCCGCGGGACCAAGGACTTCTCCGTGGAGCCGGCCTTCACCGAGGGCGAGTTCGAATCCTGCCTACAGAACGGAATTCAATTGGCAAAATTCGCCGTGGCTGAAGGTTATGACCTCGTCGCGCTCGGCGACATGGGCATAGGCAACACCACAAGCGCCGCCGCCGTCCTCGTAGCCTACGGCTTTAGCCCCGAGCTGATCATAGACCGCGGCACCGGCATAGACGACGCGGCCCTGGCAAAGAAACACCGCACCATTGTAGACGCGGTCGCGGCGCGCGGTCCCTACCCCACGCCCGAGTCAGTCGCCATCGCCCTCTCCGGCCCGGAGATAGCGACAGCGGCGGGCATCATCCTCGGCCTCAAGGGCACGGGCATAGCCTGCATGATAGACGGCTTCCCCATAACCGCGGGCGCCGCGATAGCCTGGAAGATCGACCCCTCCGTAACCGAGTACCTATTCGCCGGCCACGAGTCCCGCGTCAAGGGACACCGGCCCGTACTGGCAGCCCTCGGCCTCGAGCCCGTCGTAGCCCTGGACATGCGCCTGGGTGAAGGCACCGGCGCCGTCATAGGCGGCTTCATCGTCGAACTGGGAGCGAAGATAGCCGGCGAAATGGCCCGCTTCTCCACAATGGCCGTCTCTAAGGCCACTGCCGACGAGAAGGATTTCTGACGAACATGGCCGCCGGAACCGCGTTACCGGGGATAGAGCCCGACAGCCTGATTCACGGCGGCGATTTCATAGGCCTGGCCGCTTCATCGGGCCTACCAAAATCTTCTATTATAGATGCCAGCGCCAACCTGAACCCGCTCGGGCCTCCCGACTGGCTGGACGCCGCCTTCGCCGAAGGTAGGCGCCACAGCGGACGCTACCCCGACCCCGCCTACCGCCAGTTGCGGGCTTCTGCCTCAGACCGCCTCGGCGTATCACCCGAGTGCCTCGTCTTCGGCAACGGCGCCGACGAACTGATGTACGCCCTCGCCCGCACGCTGTTCCACCCAGGCCCTTCCCCGGCGGCCGCCAACCATGCCGAACTCAGCGCCATCGTCGAAGCGCCGTCCTACGCCTCGTACCGCGCCGCATCGGCAAACGCGGGCTTCGTTGTCCGGTCCATTCCGGCCCGCATCCCCGAAGCAGCTTGCCGTGCGGAACCCAAAGCCGCCGGCTCCGGTGACGAGGCGCGCTACACCGTAGCCCTCGCCGAGGTCGCGCCCGGCTCCGTACTCTGGCTCGGCGCGCCCAACAACCCTACGGGACTGATGCCCGCCGGGTATCCTGGCTGCGCCATCCGCCTAGCCGAGAGCTTTCCAGACCGTTTCGTCGTCTGCGACGAGGCCTTCATCGAGTTCGCCAAAGGCGCCGATCCCGCGGGCGCGTCTTTGGCCGCCGCCCGGCTCCCCAATCTGATCGTACTCAGATCCATGACAAAGTTCTGGGCCGTGCCGGGCCTGCGCGCCGGCTACGCTATCTGCGCCACATCGACCGCCGCGGCGCTTCGCGCGGCCCTGCCCAACTGGCCGCTCAACTCCGTCGCCGAATCCTTCGCCCGCCGCGCATTCTCCTCCCCCGGCGGCCATTTCGGTGAAGACACCCTTCGCGGCGCTATCAACGTTGCGCAACCCGGCCACCCCACCGCCCGCCGCGAGGACACCCTGGCCTTCGTGTCTGCCGAACGCGCGCGCATGGCCACAGCCCTCGGCAGCCTGCCGGGCCTCACCGTGCTGGCCTCGCGGACCAACTACTACCTCGTCAGGGTAGCGGTTGCGGCATCGTCGGAGGTTGGCGCCGTAACGCTCGACGGCGACGGACTCGCGGACGCCCTCGCCCAAAGAGGCATAGGCGTACGCAAATGCCGAAATTTCGAGGGCCTCGGTTCTGACTTCGTGCGCGTCGCCGTACGAACCCGCGCGGAGAACGACGCGATAGCGGCCGCCTTCACTGAAGTAATAGAAGAATATCAGCTCTCAGTATCATCAAAATATGACAGCACTGCGGCTCAGAGCCAGATTCCGCGAAAGCAGGCACGCGCACCGCACCGCGCCAAGGCCCTGATGATCCAGGGCTGCGGTTCAGGCGCCGGCAAGAGCCTCATAGCCGCCGCCTTCTGCAGGATATTTCGCGACCTGGGTCTCGACGTTGCCCCGTACAAGGCGCAGAACATGTCGCTCAACTCGGCCGTCACCAGGGACGGCCTGGAGATAGGCCGCGCACAGGCGGTGCAGGCAGCGGCCTGCGGACTCGAACCGGATGCGCGCATGAACCCCGTCCTCCTCAAACCCGAGAGCGACCGCGGCTCGCAGATAGTGCTGATGGGCAAACCCTACGCGCGATACCAGGCCCAGGAATACTACGCGCGGCACAGCCTCATGCGCGATACCGCCCGCGCGGCCTACGACAGCCTCGCGGCAGAACGTGAATTAATTATATTAGAAGGCGCGGGCAGTCCCGCGGAGATAAATTTAAAGAAACATGATTTCGTCAACATGGGAGCGGCTCGGCACTCAGGCGCGCGCGTCCTACTCGTGGGCGATATAGACCGCGGCGGCGTATTCGCGTCGTTCATAGGCCACGTGGCCACATTCGCGCCCGACGAACTCGCGATGCTGTCAGGCTTCATAGTCAACAAGTTCCGCGGCGACCCCGCCCTCCTCGGCGACGCCTTCGCCATGACGCGCGACCGCACGGGTTACCCGGTCCTCGGCTGCGTGCCGATGATCCCCGGCCTCGACATCCCCGACGAGGACGAACCCGTGCTCAAGGCCGGCTCCCGCCCCGGCGCCGAAATCCGCATCGCCGTGCCTCGCCTGCGCCGCGTGTCCAATTTTACCGACCTCGACGCGTTCGCCAGCGAGAGCGATGTGGAAGTGGTCGCTGTTTCAAAAGGAAGCGAGATCGACTATGGCCATTACGACGCGGTGATAATTCCGGGCACCAAGTCTACCGTTGCCGACCTCGGCTGGCTCCGAGCCTCGGGCCTGGCTGACGCCATCCTGCGCTTCGCCGCATCTGGCGGCACGGTCGCCGGCATCTGCGGCGGCTACCAAATGCTCGGCCGCGTGCTGCTAGAC
This sequence comes from uncultured Treponemataceae bacterium, assembly GCA_964571545.1. Classification (GTDB taxonomy): domain Bacteria; phylum Spirochaetota; class Spirochaetia; order Treponematales; family UBA12059; genus SZUA-370. Next base: position 23,417 of record CAZNCK010000031.1, on the reverse strand, counting down.
CCCGACCGCGTGGAGTCCACCGAGCGCGAAACCGCCGGCCTCGGGCTCCTCCCCGTGCTCACTTCGTTCGCCGCCGACAAGACCCTGTCGCGCACCCGCGCCCGCTGGGTCTTCGCCCCCGGCGCCGCTTCCGGCGCGGCCTCAGGCGACACCACCGCCCCGGACGAGCCGCTGGAAGGCTACGAAATCCACCACGGCGCCACGCGTCTCGCGGACAGCCAGCCCACAAGCGCGGGTAGCCCGCCCCCGAGCGCCGTCCGCCCCGTTGTCGTCACCGAATCCGGCGAAGCCATAGGCTACGGCACCGACGCCGTCTGGGGCAGCTACCTGCACGGCATCTTCGACGCAAACAGCTTCCGCCGCTCCTTCCTCAACCGCCTGCGACTGCGGCGAGCTCTGTCCCCGCTCAAGCCCACCGCGCGGCCGAGCCTGGACTCCGAATTGTCGCGCCTCGCCGAGGTCGTCAAGGCCAATGTCGACCTCGCGGCCATACGCGCGGAACTCGGCCTGTGATCGAGCGCGCCCTCATCGCCCTGGCCGGCGGCCTGGCCCTCGACGCCCTCATCGGTGACCCCGCCATCAGTTGGCACCCCGTCCGCCTCCTTGGTCGCCTCGCCGCCCGCGCGGAATCGGCAACCCGCAAGCTGTTCGGCTGCCCGGCGCCCGCATCCAGCTCTGTCCCCGCTGTTCTCACAGAAGTCCAGGCGCCTGTTCCAGCCAACCCAGCGCAAGCGCCCGCACCGAGCTCTGTCCCCATCGCTCTTCCCCGACCATCCGCGGCCCGCGCCCGCCTCGCGGGCGCCGTAGCCTGGCTCTCCGTCACCGGAACAGCCGCCTTACTCGCCTGGGTGTTCTGCGCCGCGGCGCGGACCATCCACCCCCTGCTCGGATCCGCCGCCGACATACTCGTGCTCTGGGCCTCGATAGCGCCGGCCGACCTCGCCGCGCACGCAACCCGCGTCCGCCGCGCCTTGGCCCGTGACGCCGAAGATGCCGCACTCGCGACTAACACGGAACTCGGGCCTGTCAGGGGGCGCGCGGCTGTCTCGATGCTCGTGGGCCGCGACACGTCCTCCCTGGATGCTTCCGGCGTCGCGCGCGCCTGCGTCGAGAGCGTCGCCGAGAGCTCCGTGGACGGCGCCGCCGCGCCGCTGTTCTGGGGCGCGCTCCTCGGGCCGTGGGGCGCCTTCGCCTACCGCGCCGTCAACACCATGGATTCCATGTTCGGCCACAAGAGCGAGCGCTACCTGCATTTCGGACTCGTACCCGCCCGTGCCGACGACGCGGCAAACTGGCTCCCGGCCCGCATCTCGTCGCTCATCGCGTGCGCCGCCGCGCCGCTCATCGGCGGCAGCGCACGCGCCGCGTTCCGCTCGTTCCTCCGCTGGCGCCTCGCGCACGAGAGCCCCAACGCGGGCCACCCCGAATCCGCCTACTCAGGCGCCCTCGGAATCCGCCTCGGCGGCCCCTCCCGCTACGCCGAAGGCCTCATCGACAAGCCGTGGCTCAACCCCGCCGGCGCCGAGGCCGCCCCAGACGATATCGCCAGGGCCACGAGGCTCATGTACATCCAGACCATCCTGTCCGCCGCCGCCTTCACAGCGCTCGCGACATGTGTCGAAATGGCGCCCTAGTTCTTCGAACCTTGTGCCTGGGCCTATGAAGATACAATATGCTGTATTATTCTTGCTCAACGAGGTGCCAGAGCCGGTAGGTTTTGGCACGAAACACAAGCTTCGAGGAACTACCATGGAAACACGAACCGGACGCGCAGCCGACATACCCGGCATCCTGAGCCTGCAGGAGCGTAACATCGTCACCAAGCTCAGCGAGGAGCAGAAGCAGAACGGCTTCGTCACCACACCGTTCACCGAGGCACAGCTGCTCGACCTGATACATATCGACGGCCTGTTCGTCGTAGCCGACGGCGGCACCATAGTCGGCTACACCATGGCGGCCGGCTGGGACTACTTCCAGGGCCGGCCCATGTTCGACCTGATGATAGAGCGCTTCCAGAAACTCGAATACAAGGGCATCCCTATCACCAGAGCCAACTCCTTCCAGTACGGCCCCATCTGCATCGACCAGAGGCTCCGGGGCACGCCCGCCTTCACCACCCTGTTTAATTACCAGAAGGCGCACATGCGGAGCAGGTTCCCGGTGGGCACCACCTTCATCAACACCGTCAACGAACGCTCCTTCCAGGCCCACACGCGCAAGGCGAACCTAGACGTGATAGACCGCTTCGACTTCAACGGCAACCACTACTACGGCCTGGCCTTCCTGACGGCTTGATCACCAGCCTCTTGCGTTAGTAGTTTTCAGGCTCCGTGTGTACATTCGCCGTACAAACCAGTATACTTTGTACAGGAGGATTTCCATGCGCGCGACAACTACCCTCAGATCGGAACGAATCGAGTTACGAACCAATACAGAGGTAAAGTCCCTTATTGAAAGGGCGGCGCAAATCCGTCATACCACCATCTCCGCCTATCTTCTTGATTCAGCGCTTCAGAAAGCTAAAGAAGACATCCGGGATACAGAAACACTGATCCTTGGCGAGGTTGACCGGGAACTGTTCTTTTCCGCCTTGGTAAAACCGCCCGAGCCGAATGCGGCACTCCGCAGGCTTTTACTGGATTCCAGCCGAGAAAAGGCATGACGCTTACGCTGGAGCCTATATCAAAAGCGCTCCAAAAAGCGCCTTTCGATTGCGGCAATCCGTTGCTCAATGACTATTTCAGATTCTATGCCTTTAAAAATGACCGGCTCTCCATCGATAAAACCTTTGTCGCCGTAGATGATACTGGCGCCGCAACAGGGTGTATGACTCTTTCGAACGCACAGATTGAGGCAGGTTTACTGCCTGATGCCATACGAGTAAAACTACCCCGGTATCCGGTTCCGGCGCTCCGCATAGGCAAGCTTGCCGTCGATGTGCGCTGCCAGGGAACTGGGGTCGGCGCCTGGCTCCTTCGTTCAGCTCTTGAAAAGGCTCTTTCAGTATCAGCGTCTGTTGGATTGTTTGCGGTCATAGTCGACGCAATCGATGAGGAAGCACAATCCTTCTACTTGAAATATGGCTTTATCGCATTTGTCGAATATCCGCTTACCTTGTTTTTGCCCTTGGCAACGATCGCTTCAGCATTTCCCACAGCCTGAAACTGGAGTACTACATGACAGGAACGACGCCCCGCCCCTACGTGCTGGCCCAGAAGATCCTGCCGGTCGACCTGGCCTGGCTGTTCCACCGCCTGCTGTATTCCCGCCTGCTGTATTCCCGCATCAAGGGCTTCGACGCAGACGAGTGAGGCCAACTTGACAAGCCCACCCTGTGGATTAGAATACCCCATGCCTCGGGTCAACTATTCATGATCGATACCCTGTATGTCTTCTTCCGCGGCGCCTCGGGCTTCGCCTTCATAGCGATGGGCGCGGGGTTCTTCGTGGAACCAGGCAACCAGCGCGTGCGCAAGGCCTTTGGCATACTCTTCGCAGGCATTGGCTCTCTATTCATGTTCAGCTGGCTCAGCGTGTACTGGATCCTGGCCCTGCCCCTGGACAATTTCCTGGTGATCGCCGCGGTATTTATGATAAGCCAGGCGCTGTTCGAGATAAGCCTGTACCTGTTCGGTGACGAGAAGATCCACGGTTCGCGCCGCAGAGTCTACCGGATCGGAGCTGCCTGGTCGCTTGCGCTCTGGCTTCTGCCGTTCCTCGACAGCGCTCTGGGGCTACCCGTGCTGCACGCCAGCGTCGAGGACGCCAGGCCCATGGCCCTCTTCCAAACGATAAGCTCCACCGCTGTGTACGCATGGCCGGTCGCCATCACCATAATATCGCTGCGGGCCGGCAAGTGGCGCCTGAGCGACATTCCCGACAAGCCGGGCGCCAGAAGCATATTGGCCATCGGCGCCGCCGGACTCGTCATCATCTTCGGATTCATAGGAACCGGGCTCATCCTCTCCTCTCAGACGCTGTACCGCTCAGGACACCTGGCCCTCGAGCTCATGATGCTGGCCTGGGGCTTCTACTACCGCGCCAGACCCGATGCCTTCCTGCGGGCCCGGCGCCAGATAGGCCAGCGGCATAAGCAGCGCCAAAGCCTGAGCCCGGCCGAGGCGGCCCTGATAGCCGAACGGCTACAGTTCCTCGTCCAGAACGAACATGTGTACACTGAAAGCTCGCTCGACCTGCGCATACTCGCCAGGAAGATGCGCATTCCGTCGTACCGTATGTCGGCGTACTTCAATACAAGACTCGGCATGAGTTTTCCTGAATGGCTCAATGCCGCGCGCATAGACTACGTCTGCCGCCTGCTCAAGAAAGACTCCGGCCTGAGCATCCTTGAAGTATCGATGGAAGCCGGCTACGCGTCCAAGGCCGTCTTCAACAGCCAGTTCCTCAAGCGGACAGGCATGAGCCCGAGCGAGTACCGTACGCGCGCGACAACGAATTCCGGTATTGTTTTAGCGAAACAGGACGACCCGGTTTAGTCTTCGTGCTATATATTCTGCTATTCTGAAAGAACCCTCCTGGAGGCTCCGCCATGAAAAATATGTTGCGAACCTGTATTTTGGTGCTGACTCTGTCATCAACCGCGCTCCTTGGTCTTTCCGCCCAAACGGACGGGTTGGATCTTAACGAGTACTATCGTTTTCCGCTCTCCTTGGGGCTCCAATACAAGGCCTTGACCCCTCTGGAGACGTACCGCTCTGGCTACGACTTGTTCGACCTCTCGGCAGATTTCCGACTGCCGCTACCTTCTATGCCTGTCATCCAGGCCTCGGTAGAGGGCGGTATGATGCAATTCTCCGCCAGGGATTCTACCGATGCACGATGGGAACACCGAGACATGTATGGCCTTCTAGGCGCGGTATGGTCAACACGGCTCACAAAAAATTACGAAGTGGGAGTGCAGCTTACCGGAGGCGCGTCAGTATCTACGTATCCAAGCTTCATGCCAGGCTCCGGCTCGTCATATTCGCAATCCAACCTGATCGCCGAACTTGGGGCCATGCTCCAGCTGATTCCTTCCTTCAACTTTGCCATCGAACTCAGTCCCTCCCTCAGGTATTCCAAGGCACTGGGTCCACTTCCTGATTTTGACGGCTTGATCTTCGGGCTTAGTGTCGCCGGACACATCCGCCTAGGCGAGGATCCGGATGCGCCAAAGGTAGCGCTGCGAAGTCTCCAACTCGGAGTGTCGCCTTTCCCGCCAATTTTTCCAGCCATGCAGAACTGGTACTCCAAAAATCCACTGGCTACTGTACATCTCCAGAATATCGAGCGCTTTCCGCTTCAGGACATCGAGATCACATTCTACCAAAATGGTTTCATGGATTCTCCTACCCTTTGCGCCAAGCTTCCGTCTTTAGCGCCCGGAGAGAGCGTCGATGTTGGTATCGTGGCGGCCTTCAATCAGGAAGTCTTCCGAAATGAAGGAATAACTCCACTTTCCGGAGAACTTGTAGTAACCTACCGCGGCAAAGGTAGATCAGGCGAACAGAAAACTTCGGTGTCGTATGATCTGCAGGACAAGTCTGCCATAACCTGGGATGACGACCAAAAAATCGCGGCTTTCATAACGCCAGCCGACAGTGCTCTTAGGAATTACGCGAGCTACATCCGCCAGGTAAGCAAAGACAAGGGAATAACCGGCTACAATGAAGCTGTGCAGTTTGCGGCCCAGTTATTCCACGCATTAGCCGAACTTGGCATACTCTACCAGGTCGATCCAACCCAGCCATTCCAAGCCGTCAGCGGCAATTCCCAGACCATCGATTCGGTAAACCTGCCTAGAGACACCATGCGCCGCATAACCGGCGATTGCGATGACCTGACGGCCCTCTATTCTGCCATCATGGAAAGTGCCGGTATCGCATCTGCGTTCATCACGGTACCTGGCCATATCTATGCCGCCTTCAACACCAAGACAGCGCCCAAGGATTTCGCTGATATCAACGCCGACCGCACTATGACCATCACGGTTGGAGATGAACTCTGGATACCTGTTGAAATCACGATGATAGGAACCGCAACATTTATCGAAGCCTGGCGTAAAGGAGCGGAACAATGGAATACCCTGGCCGACAAACCCTTGGAGCGACACTTCTTCAAGACGGCCGATGCCCAGGTTCTCTATAAACCTATGGGCCTCAGAGAGACTGACTTGGGGTTACAGTACGGCCGAAAGGAACCGGTCGTCGCCAATTTCGCACGGGATCTCAATCTGGTAATTGATGGGATAGCGGAGCAGGCACAGGCTGTTGCGCGTCTTAGCGGAAAGAAGGAAGACTGGAACCGGCTAGGCATAAAGCTTGCTCGCTTCGGTCGTCACGACAAAGCCATTGCGGCCTTCAAAACCGCCGCTGGTCTGGATGCCGCCTATACAAGCCCCAGAATCAATACTGGCAACGTGCTCTTCCTCGCGGGCAACTATGGCAGAGCCTTATCAGAATTCCAGTCGCTCGAAAAACTACCGCTCCTGTCCAAGGACAGCAGGAACTTGGCAATACTGCGCGTCAATATTTCTAAATGCTTCCGGGCTCTGGGCGATGTCCGCAATGCTACGGAATACTTGTCTCTTGCGGCGAACCTTGATCCATCTCTTGGTATTAAATACGCGTACCTTGCCGCACCCGACTCGGGCGCAAAGGCTTCCGAGGCGGTTGATGAATCCAAGAATATAACATTCGCGGAATGATCCGCAGTTGGAGATAGCTTGGTATCGCGTTTTTCAACTCCCGCATCCCTACTAGGGATTAGAGGCCGCAATACCAAAGCTAATTTTTTCCGGCAGGCTGCCTTTTCGTCACGGGAGGCAAAAGATGGCTCGAATTGAAGCCCGTCCGAAGCCCTGACCGCTACCGTAACATCAGCCTTCGAAAACCCTCCGGCGAAAACATTGACGATATAAGCCCCGCCGCATAAGCGCTCATGTTACCCGTACCGACAAGGGTACCAATCAAGGCCTCATGTCGTAGATGCGTAGCTTCCCGTCAGTACCAAGAGCGTAGATCACGGAACCGGCGATCGCTACACAGTAGTTTGCTTCTGACATGTACTCTGGCGGAATAAAACCATCCATTTCAATATGATCCACGAGGCGGGGCAGAACAGGATTAGCAACATCGTAGATTCGCAGATGACCAACAACATCTATGCCCGTATTGAGGTCTTTCGAACTGATGACTATATATTGGCCTAAGCCACCTGCTGTATCCTGATATTCGTTTGCGTTGCCCGCATCATCCAGGAATTCAAGCAATTTTTCAGGATAGTTAATCGTAGTTGAGGGATTAGTCATGTCCCTGAGGTGAAAGCCGAAAAAGCCAAGGCTACTCAGACCGAGACTTCCACTCATGGTAAAATCATCTACCCTGCCGGATGATTCCGCTATCGACTTCACGAGCGCTACATTGTAGGGATCTCCAATATCAACAATAAGAAGTCCTCCGCCCCAATCGGATATGATCGCGCAACGATCCCGAAGGCTGATCCGCTCGGAGCTAAAGGGAAGCACGCTGGTTTCAATGAGAGCAGGATTCGCTGGATCTGAAATATCATAGACTTCCAAACCAGAATATGTAACTAGAATATAAGCATAATCTCCTGATATCGCGATGTCATTCACATTGCCCGAAAGCGTGGAGCTACCGCTATCGAAAGAAGATACACGTACCGGGGTAGCTGGATCAGAGACATCAAAAATTTCAACGTTTCCCCAACCAAAATCCTGGCCACTTGTAGTGCCCCTTTCGGTGACGAAGGCATAACTTCCAGCAAGGACTACTTTCCCCGCTTCGAGTGCGGTAGCGGCACTACCCACTTCTGTCACATTAGCAGGGTCTGTGATGTCCAGTATCCTTAAACCCGAATATCCGGCTGCCACGTATGCGTAGGGTCCAGCAAAAGATATACCCCGAGGGGCTGCGGGCATGATAAGCTCGCAAGCCAGGCGAATATCCACAGGAATGTTGAGATCCACGGTGTATACCCCGCTGTCCCCATTGTCCCGCACATGCCATGCGTATGCCGCACCTTTATTAAGGAAAATTGAATAGGTACCCGTGCTGGCGTATCCAATCGGCATAGCGATGGTCTGGCGCAGACGAGGCGTAGCAGGATCCGCGACGTCAATAATCTGCACGCCATCGGCACGATTGGCAGCATATGCGTTTGATCCCTTGACGACAATATCCTCAATATATGAGTTGCTGGTATAACCCGTTCTCCCCAGTTCAACGGCACCGACCGGAACTGTAACGTCGATCACGACGAGTCCGCACCCTCCAGCCGAGGCATACAGGTAGTTACCCTGCAAATCCAAGCCGTAAATCGGGAAAACCTGGCCGTTGGAGGAAAGGATGACCTGCACTACTTTAACTGGCGAACTACCGTCAAGATCGGAAGTTCGTATGATCTGGACACCATCTGTCCGGTTGCCAACAAACAGGTATTGTCCGTCCGGACTAAGGATAAGGTCATAAGCACTGTTATCGGTCGCGGCATTGCCTCGGTCGGTAGTACCTATGGGAAAGGTCTTGATGGGGATCGGCGAAGCCGGGTTTGATATATCAAGACAGTAAATGTTTCGGCAGTAATCGGCGACGTAGGCTAAAGAGGGAAGTCCAGTGACAGGATCTGTCCAAATAGCGATTGCGCGCGCGTCAATTCCCTCGGGCTTATAGGTTCCGCGTAGATACGGGTTCGAGGGCAATTGTGTATTGTAAATAAGAAACCCATCGCTCCCGGCGGCGAGGTATATATCGTCTGATTCGGGAGGTGCGACGACCTTGCGGATGAAGGTTGCCGATATGCGTGAAAGTTCATAATAATCGAGTTCAGGCAAGAGGATTTGTACACCACCGTACCCAGCGGCATACAGAATCTCGTCGCGCCAAACGAGGTCTGCATAGCTTAGTTTGATCGCATCCAGTTTTTCGATATTGGCACCGCGCGCAAAACCGTCAGTCACACCAGCAGCAGAACCGGACAGAATGGTAGAATGTTCGACTGGACGAATCCGGTAATAGTAGGACTCTCCATCTACCAACCCCGTGTCGATATATTCCGTGCCTGTGACTTTTCTATAGAAATTGAAACCGCCTAGCTCGCCAATTCGACGATGGATTTCGAATTCATTCGTAGCCGGTATCGAATTCCATGTAATACTTATTTCTCCCCTTCCGGAAACAGTCACGGGGATGAGTGTTTGTGTAGAAAGGGGGACAGCTTGAATGTAGTCACTTTGACTATCAACAAAGCCCGCGCGGGCAATCGATTTGAGCCTAAAGGTATACAGCGAACCATTTTTCAGGGAATCAAGGGTATACGGTGAGGTTGCATCCAGCACTGTTTGACCTACCGAATCGGAAGGAAGGGAACCGTCAGAAGTATAATAGATAACATACGAATCTGTTTCAGGTACATCCTCCCAGGTAAGAACTACTTTCTTGCTGGAAATTTCCGTTATAAATGAAGGAATGCTCGATTTCGCATCCCTTATAAGACTAATTCCCGCAGTGGTGCTATTTCCGTTCCAATCCTCTGCGTTGACTTTCACTAAGAAAGATGTACCCAGACTGTCTGCCTTAAATTGAAAAATAAAATTACCCGCAGCATCCGGTATCGCCGACCCGGATATAAGGGATCCAGGAACTTCAAATGCGAGTTGTGTTATACGGCCTTCGCTCCCATCGTTGGTTAGATCATTTACGGTTCCCTGCACTTGGACGATATTAGCGCAAGCATATCCATCTACAGGCGATATTATCGCCACCACCGGCGCAACCGTGTCCTTCGCCTGCGCGAGCACTGTCTGATCCAGCAAGAGGGCGGAGCACGAAGCGAGCATGATGCCAAGCGCGATGGCAGTAATGATTATGACGTTGTTGATGTGGGATCTACGCATGATCTGATTCCGCCTTATTCAATAAAAGCACTATTGTCCGATTCTTGCACGACACGGGTAGCCATTGAGTTCCTTCTGGAATCGACAAGTTGCGCAAATTTGGTTTCACTTGTTTTCCTTTAATCAAGGTGTTACGGTTACATCAACGCTGTCAAAAACCGCAGTCACCTGCGTATCCCAATTATTACCGATGACATACATGCCGATTTCAACATTGCCACTCATATTCATATCAAGCCATTGGTTACCGAGGACAGGATCATACCCACCGTAGGGTTTGACCTCGATCCAAGTGGTTCCGTCATCTATCGAATACGACGCTGTAACTAGATTCACAACCCGTTGGACTTGGAGCCAGACCGGGAGTACAGGCTCAGTAGACCATGGTGAGTTACTACCTTCACCAGTCTGCGGGTAGGTTAGAACTACATTCTTCTGCCCAGACTCTGCTCCAAACAGGAGTTCATCGCTCTCGGGGCTGAGATCGGAGCGCACCGCGATACCAGCCTGTGATGCTAATCCGCTCGTACCATTGCCTCCAATAGCGGTCACCCGCAGCGTGATGGTAAAATCACCTGTCATCGGCTGATGGAGGAATTGCAGCCAGGTAGGTCTAGGATCGTCACCGGACAGACCAAGTACACCCGCGCCGGTCACCGTATAGGCGCCTGCGTCATAGCTTGCGCTTCCGTCGGGTATTTTACCGATGGCTTCGCAGGTCCAATCTCCATCCACGGTTGAGATCATCGATATCACATGGAGCGCTGCAGAAGTGGCGGGATTGCCGACACCGGAGGTCCCGTGCGAATTCTGGTCCCAGACGATCTGGCCGGTAGAGATTATGCCATCCTTTTCCCATTCAAGCCAGAAACCGTACGTTTCCTCCGGAGGCAA
>CAZNCK010000031.1:5943-12597 GCA_964571545.1 uncultured Treponemataceae bacterium | reverse complement strand
ATGATATGGTTCGACTGAGCTCCCCGGAGATGGCAGTGATATCGGCCAACTCCGTTATTCCGCCTTGATAATGGTCGGGTAGCCAGGCGAGCGGTTGGCCATAGAAAAGACTATAGCTGCCCACCAAAGGATCGGATGGCCAGGAAACGGTAACCGTTCCGGGCCCCGGTGTAAGTGTCGGCGCGAGGGGATCGGCCGGACCATCGGTCGCGCTGATGGTGAAACCGAAGTTGGACCCCGCGCCGAGCTGCCTGGATTGCGCGACTCCCAGATAGTAGGTGGCTTGCTCGGTGGGGACTGTGCTGAAAAGGGTGAAGATTTTTGAGAAGGGTTGTGAAGCGGTCGCGCTGAATTTTACGGGACCGGATGTGACGGCTCCGTCCTGTTTATACAGGACTCCAGCAACGGTGGAGGTGTTGAGCGCATCGACCGTGCAGTTCAGTGTAAGGCGCTTTCCGGTGACCGCTATCTTGTACCAGGCCTCGCCACCTACCGCGGTGACCATCGAATCGACCAGAACGAAAGGCTCAATATTCACAGATCGCGGCTCACCTGTAATAGTATTCAAATCGACTTCTAAACTGGCAGGAACACAGGTAATGACAACCGAATTGTCGATATCGGGTGTTATGGTAATGCTTTTGCTTCCGGTCACGACAGGTTCCATCGTGGATACAGTTTCGTTGAAAATGCTGACTCCAAGACGAAAAACAGTACCGTCCAGGTTTACAGACACGGGCACCGAGTGGCTGGCGGTACGGATGTAATCAGAGCCAGAGCCGTTGTTCATGTCAGCGATAGACAAGAACCAGGAATCCACCCTGGCTTCAGATTCCGGAACAGAAATATCGTATAGTTCGAACTGCGCGCGGGTCGCTCCAATGAAGGCCCGGGGGGATGACGCTCGGGAATCTGCCTCTGAAGTAGCGGCGAATAATTCGCCAAAGATTGGTGAAAGGCTCACAAGTTCTACACTTATACGACCGCTGGCGCTTTCCGTTTCGTCAACTTTCCCTGGAGAGGCTGGATTATTGCAGGACAGGACAAGAAGGATCGAAGCCGACAATACGGCTGTTAGAATCAAGGGTCGTTTCATGTTTTCCATCCTCATCTGATGATCACACTGATAGTTGTTTCAGTTTCCGTAGCCCCTTCCGCTCCTGCAGATAAGGATGACCATACACCGTCGACGTTCCATGATACCTGGATGAAGGCACTGTCCCCCGGGTTAAACCAGGCAGGTGTTTCCCAACTCAGTCTTGTCCCTGATATCGTGCAATCCGCAGGACGTAGCTCCTCACCCACTTCAAACAGTGGCTGTGGTTCGCCTGATCCCTCTTCGTCCACATAGGAAAACCAGATCTGGTACAGGTCCGCACTCGGTACCGCATCCCAGGAAAACAGCAAGGTTCGATGTGGATCGGTTACCCCCGGGCCCACGGTAACATGGACGTCCTGGGCAGGCGGAACCTCCGCTATTTTTATGTTGTATTCCCCGATCTGCCCATAACCCTTGCTGATTTTGATGTAGTAGATCCCATCTGCGGGGCAGGTCCAGGCGGAAATGGATGTGAAACCTTCGCTCCACCCCATGTTGTTGTCCGGGCTTGCCACGACTATGCCATCCGCGCTGAGAATCTCAACCCTGGTTCCGGTAACTGCGGTATCGGTGGATGAGGTGGTGACAGCGTATATCGTGTCTGTTACGGCCAAGAAGGAAACATAGTCGATGTCATCCAAGGGATACAGAGAATGGGTCTGTGTTTCGCCCAGTGTCAGAGATTTTGCGCTGGTGATCGTACCATCGCTCTCGTACGAATCTTTCATGGCCTTCTCAAAGAGGACGGTAAAGGAGTGATCTCCTCCGGAATCAGGAATGCTGGATGGGTAGATGTTCTGCCGTTTAAAAGTTCCAAGATCGATCACGCCAACGTAATAGCCTTGTCCAATCGTCGTAGTGGCATAGGTAGCGCAACCCTCGCCAGGTTCGACGCCTATGCTCTGGCCAATCGTGCCGGTAATAGTCGTCGCGTCGGCGTCATAGACAAACATCGCCAGCACGGACTGGCCTTCTTCAGCGCAACGGGCAATGATGCGGGTAGCTTTGGATGTCGCCGTAAAGCTATACCATTTCTCACCACCGGGGACGATCCAGGCTGGTTCGTTCCAACTGCCCGCGTTGCCTTCAAAGGGAGTCAGGCTCACCGGCTCGCTTGGGATTCCCTCCTCGAGTACTACCGGGACCAGGGGTTTGCATACGATGAGTATGTAGGAACACGCCCCACCGACTATTTTAAAAGGAGCGGATTTCCCCCGCACGGTTGCCCTTGAGGCCTCGTCGCTACCGTTAGCCTCGTTGAGAATCGTCGCCTGTATCGTGTACCCCGTACCAGGAACTATGTTGCGGCTCTGCACGAAGCTGCCCGTTCCACCGTCCAGGCCGGATTGATAAGCGGCTTCGTCCATGTACCAGTCATCCACCAGCGTTGTCCCGTCAGCCGCGTACAGCTCGAAATGCACAGAGCTGACCGCGACGAAAGCGCGGGCGATTGGTCCATCTTCTCCGATAGCGCGGGCGTCTGCTGTAGGCGAAGTAAACCCGGCGGCCGAAAGGAAGGCCGCTCCCAAGGCGGGGATAGTGATGCTGACCGTTCCTGTCCGCTCATCTATAGCCGAAGGAAGCGCCGTGTTCTCACAGGATGCTATGGCGACAACAAGCGTCACAAACAGGAAAAAGTACCGGATAGTTTTCATTGCGCCCGCCTATTTGATTATGATGATAGCGGGGCCGCCGACGATGGGCGTACCACTTGCCGGAGCCGAATCAAGGCTATCGCCGAAGTCATTCGTACCTTTTACCGTGTAGGTATTGACGCCAGCGTTTGGCGCTCCATCGGTCCAGGAAAAAGTTTCGGCGTCATGGCTGATGAAGATGGGACTTGGATCATTGTTTCTAAACACCTTGTATTTTTTTGCGCCAATGGAGCCCGTCCATTCAATCAACAAATGCGGTTTATCGGTTACTGGTGTCACGGTTGGCTCCAATGGCGCGACTGGCAGGTCGCCGGTTTTAAAGACCCTGTTTCCGCTGGGTGTCAGGGCTGTTCTAGTCGCATCGTAAGGAACCACCTTCCACCCGTAGCTCATGGAAGGATTCAGGTCGTTTGGCGGCGTCCAGCTGGGGCTGTTCAGAAATCCGGATGCGGGTGCCGTAGACGGAGCTGGGGTTTCCGAATATTCTCCCTCCGCAAAAAACACCTTCCAATAGATCGCGTTCAGGGATCTTACCCACGTGAGGGTGGGCTGTGGGCCTACGTTGGTCTCATCGTCGGCGGGTGTTACTAGTACAATCTCGGAGGGCAGGATTTCACGATCCCTGGTCACGACGACTGTATAGCTAGCCGCCGTCGTGCCGTTCTCGGCTGTGATTATGATACTGAACGTATTAGCGCCAACCGAAAGTCGCATACCTTCGAAGGTAGCGCCCGGTACGTCTCCCAGCGCGGCTGTCGCTCCCGTTGCCGGAACAAAAGTTATGGTTATCACGCTTGTTTCGAACGGTACACTTGCCCCAAAAGAGCCACCGTTTTCTGTTGCGGCCACGCCATTCACGGTCAAGCCGCTGATTCCAGCATTTGAGGAAAGTGGTTCTGGACCATTGATCGTTTCCGTAGGACATGCAATTAGCAATAGACTCAAGAGGGCTGCTTCGATCACGATAATGAACTTCTTCATTCCAGATCCTTTTTTTCAGTACAACTGATGTTTGCTCTTGTCCGGGTCCAGAACCTCATCATTTCAATACTTGAACTATCAATAGCGGCCTTCACGACACCACGAAATCGATCGTTTGTGAGAAGCTCGTTCAATCCAAAGCACTTCCAGACAAACCGAAGCACTTTTTCTAGAAATAGAGCAGTATTCAAGGAGGAAAAGCTGGGAAATCATGCTGCAGATCAGCATGCCTGTGACTATGGTGGGAAGACTTTAGCAGTGTAATCAGACTGTGTCGTCCAGATTCAACGAAACAGTACTTCAACCGAACGAAATACACAGCAACGACGAAGGCTTATTAGAATCGCGGTGGTTAGCTTGCCTTGATGCCTAAAACAAATTTCTTGTAGCACAAGCTCCTTAATACTTGGCGGGAGGCTATAAGGCAGGCTATCTCTTAACCATGCGCGGCAAATGCCCGGTTAAGCGAGCTGCTCCGCGGGTAAACGTACTGTCCGCGGGTCTCCGCGGTAGCGATGGGAGGGGACCCGAAGGGTGTCCGGCGGACCGAAGCCCCGGAACAGCGCGACGGCGGCGCTTCATCCATGACGTTGCGAATGTACACATTCGCGCTGTGCGGGGCTCGCCATCCATGGCGAGCTTGAAGCGCGGCCGGACCGCCCGGACTGCCACGCGCGATAGCATTCCGCGGGCTTTCCGCCAAGACCCGCTGTTGTCCGCAGGCTCGTCCAGAGTGGGCAGCGAACGGCTATTCTCAAAGGCCGAGAGCGTTACGTGGCTGAGCCGGTGCTGGCGGCACAGGTCGGCCTGCAGCATGCCCCGGGGTGGCCCGATCACAGTGACCCTGGTCATGCGGATAGGCAACAAAGGTCATTACCCCTGCGCTATGCGGTCCGCGAGTATCATCTTTATGAGCGACTGGTAGGGTACGTGCCGTTCGTGTGCCGACAGTTTAGGGGTCAACGTCCCGGAAGAGTTGCGGCGACATGCGGCGTATGCATTCTTGCATGATCCAGAAAATATTGAGCAATCAAGGATTCACGGCAAGCCGCGCACGCTACCGGAGCGTCACATACTGCTCCAGATGCAGCACCGGGCACTCTTTTGAGAAGCCAGCCGGCGGGACGCCAAGTGACTGGATCAGGCGGGCCCAGAAATTGACCTGGGCGGCGGTGCTGGCCAGCAGCACCATGCCGCGTTCGCCGTAGAGCCGCCGCACGCGGGATACGTTCTCCGCATCGAAGGAGACCGGCGTTGCGGTGATGGAGGCGACGTATGCGAGGGCGGCGCGTTCCTTGTCGGAGAACACCGCACCGTCAGTGAAGCCGGAATCTGCGGCCAGGCTTCGAAGCGCTGCCAGCTCGGATTCGCCGAGGCCGGCTTCCTTGAAGTGCTGGGAGTTCATGTCGATGCAGAACGCGCAGGAAACGCGGAACGACACGAAGATGCGCACCATGGCGAGAATGCGACGCGGGGTTTCCGGTTCGTCGTGCGCAATGAAGGCCTCGAGTAGTCCGGAGCCGATGAGGGCTTTGGGGTACCAGCCAAGAATACGGTTGGCCACCAGGCGCTTGCCCAGTTTCCGCTCTACCGACCGGAGCAGTATCCGGAGCGGCCAGGCGAGGCGCGGAGGCTCGGGGAGATAGGCTTGCGGCGCTACAGTCGCGGGATCCGCGCCGGCGGGTGTCGTTCTGTCCATCACTACAGGATACTGAAGACGGCGGGATTATGCGAGTCGGCCGGTACCGGCGGCCGGAGTCGTTCTTCGCGGTAGCGATGGAAGGGGCCCGAAGGGGTCGGGTACTCCCGACCAAAGCCCCGCACAGAGCGACGGCCGCGCGTCATCCATGACGTTGCGAATGTACACATTCGCGCTGTGCGGGGCTCGCCATCCTTGGCGAGCTTGAAGCGCGGCCGGACCGCCCGAAGAAGCCCCGCACAGCCTACAGCAACGCGAGTATCTCCTCGGCGTGGCCCTCGGGACTGACCTTGGGGAATACTTTCTTTACGGTGCCGTCGGGTGCGACGATGACGGTGGAGCGGACGACGCCCATGTACGTCTTGCCGTACATGGATTTTTCGCCCCAGGCGCCCCAGGCTTCCAGGACAGTATGGTCGGGGTCGGCGAGGAGGGCGAACGGCAGGCCGTACTTGGCGCGGAATTTGCCGTGCGAGCCGGGCTTGTCCGGGCTGATGCCTATGACGACGGCGCCCCTGGCCAGGAAGAGGTCGTTGGAGTCGCGGAAACCGCAGGCTTCCTTGGTGCAGCCGGGGGTGTCGTCCTTGGGGTAGAAATACACGACGACGGTCTTGCCGCGAAACGACGACAGGGTTACGGCCTTGCCGGTGTCGTCCTCGAGGCTGAAATCGGGTGCCGGGGATCCTTCAGTCAACATGGGGGCCTCCTTGCGTACATAGAGAAAATAGTCAGGCTCGTTGATTCCATAGGCACGTGAAAGATTGGAAGCTGATGCGTAAAGAAGTTCTTCTCTATCATCATCAAGAGGAAATATGAGCAACTCGACTCGTTTTCCCTTGAAGCACCCATATTGGGAATATGAATCGTATCATCTTTAACTTCAGTGATTATACGAACGGCAGTCATGACTGGCCTCCATGAAAAACTCGGACACTATTGGTTTTACGACCACAGGAAACATGTATAAGTATACCATAATCACAGTTGCGATGCCCGAACAACAAGAACAGACTGATCTCCGCTACACGGAAGTATTGTTACCATGATAGATTATCATGCTTTCATTAACCTGCTTGATAGATAACGCCCGGGAGCATATATGGCCAGAACCGTGTCTTTCATCGCAATCATTGTGCTGGCCGTTGCGCTGGCGGGCGCCCAGCAGCCGGGGGCGGGTATGCCGGGGCTGCAACCGGGCCAGACTGGCCAGGCAGGCTCCC
>CAZNCK010000031.1:0-5925 GCA_964571545.1 uncultured Treponemataceae bacterium | reverse complement strand
ATATCAAAGCTGGAAACAAGGACAACGTCGATCAACGTGGCCGGGAGGCTTGAGCCGGCCAGGCGCATACTCCACACGGTGGGCATCGCCGGTTTCGTCGAGGCCATCCACGTGAGCGTGGGGGACAGGGTGGCCGAGGGGCAGACGCTGGTTACCGTAAGCCGGGACGCGCCTGGCGAGTCGTACAGGCCGCTGCTTGTTGTTTCGCGCATCGCCGGACGGGTGTCGGATATACAGCTTATGCAAGGCTCCGAGCTGCGTTCGGGAGCGGCGGCCGTCACGGTTATAGACGATTCAGAATACAGACTAGTGGCGGCCTTGAGCGACAAGGATGCGTTCAGGGTGGCCGGTATGGGCAAGACGGCTGTGACCGCCCATTCCGCTGACGGAGTGAGCCTTCGGGGCAGCCTGATCTCTGTCTCCGCCGAACCGGATTACGCTACGGGGCTGTTCAGCGCCACCCTGCGCTTCGCCGCGCAGGCCGGGGCCAGGATAGGCATGGTGCTCTTCATGGACCTGCCCGTAGAAGCGGTGAGCGGTCAGTTCGTGCGGCAGACCCTGATCGTCAGACGCTTCGGGCGTAGCGTCATGTGGGTGGTGGGCGCCGACGAAAAACTCAAACAGATACCGGTGACGCCGGGCAAGCCCCATGGCGATGATATTATAATAACATCAGGCCTAGAGCCAGGCACGCGATACCCCTCACGGCTGACAGGCTACGAGAAGGAAGGCCTGAGCGTGCAGGAATACCGGGAAGCCCAGAAGAAGGGTTCCTGAAATGCTCAAGCTGATCTTCAGCAAGACCACCGGCTTCATCGTATTCGCCATTCTGCTCTGCGGCCTGGGCGTCGTGCTCGCGCTTAGGTTGCCGGTGATGATGTACCCGCAGACGCGCAGGCCCATGGTTACCGTCCGCTTCAACCATCCGGGCATCTCCGCGATAGACTTCGAACGCGATTACGCCGACAGCATCGAGCCGCGGCTATCCGCCCTCGATGGCGTGGACATGATAGAGACCACCTACTCCAGCGACTCTAGCAGTATAACTCTCACCTTCGACTGGGAGATTAAGAGCGACGACGCGAAGGCCGCCGTCGAGTCGACCATGTTCTCTATTAACAGCGGGTTGCCTTCGGAGATACGCGACGGGTACAGCATACGGTTCAGGGAAGGCGAGAACGCCGGCTACATCGTCATGGGCGCCACCTCCGCGGGTACCTCCCCGGAGAAGCTGATGGAACTGCTATCGGCCAATGTCGAGCCGCGCCTGCGAGCCATCCAGGACGTTGAGGAATTCGGGCTGTTCGGGCTCGAGGAGCTGCAGGTTACCGTGACTCTGGACCAGGCTTCGATGCTCTCGTACGGCCTGACCGTCAGCGACGTGAACACGGCCTTTCAGTCGGGGCTGTCGCCCCAGCCGCTCGGTACGCTCCGTGAATCAGGCGAGCGCTACAGCGTGCGGGTAAACCGCGCCGACCGCGACCTCGCGGCCCTGCCCGGGCTAGAGATCAGGCGCTCAGGCGATACGCTGGTCTCGCTGGAGGACATTTCAGACATCGTGATCCGTTACACGGTGCCCAGAAGCGTCTTCATGATAGAGGACAGGCCGGCCATCCAGATCACCCTCACCCCGGTGGAAGGCGGCAACCTCAACCGCATGACCGAGGAACTCACCACCATCATGGACGAGGCCCGGGATTCAGGCCTCGTTCCCGCCGATACGGAATTCAACCTGTATGTGGATCCGGCAAAGTACATCAACCGGTCAATTGACCAGGTAGTCCAGGCGGCGCTGATAGGTGGCGTCCTCGCGATCCTGATCGTGTTCCTTATCCTGGGCGAACTCCGGAACACGCTGATCATAGCGATTTCCATTCCGGTGTCCATCATGCTGTCATTCATACTGATGTACCTATTCGACGTCTCGCTCAACCTGATTTCGCTGGGCGGCTTCGCGCTGGCGGTAGGCATGATAGTAGACGCCACCATAGTGGTGATGGAGAACATCCACCGCTGGCGGCGTGAAGACAGGCGGGTGCTCAATTCGGCGATGTGGAAGCACATAGTCATGGACGCCACGAGGCAGGTCCGTTCCCCGGTGATATCGTCCACGCTGACCTCGGTGCTGGTGTTCCTGCCGCTGTCATTCTCCGCGCCGCTGGCCAACGCCATCCTGGGAGACCAGGCCAGGACCATCGTATTCTCGCTGAGCCTGGTGCCGGTGATCGCGTACTTCCTCTTCAGGGGCAAGGGCAAGCAGAACATAGACCACCTGAACGCCAGGGGTTTCGCCAGGATTTCCGAGCCGGTAATGAACGCCACCGTCCGCGGCTACCGCCGCGTCCTCCGCTTCATAATGTCCAGGCGGAGCATCGCCGGCCTGTTCCTGCTCGGAACCCTAGCCGCCATGGTTCTGGCCGTGGTCACGTGCTTCCCCAAAATTCCCAAGGAGATAATGTCCAAGCCGCAGTCAGACAGAGTCGTGCTGTTCTTCAGGCACAACGACTACCAGACCTCCGTGGACATCATCGAAAAAATCATGCCCGAACTCAGGGAGCGTACGGCAAGCGCGCTGTCAGGGCTCCAGTACCGCAGTTTTGCCAACATCTCAGGCCGCATGAACCAGATACTCATAGACTTTGACGATTCTGAACAGGTGGGCGAGGCGCTCGGCCGGCTGGAGCGCGCCTTCGTCAGCGAGGGGCTCTGGTACTTCAACATCCAGGCCTGGGATCCCGCCGCCTTGCCGCTGCCCCAGGTGTATGCACTGCAACTGAGCGTATACGGCCCGGATTCGACGCAGAAAGTGGCCATACTCGACGACATGCAACGCGTGCTCAACGAATCGAAGCTGTACGGTAGGGTCAATGTGCGGCCGTCTCCGGCCATGACCCGCGAGCTGGTGCTCAGCCCCAGGAACGAGGCGCTGCGCGGTTTCCAGGGCCTGACCAGCGCCACGCTGAGCACGCTCGCAAAACGGGCGCTGGGCGGGACGGCCTCCATGTCTGTCTCTGACGGAACCTACGAGGTGGACGTCGTGGCCAGGTACCCCGACGCGGAACTGGACTCGCGCGATAAGCTGGCCAACTTCCTCGTACCCTGGAAAACCTCATACGTGCCCCTCAAGCATTTCTTCGATTTCGAGGAGCGCTCCGGAGTCTCGCAGATCTATTCTGAAAACGGAGAGCTGGCCTTCAGGCTATACGCCAGCTCGTCGGCCGAGATTACCGACGCGGCGCGCGCGCAGAAGGAGAGGGAGGCCATGGCGCTGTTTTCAGAGAAGCTGGCACTGCCGCCCGGATACAGCTTCACGCTGGACAACCCGAGGGTTGAGATAGACGAGTCGATCAAGTCGCTCTTCGTGGCCATGGGCATCTCCGTTGTCCTCATCTACCTGCTGCTCTGCTTTCAGTTCAACTCGCTATGGATACCGCTGGTCATCCTCGTGACCATTCCGCTGGGTTTCGTGGGCGTCGTCATCTCGCTGTATGTTTTCAAGTCCACGCTGAACCTCAACTCGCTGCTCGGCACGATACTGCTGGGCGGCATCGTGGTGAACAACGCCATCATCATGATAGACTTCTACCTTAACGCCAGAAAAGACTACCCCGACCACCGCTCCGCGCTCGAAGCCACCGCCGGCCTCCGGTTCCAGCCCATCCTTATAACAACGCTGACCACCATCATAGGCATGCTGCCCATAGCCATTAACCTGGGCTCGGGCTCGTCGATACTCCAGCCTCTGGGCATAGCTGTCTCCGGGGGCCTTATCGTCTCCACCTTCCTGACCCTGTTCGCCGTCCCGGCCATCCTGAGCTTCTGGAAGTACAACCCGTGAAAATACCATCGCTGATCTCCCTGTATTTCACGCTGAGCCTGGCGCCGCTTCTGGCGGTTCCCGTGGAGGTGTCGGTAGAGTCCGCCGTCGAGCTGGCCTCGCGGGCCAGCGTGGAACTATACGGACAGAAACTCGCCGTGGAGTCGGCCCAGCGGGATCTTGGCAACAGCTGGAACCTGTTCCTGCCCGGCATCAGCATGGGACTGAGCGCTAAAACAGGCGACAAGTTCCTGGCGCCGGCTATCCTCGGGAATAGCGGACCGGGATTCGGGTCTACGCTTAGCCTCGGAACCAAGCTGACACTGACATCCGGCGTACTCTACGACTTGGAAAAACAGCGCACCTCCCTCCGCTCGGCCCTGCTCGAAGAGCGGGATCTTAAGGCGCGCCTCGCGCGGGATGTGCAGAAGGCGTATTTTCAGCTCGTGTCGCTCCAGCTTGAGCTAGAGAACAAGGCCAAGGCCATAGTCTTGGCTGAAGAGCGCCGCCGTCTGGCGGACCTCCGCTTCGCGCGCGGACTCGGTTCGGAGCTGGATGCCCTCAGGGCTCAGATGTCAGAACTGAATGCCCGTTCGGCGCACAAGAAAGCCGTGTCTGACTACGACAAGCGCCAGACGGCCTTCAGGCGCCAGCTCGGACTCGCCGCGGGTGACCAGCTGAGGCTCACGACCGCTCTTGAGGTGCCAGCGGTACAGCCCGCTGACGTCATTGCCACCTTGATCGATACCCGTATAGACTTGGCCAAGGCCAGCCTGGCGCGGAAAATCGCCGCGGTGGCAACCGCCAAATTCATAAACCTCAACCGGTTGCCGCTCGTAACGCTCGATGCCGGCTGGAGTTTCAGCCTCGCTGATTTCAAGACGTCCCGTGATAATTTTTCCATCAGCGCCAGCCTGTCCTTCAACGCGGATGCCTGGATTCCCGGCTCGCGCAAGGATCTGGAACTGCTTGCCCTGCGTGAAACCGAGGACCGCCTGGCGCGAAGCCACGAGCAGATCCGCCGAAGCGCACTGGATGAAGTGGAAGCGCTCCGCCTCGATCTGGAATTCGCGCGGAATAGCCTCGAGCTCGCAAGCGGTCAGATCAGCCTCTCTGAGCGCATCGCGGCCCGCACAAGGGAAGCCTGGGAGCGCGGTGCGGCCACAGCCCTGGAACTCGAAGACGCGCAGTACGCCGTCGACTCCGCGAAGCAGACGCTCATCGCCAGCCAGTACCAGTACCTGTCCCTGCTCATAGACCTGGGCTACGCGCTCAACACTGACTGGAAGACGCTGTACAAGTAATAACCAGTTAATACAATTTTAGCACAGAGCCACAGAGAAGATGAGGAATAAAAAAGGGGAAGAGGTTGGAATTGAATGTTTCTTTTATCCAATATCCTTCTCATCTTCTCCGTGTCTCTGTGCAAATTTTTATATTCTCAGGCCTCTTCGTCCTCTACCACCTGTGCCGGTTCTGGTTCGTCGGCCGTAAAGTCCGGCACGTACCTGGCGCGCGCGTTTGGCGGACGCATGCTGCCCATCTCGGGATTGTGCATCAGGTCACGCGGCTTGGAGCCCTGGGACTTGCCTACTATGCCCTTCTCTTCCATCAGTTCTACGAGGCGGGCGGCGCGGTTGTAGCCTATCTTGAGCTTGCGCTGCAAAAAGCTGGCGCTGGCCTTGCCCTGCTCCAACACTATCTGCAGAGCCTTCTCGTAGAGCGGATCGTCATCCTCGGTATCGAACAGCGACGGGCCGTCTTCATCCTCGTCGTCGTCGACGAAAATCTCCTCGTCTATGTAATTCGGTTCGCCTAGGGTCTTCACATAGGCCACCACACGTTCCACCTCATCCTCCGAGACGAAAGCGCCCTGCATGCGCACGGGGAACGCGTCGGTGGCGCTGGAGAACAGCATGTCGCCGCGGCCCAGGAGCTTCTCGGCGCCTACCATGTCTATGATGATGCGCGAGTCGAACTTGCCGGCCACCATGAACGCTATGCGGCTGGGAATGTTGGCCTTTATGAGGCCGGTGATCACATCGATGCTCGGCCGCTGCGTGGCCAGCACGAGGTGGATGCCCACGGCGCGCGACATGGCCGCCAGT
>CAZNCK010000030.1:30045-32645 GCA_964571545.1 uncultured Treponemataceae bacterium | reverse complement strand
TTCCACTGCGGATAAGGAATGACCATCCACTCGCCGGAATCGTAGAAGGCCTTGTTGGCGTCGCGCATGCGCGCCTCCTGGTAGAGGCCGGAAATAGACATGGCTATCTCGTTCTTGTCGTTGTCAAAAACCTTGCGCGCCGCCGTGTAGGTGGGCGATCCGAGATTCTTGCCATTGGGTCCAAAATCCTTAAAATAGTTGAGCACCTTGAGCCAGGCGGCGTCGCCGGTGATGACGGTCTTGCCGTCAGCTGCCACCAACACTCCGCCGAGCTGCTCCACCATAGGCACCACCGAGGTCAAATAATACGGATAGCGGAAATCAAAGCCTCGGCGCGTAATGATCTGACCATCACGCTTAACTATCTTCTCTGAGACTGACATCACGTCTTCCCAGGTTTTGGGATAGTCCTTAGCGGGATCGAGACCGGCGTCCCTGAATATCTTCTTGTTCAGATAAATAGCCCAGTTGGTCAGTTCGAGGGGCATGCCGTAGATCTTGCCGTCTTCGGTTACAGGGTCAAGCATGCCTGCCATATATTTTGCCTGCATGTCCTTGAGGCTCTTGAAACCAGCCGACTTGTAATCCACCGGCGCGACGCGACCGTTAGATATGAACTGGTACTCGTCGAAAATTTCGAGATTGAAAATGTCGGGGCCGGCATTGGCCGCGAAACCGGCTACGACTATGTCCTTGATCTTACCCGAGGGGTAGGTCACATAATTGACGGTGACGGTGGGGTTGGCCTTTATGAACTCGTCGATAAGACGCTTCTCGAGGGCAGTCCTGGCTACGTCCTCGTGAGTCCAAATGACGACTTCAACTTTCTTGCCCTTGAGGGCGGATACGGTCGGGGCCTGTGCGAATACAGGCGCTACGAGCACGATTGCGAGCAGAACGGCTACGAAACGTTTCATGGCATCCTCCTATGGATTGCTTCCGTTTCGATGATCAGGGCGTTCTTCTCATCCCGCAATGCCGTGAAACCGGCATTTTGTCGGTAATGGCGACATCCCTTGCAGGACCTTGGCTTGCCAAGCATTCATTACACTGCTATATCTTTTTGTATGATCACGTTTTTCTTCAAGAAAAGCTTCTATGACGGTTGGGACAACCTGTTACCGCTGGCGGCGTTCAATGGCGTATTCCTGACCCTCGCGGCAATGGGCATCTGGTTTCCTGCAACGCTGGAAAGCACCTTAGCGCGCATAGCGGGGTTGCTGTTCCTTGTCATGGCTGGCTCTGTGTGGTGGTCGGTCGCCGCGCACGCACTGACGGCAGTGGCTGATTTTGGCACAATCAGGTCCGGTGATCTGCGCAAGGCGTTTTCCGCGGGACTGGTGCCGGGGCTCCAGTTCGGGGCAATCATGGCGGTGATCACAACGTTGGCATCGGTGGTTTTTCCGTTCTATGCCTCCATAGGCAACTTCTTTGGCCTCTTCGCGACGAGCCTGGCATTCTGGTTGTTCCTCTGCATGATCCTGATCCTGCAGTATGTCCTGCCCTGGCGCGCAACCAACGGAGGCTCTCTCCGAGCGGCTCTTCGATCGTCTTTAATGCTTTTCATGGATGCGCCGCTGTTCTCGTTGGTCCTCGCCCTTGACGGAATTCTATGCATAGCCGTGTCACCGCTCGTAGCGTTCCTGCTGCCCGGACCGGCCGCGGCGGTCCTGGCAAGCTGCGAAGCAGTAAGGCTTCGGAGCTATAAACTGCGGTGGATACATCAAACCGGAAGCAGAAGGAAGCGCGCGCCGTGGGCTGAACTTCTGGCCACCGATGTGGAAGCGCTCGGAGAACGTTCGTTCAAGCAGCTATTTTTCCCTTGGTCTCGGTGAATCGACTATATATATTATTTTTTTAATGTATTATATATAGATATTGACTTATTTGCTAATATCGCCAAAAATATGAGCGAAAATCGGGCTTCTCCGAATCCCGGTTCAAAGCACGCTCCGTTAGTCGCAAGCTGACGAGGGTGAACATTCGTTCGTGGAGGAACTCAATGAAGAAGATCACATTCATCGCTCTCGCGCTGGTTCTCAGCGCGTCAGCAGTTTTCGCGCAGACCGCGACTAAGTATTTCGTCGCTCACCAGGGCGGTTATATCGGTGAAGCCACCGTCACCATCGACAAAAAAGGCAACGTCACCGCTGCCTCCATCGCCGAGTGGCAAGGACCGGGCGGATTCGCCGAGTTCAACGCTCCCGACGGCAAGTCAACCCTTGACGGCTATGTAGTCCGTGTTCCCGATCCCCTCGCCAACACCACGAACGCCGATCCCGAGATCAAGGGTTACATGTTCTACGTGTACAACCTCCAGGCCGACGGCAAGACCTACATCTGGTCCCAGTACACCCCCGGCAAGGATGGTTTCGCCAAGCCCGCTCGCCAGTTCGAGCGCGACTTTGAAGGCCTGATGTGCAACCCCATCCGCGCCGCCGCGTACGCCAAGGCCGCCCGCGAGGACAAGATCGTCTCCGTGACGATTGAAGGCCTCAAGGTCACCGTAGGCAAGAAGGCCTCCGAGACCGTTCACTACGGTAACATGGACAAGGCCAACAAGGCCGCAAACTACATGGCCATAACCAAGGACTCCATCG
>CAZNCK010000030.1:17258-30035 GCA_964571545.1 uncultured Treponemataceae bacterium | reverse complement strand
GTACCGCTACAACAACAAGGCTACCCTCGCGTTCTTCAAGGCCAACCCGACCGCCAACTTCGCCGCCTTCACCATGAAGAAGGCCAAGGTAACCATCGTGGAAGACAAGAACGTCGACGGTGCCGCCGCCGCCATCTACGAAGCCGCCGAAGACACCGTCTACGTCGTGGCCGACGCCGTAACCGGCGCTACCTACTCCGACTTCCCCCACTACTCCCTCGAGCTCCAGGCCGCCTACAAGATGGCCCTCGCCGAGACGACAAAGATCAAGTTCAAGAAATAATCGCAACCTGGGTTATTGCGAAAAGGCCGAAGCCAGTTGGCTTCGGCCTTTTTTATGTTCCAGCGTCCAGTTGTCGGGTAGTAGTTGCCCCGCTCAGGCCCTGATCGCCCACCATAAGCGGGCAGACGTGGAACGGGGATTCTGGTAACGCTCTTCGGCGCTTGCCCGTATGCCTTCCTGTGATATCGCCGAGTACTCGCCTCGGTCTAGGCCTTGGTGAAAGGCATGGTCTACCCGCCCCTCCTCGCCCGAATGAAAACACAGAATGGCGACTCGCCCGCCCGGTTTCAGGCACCCGGGCAGAACCATCAGCAGACTATCAAGCGCGTCCAGCTCACCATTGACCGCGATGCGGAAGGCCTGGAAGGTCCGCTTGATTGCTTTCTTTATGACATCATCAGACTCCACGCGACCTTCAAGGGCATAGCGGACGGCATCGCGCAGGGCCTTGGTCGTATCGATGGTGCCGCGACGCTGGGTCAGGACGCGGGCTATGATGGCCGCCTCGGGTTCGTCGGAATATTCATCAATAAGATCGCGTACTTTTGCTTCGGAAAGGCCGCGCAAGAGTTCGGCGGCGCTCGTTCCGCTCTCGGGATCCATGCGCATGTCCAGGGGACCGTCGTATTTGAACGTGAAACCCCGATCAGGATTGTCTATTTGCATCGACGAGACGCCGAGGTCCGCGAGTATCATATCGACGCCGCCCAGCCGGCCGACGGGGCTGTCCGCTGAAAAAAGCCTGCCGATTTCAGCGAAGTTAATGCGCACTGCGATGAAAGCCTTCTCGTCGAAACCTGCCTCCCTGAGCCGTGATTCGGTCTTGGCGATTTCAAGCGGGTCTCTGTCGAGGCCATAGAGCGTACCGCCGGGCCTGATGGCCTTGAGCAATTCTAGCGAATGGCCGCCGTGCCCGAGGGTGGCGTCAATGGCCAGTTCGCCGGATTTCGGCGCCAGCGTCTCAAGCACCTCACGGACGCAGATGCTGCGGTGGCTGCCGGCGGGAGTGGCGCCACGGGCCATCACCTTTTCAATGTCCTCGGCATAGCGCTCGGGGCTCAACTCCTTGTACTTTTCAGAGAAGGCGCGCGGATGCGTGCCTTTATAACGGGGCCGCCTCTTGTGCGGTTCTACAGGGTCGCTCACGCAACCGTCTCGACGTTCCGCAGAGCCTTGAGCATCAGGCCCATCAAGCGCTCGCAATCGTTGTCTGTGGTGTGATAGCCGCCTGAGCCCGTATCCTGCCGCACCACGACGGTACCGTAGCTGTCGTCGCCACCCACCTCCACCTCGAAGCCGCGAGCGCTCATAGTTTTGAAGCGGCTGTATGCGGGACCGCTCCGGCCCTTGGTCAGCACGACGGCGTACATGTACGGCACATTACCGTTTGCGCCTTTGTTTATCGATGCCTGGAACTGGATGCCGACCAGATCCTCGGGTTTGCGCCGGGGTTCCAGCATCAGCCGGAGATCCTCGGGCACGTCGCGGCCCTGTTCGTCCTTGTCGAAGCGCAGGTATGGCGTTAGCACGAAGCCTTCTGGCCTGGGTACATTCATCGCGGCCACGAATCGGGCCAGTTTAAGGTCAAACTCGAACGGCACGTGAGCCCTGACGCTGCCAAAAAACAAACCGGGCAGGCAGAACAGGCTCAAGTCTAAGAGAGCCAAACCAACGCGAGGCGAGGCAAAGGATATGATAAGCGACACAAAAAGCGTCCCGACCAGCAGGATTACCTTCAGAACGGCAGGCCCGACTATGGAAATCCGCAGTTTTTTTGACCGCGCCAAGTTGTCGGCGATGCGCGCCACCTCGCCGTCGGAAACGGCTCGCCACTCTTCCAGCCCCTTGTCCTTGGGCTTGTTGGTGGCCGGTTTGAGCGCGAGGAGAAACCACGCCGCAAAAATGGGGAGTAGGCCTGCGAAGGCGGAACCCAATGCCACTTGCAAAGCCACGGCCCCCGCATAGAGAGCGCCTGCGGCGACAAGCCTGGAGCGCAGGCCGAGTTTCAGGTACTTGAAACGATGTTCCATCGTCGGGCCTCCTTGCAATTCTGTATCTCGGAATATCCGGCGTAGCGCCAGTAGAGCGGGCAGGCCGACTGGCAGGCGGTGAATGATGAGCAGTTCTTGCACGATTCCGGCGCAAACTGTTTTTCCTTGAACCAGGCGGCGGCATCGGAAAACCATACGGCGTTGAACCCGTCAGAGAGCAGGTTTCCGACCGGTTCCGGCCAGGAAGAGCATGGCAACACATCGCCCGACGGCGATACTGACAAGAGCCCGTCGCAGGCCGCGCAACTCTTATTACCTAGGCCCCGCGCGATCGGGTTGTACAGACACATCGGAACCGGAGAGTACCAGAAAAAGTCGACGCCGGCCTCGTGGGCGCGCCTGCGGACCTCGTCGACGAAGGCGCCTGTCTCAGCGTACGGAAAGAAGAGATCAGCGGCTGTCCTGCCCGTCCCTGTCGGCAGGAACAGGTTCAT
This sequence comes from uncultured Treponemataceae bacterium, assembly GCA_964571545.1. Classification (GTDB taxonomy): domain Bacteria; phylum Spirochaetota; class Spirochaetia; order Treponematales; family UBA12059; genus SZUA-370. The sequence continues at coordinate 27,267 of CAZNCK010000030.1, read as the reverse complement.
AGACATGCGCCTGACGCCGAGCGCCGCTACGAAGCGCGGTAGCTCCAACAAGGCGTCGCGATTGGCGCGTGTCAGCGTAGAATTCGTCTGCACCGAGATACCGGCGGCGAGCATCGCGCGGATACCGGCCACGGTCTCGTCAAAGGCGCCGTCCGCGCCGCACAGCTCATCGTGTAGGTTAGCGGCGGGAGCCTCCAGGCTGACCTGGGCGGTATGGAGCCCTGCCGCGAACAGGCTGGCGGCGCGCTCAGCGGTTGCGAGCCGGCCGTTCGTCACCAGGTTTACCCTGAGCCCGCGCGAGACCGCATAGGCGGCCAGTTCCTCGACATCGCGGCGGACAAGCGGCTCGCCGCCGGTGAACGAGAAGAACGGTATTTTTGCCTCGTCCTTGAAGATGTCTATGACGCGCTTCCAGCCGGCGGTGTCGAGTTCCGAGGCGCCGGAGGACTGCGCCAGCGCGAGTCCGGAATCATCCCCGCAACCGGCGTAGCAGAAACGGCAGCGATTGTCGCAGCGATAGGTAATGGCTATTTCGCCTAGCACGGGCAAACGCGTGAAGTCGAAGCCATAAGGCACTCGTTCCAACGCCGGCCGGCCTTCGTACGCGGCCTTGAGCGACAGGAAAAATGATTCCACCTCGGCGGCTCGCTCATCGGAGAAGCCGGGTATGCTCTCCAGCCGCCCGCCCGAGCCGATGTGGTCGAGTAGTTGGGCGCCGGTGCGATTTGTCTTGAATACGAGGTTTGGCGGCAGTATGACCACCTCGTCCTCCACTCGGGCATAGGCGTAGGGCGAGAGGCTCTTCCAAAAGCCGTACACCCACTCCAGAGCCTCCAGGGTTTCGGTCAATGCGAACTCCCCGAGACGCAGGCCGAATGGCAGGCGCTGTGGCAGGCCGAGTGACAGGCGCTGTGGCAAGCTGAATGGCAGGCGTCGTGGCAGGCGTTGTGGCAGGCGGAATGGCACGCGTCGACGGTGCCGACAGTGGTCGGCGTGAAACAACCGGAATAGCACACCGCCGAGCGCATGAAGTCGGCGTAGCCCGCGGACATGCCTTCAGGCAGGCGCACGCCGGCCATGTACGCGGGGCGGCTCGATACAATGCCGTAGCTACGCCAGTACAGCCAGGCATGATTGGAATGATAATAGTCGAGGCGCCTCGGTTCGTCCCAGGTACCCACTTCCTCGGCCTTTTTCTGAGCCTCCAGGATCTTCTTTCTATAAAAGGCCTTAGTCGCTTCTAGGTCACAGTCCCAGATTTTCTCCTGTAGGCGCTTTATTGATTCCTCGAAAAAATCAGCCAGCAAGCCCGGTAGCACGTTTCCGTCGGCGTCGAAGGCAGCGAGAAAGCGCTCCTCAATCTCATCGCTGGCCTTGCGCTCGGACAGGAACCTCAGCCTGAGCGGATCTTCGCGCTCCACGGCTATAAGGCCCTGGACGGCAAGACCGTCCACCATGATCGACGCTATGCGCGGCAGGGCCAGTTCCAAGAGCAACGCGACCTCTACGGGATGCAGGTCTTCGGGTATCTTGCCGGGAACCTGGTAGGTACCCGCGAACAGCTTGGGCGGAGTCCACGCGTCGCCAGCCCACGCTATGCCTTCTACGATCTCGACGCGCTTGGCGTGGGCTAGAACACGTTTTCGGTACAAAAGGAGCGCGGCGGCTATAATGAGCGCAAACACGACGAGCGCCGCCAGCGGAGCGTCTCGCCATTGCCGCGGCGGCTCAAGCTCATAACCGGGCAGGTCCGATGCGTCGGACTCGGCGCCCGCTGCGCGTACCGAAAGATCCGTCGTCAGCGGTAGATAGTCACGGGGGAAGTACAAGCCCAGGCGTTGGGTAGCGTTGGCGCCAGGAGCATCCTGGTAGAACAGGACCGTCAGGTAGTGCTTGCCGTCACCGCCGACGGAACCGTAATAATCAATGCGGTTCTGCTCGTTCACCCAGGTCTCGGTGAGCATGGGAATGGCCGCCCGTTCGTCATCGGTCAGGGTCTCGCCGGCAACGGTCACGGGCAGCACGAGCCGCAGGGCGCGGTATTCCAACGGCTCGTCCCGCTCCACCGGAGCCCAGTCAAAATAGACCAGTTCTCCGTGTTCGGGGCTGGCCGTTAAACCGACGAGGCCGGCCGCCGCAAGATCGCCCGCGTAATTTATCACATAGTAGGCGCGGCCGGAAAAACGCTTACCGGCCGAGAGAATCACGTCGTACCTGCCGCCGCCCAAATTCTTGACGACGAGGGGCTGGCGAACGCCGCCGGGCAGATCCGCGTAGCAGCGTTCCAGGTTCCAGACCGGCTCAAAGGCCTCGCCCTGGTAATAAAAGCCGCTCATATCGCCGCTCGTCACATTCCATTCCGCCACATGGTAGAACTCGGCTTTGCCGTCTAGCTGGAGCACGATGGTCGTCTCTACCGAAACCAGGTCATTAGGCGCGGCGGAGGCCGTACCGACGGACAGAGCGGCGAGCACCAGAATGAGCACCGTGACGCTCATTTTCCAGCGAAACGTCCCGACGACTTTGAATGTTCGGCGTGTACTCATAGCGACTCCTTCACTTCCATCCTATCGGCGGGAGAGAGGCCGCCAGACAAGTCCAGCGTAGCCTTTTCTATGACCGCGGCCTGAGCCAGCAGAGCGGCCTTGGTCCGGGCTTTTGCATCCGCAAAAGGATCAGCGTCGGCGAGGCCGTACCGTTTCTCGGTAGCCGCGCCGTCGAGTTCCTTGAGGTAGAGGTCGGCGATAGAAACGCTCTCGGCCAGAGCGTCTTCGGCGAGCGGATTATGGGAGCGCGCAGACTCGCAGGCCGCAAGGTAGGCAGAGCCGCGGGTTGCGACGAGTTCCAGAAGAGCCTTTATTTCAGGGTCGGGTATGCGGAGGCTGGCCAGCCGATGCTTGGCGTCCCTGGCCGAGTCCAGCCGCGAACGAGCCGCCGACCAGGTCCGACGCGCCTGTTCGGCGGAGGCCAGAGTCGCCCCTATTCCCGCCAGGGAAAGAACTACAAAAAATCCGACCAGAGTAGCGGCGCCGGAGATAAGACCGACAACGGGTCCGATTCGGATTCCTAGAAATCCGCCGAGCGATACAGCGACGGCGCCTAAGGCTATTCCCACCGGCGAGAGTGCGAGATGCTTCAAATAATCGTGTCGATTCATGTGATCACTGTAGCCTCGTACACCGAGCTGATCAAGAACTTTATTCAATCCAATATTGTGATTTCGACTCTACGGTTGCGAGCACGGTTGTCCTCGCTGTCGTTCGGGGCTATAGGGTAATTCGCGCCTAGACCACGGAACACGAAGCGGCTGGGGGGAAGGCCCCGCGCCACCAGTTCTTCGACGATGCGCTTGGCGCGCCGTTCGGACAGCTGATCCTGGCCAATCGGCCGGCCAAGGTTAGCGGTATGGCCTTCCACGAGGAATGTTCGCTCCGGAATACGCTTCAGCGCGTCCGCTATGGCGTCCAGACGGCCGCGCTCGTCGGGCAGGAGCCGATCGCCGTCGGCCACGAAGCGCAGGTCGTACAGCAGAAGGATGACGCCTCGCCTGCCCTCGGCCACCTCGAAGCCCCCAGCGGCCGCAATTCCGGGCGGCAGGGCCGGCCCCGTCATCGATGCGCCGCCCCCGGCTCCAGGCTGAAGGGTCGCAAGGTCGCCTGCCGGCCCTGCCGCGGCCGCCGGTCCCATCACGTCCACCGACGAACCCTGAGGTTGAGCCGGCGCCAGTATCGACGCTATGCGATCTCGCTCGGCCGGAAGGCCGTCGCGATGGAAGTGCAGAATGAAGCCCTTGAGCCGTACGGCAGGCCCGTTTACGTAGGTGAAGGTTTCGTCGACCGTTTCGCGTATAAACAGAGTGGCTCCATCGCGGGCATCTACCAGGATATCGGTTTTCCTGGCGCCGGACGCGCCGATCAGGGCGGGGTCGCCAAGGCGGTCGCCGCCGCGATAACGGATGGCATACTGAGCACGAATAGACGCCGCCGGCAGTGATCCATACATAGTCGGACCAAGGTATTCGTACTCTACAAGCACGGCGATCCGGGTTGCGGGCGCGCTGGCGCGGGGCCTGACTACTACGGTGCCCTCGCCGGTCCAGCGCTGTCCCTGAAACGCCGGTTTTGGAGGAGAATCCGGCAGGCCCCGCAGGATAGGGTAGCCGTCGTCCTTGGTAAAACGGACGGCGCCGCCGGCCTCGATGACGAATGAAACGGGAATAGCCGTATCCAGCCGCCTCGCCACGGCACGTTCGTCGCGTAGCGTCTCCTCGAGGACGAGCGCTTCGCCGTCGTACCGTGTCGACCCTTCCGCGGAGGTCTCAGCTGCGAGGTCAAGCCTGGATTCACGATAGAGGTGGCCGAGATAGCGGCCATCTTCATATTTAGAAAAATCGGAGCGCTCAGATACGATGATGTGGCCAAAGGGTGGCAAAAAGGGCTGAAGCGCTACTTGCGCGACGAGAGAAGCAGGCGTGGCTAGGAGCGCAAGCGTTGCGCCAAAGAATAAAGCGCCCCGCGATGGAGCCAGGTTCAAGTCGGCTCCGCCGGATACCCGATAGCCGCGGCCATCCTGGTAAAGCGGCCGGCGCCCTGCCGTCGAAACGAGCCAAAGCTAGGGTCGCAACTCGTGCAACCCGCCAGGAGCTGTACCGATCCAAGGCCCAGCGTGCCGGCTAAGGCCATATTCGCCGCGACGAGGTCCAGCCGCGGCTTACCCTCCGACCGGACTACGGCCGCCACACCGAACTCGTTGGAGTATTCGGCGGCCCGCGCCTCGTCGACCACATAGCAACAGGTCCCTATCCTAGGCCCGAAAGCAACGGCTAGATCCGCTGGTTTCGTACCGTACAGCCGCCGCATCATCGAGACGGCCGTTGCCAGAATGCCGGTGCCCTTCCAACCCGAATGGAGAAGTCCATACGCGCCCGAGCCCTGGTCGAAGAGAAAAATTGGCATACAGTCGGCAACGGTGATGACGAGGCTATCGATGCGCCCGCTATTCGTTGCTGCGCGCCTAGCCTCGCGACGACCGGCCGTTACCAGCCCGTCGGCTTCCCTGCGGATACCGCCGGCCGACGCGGTATCCCGCGTAAAATCCGCCTCGACGACGATGCGCGAGTGAACAAGATCGACGGCCGCCGAGCGGTCGGGGTCGTAACCCGACTCGCGCAGCCACTGGTTGCGCCGCCCCCTATTTTCGTCGTCCCCAAAACCCATGTCGCCCGCGGCGGCGAGGCTCATCACGGCCGCGGGAGCATACGCGCCCGGTAAGGGAATGAGTACGGTAGTGGTAATTTCGGGTTTTGTCGCCATAGAAATCACTGCTGTTCCAGACTCCCTACGGCCGCCTTCATCAGCTCCTCCAGCAAGTAATGTGCCTTTTCAAGCTTGTACATTGTCGTTTCGAGACCCTTCTGAAATTCCTTGTTGGCCTTGCCTTCTATGTGGGCGAGGTTTGAGAGGGAATCATATTTTCCTCGGGCCTCTCTGGTCAGGATGGCCTTGAGTATCTCTTGCATCCTGCCTATGGCTCCGGTGGAACGCACGAGTATAGCCTCGGCCTCAATGTCGGCGGCCTTGATCGTCGATTCGATCTTGCGCTTCTTTATCTGCATCGACGACAACTCGGTGCGTGCCTGCACGTAGGCGACCCCGAGCTCGCCTTCCATCGCAAGGCGGGTGTCTATTCGCTTGAGTTGGTCGCCTATCTGCAGCATCTCGTTGTACGCGTCGGTAAAATCCAGCCTGTTGTCGCGCTTGTAGAATTCGCCGTCCAGTAACACGATCTTGAGGTAGCGGTTGATGTCGCCCAGGAAGGTCTGGTGGTAGAAGGCCTCCAGAAAACGGAGCGTACGGGCGAAGCGCACCGGCGGGCTCTTGTCGTTACCCGCTTCGAACAGGTTCATGAACCAAGTAGGCGATTCCTTGCCCACTATGGCCTGGATGTCTGATTCAAGTTGGGCGATGCGCCGCTCCGCTGAAAAACGCTGGAAGCGGTGATCCACCCTGTTCCGCCAGTACGACTTGAAGATGGTAAACCAGTCTTCGCCCCCGCCAGTAGAGGCGCACTGCCAGTTGGGGTCGTCGTTTGATACCTTGAGGATGGCCTCCAGCGGCACCCGCGCATTGAAGCCGCGTATAGCCGCGAGCGCCTTCTCGGCGCTGGCCAGTTCCTTGCTGACGGCTTCCTCCAGCTTAAAACCCTCCCGGCCAATCTCGTCGTTGAGCGCAAAGCCTATGATGGCTTCCATAAGGCGCATTGAAGGCGGCTGGTCCAGGGAACTCAGGATAGCCGCCAGTTCAGCCAACTGGTCAGCGGCGGAATACATGGAAAGTTCCTTGAGCCCCGAGGCGTTAATCTGGAAGGCCGCGAGAAAACGGTCGAACAGAAAGCTGGAGAGCTTCTTAAGCACGTACAGATTCTTGACGTCCTTGTACATGAAGCGCCGCTGGTCCTCATCGATTTTAGCAATAGCCGTCTCCAGCGCGGCATTGACCGCCAGCTTGACGTCAGCGTCGCTGGCGAGCGAATTCTTGGTGACGAACGCGTAGGGATCGGTCTCCGTGGACAGTTCCTCGTGCACCGACTCGAATTCGAGCGAGCCCAAAAAAGCGAAAAACGCGGCTCGGTTCTTTTCTAGTGTGCGGTCCAGTAGGTCATAAAAGTAGCGGGCGGCGCTCCGCAGCGTCGTAAGTTCGCGAAAGAAAGCCTCCTGGAGCACCCTGCGACGGGGGTCTATGAGGCCCATGCTTGTCGTTTCGATATCCTTGATAATAGCGTTAAGAATGCGATCCTTGACGAGTTCTTCCTTCGTGCCGGCGCCGAACCACGAGCGGAGGGTGATGATTATCCTCGTGAAGAGGCCCAATTCGCGGTAGGCTGCCTTGTAATCTATGCGTTGCTCCGCGGCGGGAGCGCGTTGGTACAACGGTTCGCTAGAAACGATAAAGGACCGCCTGAGGCGCTCGAGCATGTCGGTCCGTTCAGCGGGGCTCAGATCGAGAGCGAGCGATTCGAAGGTCGATTCATGTGCCATAACTGCCAATCCTACATGGCCGTGCCGGTATTAGCAAGCGTTGCGTTCATGTTCATCAAGGTCGACGACGACATTACCGGCTCCGCGGGATGAGGGAAACGACACCTTAAACGCTCGCAAGCGCAATTCCGCGGCGCCGCGGTTGTCACCGGAGAGGCCGTCTCCGTAGACCTGGTCGCCCTCAAGCGGCAGGCCGAGCCATGCCAGGTGCGCGCGTACCTGGTGGCGAAACCCCCTGGCGAGCGCCACTTCCAGGACAACGCCGCCGGCAAACGGACGGGCTGTCAGAATTTCAGTACGGTAGCTGTCACGAGTCCAGGCCTTGCCGCTCTTGCCGCCAGGCACCGCGGCATCGTAGCCAGGGCCGTTCTCATAAGCTATGGCACAGGCGACCCGTGTAGAGCCCGGGCCATACGGTCTGAACTTGCTGACTACTGACCTGCCGGGGAGCAACTCGGCAATACGACCGGTATCGGCCCGCCTAAGGCAGGAAATCCAGACGGCCGAATCAATGCCCGTGGGGGCTATCGATTCAGGCTTCGATCCCAGGAGCCCTGAAACCGAAGGCAGACCGAGCGCGCGGTACGACTTAACGAAGGCGCCTGATTTACCGGCCGCGAGGAGCGAGGCAAACGATCGTTCATCAGCGGCAAAGGCCACGAGGCCGGAGGTGGCGGCGTCTAGCCTATGCAGCAGTCCGCCTTCGCCCGTGCCGCGGCCGCCGACCAACGCTACCGCGGGTCTAAGCGAGAACAGCCACGAGCATAGGGTGCCGGCTTCTCCCGCCGGCGCGCAATGCATGCCCGCGGGCTTGGCCACGACGATAATACCGTCTTCATCATAGATGATACGGGGTTCCAGAATCGGTTTGAATGCTGTGTCCACTGAACCACCTTCAGGAGGAAGCCTATACGCCCCGCGCTCCTCGTGCAAGCCTCATACCTTCTATTATAATTGCCGATATACTCAGAGGAGTATCGATACAATGCGCTACCCTCGCCGGCGCAGGAAATACGACGACGCGTTTCTGTCGTCATAGTCCCTGTTCTGACGTAATCACCTTGTAGAGGAGCCTGCCGTGCGACGACGAGCTGGATTCGTAATGCTTTATGTGTCGCTGTTGGCTCTGACGTATTCCGCGACGGCGCAGGAAACCGCGCCGTTTACGGCTCCGGCCGCCGGGCTCAAGGCGACTGGATCACCAACGCCGGCCGAAGCAGGCGTCGTCCCTCGCGCGTTTAGGAACATCGAACTGGGCATGGAAATGGACGAGGTAAAGACTATCCTCGCCGCGGACGGTATCTTCTCGTACCGGGGCGATCCGGACGTCAGCCTTCTGCCGCGCCCGAACGAGAGCCTTATCGAGGTATCGGGGCTCTCGTATGTCAGGCGCGCCTTCTTCCAGTTCTACGAAGGCAAGCTGTTCGTCATGATTTTCGCCCTAAATGAAAAGGAAATGGACCACTACTCGGTGTTCACGAGCCTGTCGACCAAGTACGGCAAGCCCGGCAGTCTCTCGCCTAGCGAAAGCGTCTGGGCCGATGCCGCTACGCGGCTGTCGGTAGAACGACCGCTGGCGGTCAAGTACATCGATCTGGCGGTGTTCAACGCGCTCAAAACCGCGGGCACCGCCCAGCAGTCCTACGAAGAACTGCTACGCGCCGAATTCCTCGGCGGCTTCTAAAAACGCCGAGCCGCTACTCTGGCGCCGTTGGTACGCTAGTGATTATTCTATGCCGAGGACCTTGAGCCTGTAGCGCAGGCGGCGCTCGTTGATGCCGAGCTCCCGAGCGGCGGCGCTCTTGTTGTGGCCGCTACGCTCAAGAACCCTGGACAGGAAGTCCTTCTCGAAGGCGCCCATGGCCTCGTCGTAGCCGCCCGCTATCAGCGGAGCCGCGTCATCGTTCTTGTCGCCTTCAGTGGGCAGAAAGATATCGGTCTCGGTCAGGTATTCGCCGCGGCACAGTACGACGCCGCGTTCTAGCACGTTCTCAAGTTCACGCACATTGCCGGGAAACGGATACCGCATGATCCTGGCCATGGCCTCGCCGGTAATGCTCGAGATGGGTTTGCGGTTCTTGGTGGCGTACTTCTTTATAAAATACTCCACCAGAAATGGTATGTCGGCTCGGTGGTCCCGAAGCGCCGGCAACGATACCGGCACCACGTTGACGCGGTAGTATAGGTCGGCGCGAAAGCGGCCGGCGCGCACCTCGGCCTCGAGATCGCGATTGGTAGCCGCAATGATCCTGACGTCTGATTCCCTGGGCGTGTTCTCGCCCACCCGCTCGTAGGAGCCGAACTGCAACACGCGGAGCAGCTTGACCTGGATGCCCGGCGGTATCTCGCCTATCTCGTCGATGAACAGCGTGCCTCCGTCGGCGAGCGCAAAGCGTCCTGTACGGTCAGCCATGGCGCCGGTAAACGCTCCCTTGACGTGGCCGAACAGCTCGCTCTCTATGAGGTTTTCCTGGAGGGCGGCTATGTTCACCGGTACGAAGGCCTTGTGCTTCCGAGGGCCGGCGAGATGAATGGCTCGGGCAACGAGCTCCTTGCCGGTGCCGCTCTCGCCTGAAATGAGCACCGTGGAGTCGCTCTTGGCTGCCCTGGCAGCCATGGAGAGCACTTTTTCCATCTCGGGGCTATGAGAGATTATGGTCTGGGCGCGCCCGTATCCGAGGGCCTCCACCATGGCGCGGTTTTCGCGCTCCATTTCGTTCTTTTCCATGAGACCGCGTATCAGGACGACGAGGTCCGCGGTGGAAGGAGGATTGGGCAACGAATCGTAGGCGCCGAGCCGCATCAGTTCTACGTCCATCGTGATGTCGTGTTCGCCAAGTAGCAAGGCTATCTCGCAACCAGGGCAGGCCGCCTTGAGGAAGGCGATACCGTCGGCGGTGGCCATGGACATGGCGTCCGGATCGAGGAGCACAAGGTCGACTTTGTCACCGCTCTTAACTGCTTCTATGGCCG
>CAZNCK010000030.1:11509-17248 GCA_964571545.1 uncultured Treponemataceae bacterium | reverse complement strand
CTGAGGTCGCAGGCGCCGACGCTTTCAACGGCATCTTCTACGACCGCGGCAGTAGATCGTCCAACCAGAGCGAGAATGCTGAACCGTATGCTGTCAATCATGGTCTGGTCGAAGCCTCCGTTTGGTATTGCAGTTTATATAAATTGTAGTATATGCCGCCCCTGACGATTAAGCTATCATGGTCGCCAGTCTCCGCGAGCCGGCCGTCCGCCAGCACGAGGATGCGGTCCGCGTGCCGTATGGTGGACAGGCGGTGGGCAATGGCAACGGTGGTCCTGCCGCGCATCAGCTCGGACAGGCCTTCCTGCAACAGACGCTCTGTCTCGGTGTCCACCGAGCTCGTAGCCTCGTCCAGCACGACGATGGACGGATTATGCGCCACGACCCGGGCAAACGACAGCAACTGGCGCTGGCCGGAAGACAAGGTCGCGGCGCCCTCGCCCAGCTTGGCGTCGTACCCGCCGTCAAGCTTCTCGATAAAACCATGAGCCCTCACGGCGCGCGCGGCGGCTTCCACCGCGGATCGCTCCAGGCCAAGGCCCAGGTCGATGTTACCCGCGACGGTGCCCGAAAATAAAAACACGTCCTGCATGACCGGCCGTATGGCCGCGCGCAATTCCGCGAGCGGCAAGTCTCGAACAGGGGTGCCGTCAAGCCGTATTTCGCCCCGCTGGGGATCCCAGAGCCGCGCGAGAAGGGCGCCGACCGTGCTCTTGCCGGCGCCGGTGTACCCGACTATGGCAACCGTCTCGCCCGGTTCGACGACGAACGACAGGTCGCGGATGACCCATTCGTCGCCCTTGTACGCGAACCAGACATGGTCGAATTCGATGCGGCCCTTGACCTGCGCAGGTAGCGCCGTACGAGGCTCGTCCGGTATCCGTTCGTCGGCGTCCAGCAGCTTGAACACGCGCTCGCCGCCCGCCATGGCGCTCTGGAGTATCGTGAACTTCTCTGAAATATCCTGCAGCGGCGAATAGAACATGCGTATCAAGTTTACGAACGCGATGAGCGCGCCCAGCGTGATGAGCCCCTTGTCATGGAAACCCGCGCCGAACCAGAGGATGATGGCGGTAGATACCGAGGAAAAGAATTCAATCAGTGGCCGAAAGATCGCGTAGACGAACATTTCTCCGAGGTTGGCCTTCATCAGCTCGGCGTCCTTCTGGTCGAAGGCCGCTGATGAGGCCCGTTCACGGCCGAAGAGCTTTACGACGGCGATGCCCGCGATATGCTCGGCGATGAAGGCGTTGACCCTGGAAAGCCAGGTGCGCTGGCGCCTGAACGCGTCGCGGGCCTTGCGCCGTGATATGCCCGTGGCTATGAGCACCGGCGGCAATGTCGCGAGGGCTATGAATCCCAGCCTCGGGCTCATGACAAACAATACGACCAGAGCGCCGGCCATGACGGAGGCGTCTTTTATGAACGCCACGATAACGCTGGTGAAAAACTCGTTGATAGTCTCCACGTCTCCGGTGAGTCTCGTCACGAGCCTTCCTACAGGCTGCTTTGACAGAAAGGCCTGGGACTGGCCGCTCGTCCGCCGGAACAGGTCCATGCGGAGATCTTTCATGACGTTTTGGCCGATGAGACTCGTGGACCAGGCCTGAAAGAAGGTTGCCGCGAGTACGACCACGAGGACCACGAGGAGCAACCAACCGTAGGCGGACACGACGAGCCTATCGGCTACCCTCAGGGCTTTAGCGTCCGCTGGCGCGAGAGAATCCATGTAGGCTCTCGGAGCTACAAACCAACCGTCCGCGAGATGGGGGCCGTTTTCAGTGTCCAGGGCACGTGTGACGGTTTCAGGCAGCGCAAGGCCTTCTCCGGTAGATGCCAGATAATACGGTCCCACATCGAGCAAGCCGTCCGCTTCAAGGCTGGTCTTGTCGCGAAGCGCCAGCGAGGTGATCTTGCTTTCCCGGATGAAGAGTCTGCCGGCGACCCGGGTCGCTGTATCGGCGATATCGAGTCCACGGAGCCGCGGGTCGGTGACCGCGGCGGGGTCGATAGAGGCCCATGATACGATGAGGGCCTCGTCTACGGTCCGTTGCACGAGGATGGGCAACACGAGTTCACCGACGGTGGACAACGCAAGCGTGAGCGCGGAGAGAATCAGCAGAGCCTTGTATGGTTTTACATACGAGAAAATGCGTTTGACTATGGTGCCATCGTAGCTTTTGACTATCTCGTCAGCCTCGAAAAAATCGGGCATCTACCTACCCTCCACGGCCGGAACCGGCGCGGCTGTCTCGCTCAAGGCCTGCAGCGCGGCTATCTCGGCATAGAAACCGTCGGCGGCGGCCAACTCTTCGGGGGTGCCCAGCTGGGTCAGCCTGCCTGAGTCCAGCACCGCCACGAGGTCGGCGCGGCGCAGCGTGGAGACTCTGTTAGATATGATGATAGTCGTCTTGCCCGCCCGGTCTGCCATGAGGGCCGTGATTATGGCTTCCTCAGTCTCGGTATCGACTGCCGATAGGGCATCGTCGAGCACCAGCAGTTCCGGATTCCTGGCCACGGCGCGCGCTATAGCCACGCGTTGCTTCTGGCCGCCTGAAAGAGTTAGTCCGCGCTCCCCGACAACCGTGTCCCACCCGTCGGAGAATAGCCTGAGATCCCTGTCCAGGGCGCTTATGGCGACGGCGCGATCGAAACGCTCCGAGGGCAAATCGGGATCGGAGAACAACACATTGGCGCGTATTGAATCTGAGAACAGGAAACTGTCTTGGGGCACGAAACCCATGGTAGACCGGAGAGCCTCGATGGGGTACGAACCTACATCGAGCCCGCCGAAAAACACCGTATCTCGGGGCGGTTCGACGATGCGCGCCAGGGTCTTGACCAGCGTGCTCTTACCGCAGCCCACCTTCCCGAGGATGCCCAGAGTTTTTCCGGCGGGCAGGGCCAGGTCTATGTCCTCGAGGGCGGGCGCCTGGGTATCGGGATAGTCGAGAGTCAGGCCTCTGAAGCGCAGGTCGCCGGTAGGAACGGCCTCCGTGGGGGTCGCGCCGGGTGCGAAGCGGGGTTCGGGCTCGGTATCGAGCACCTCGTTAACGCGCTTGAGGCTGGCGGCGCCGCGTTGCAGCATGTTAACCGTAAAGCCTGCCCCGAGCATCGGCCAAATGAGCATCTCGAGGTATGCGAGCATAGCCGCCAGTGAACCGGGGGTCATCCTGTTCTCTATGACCGCGGCGCCGCCTGCGACCATCAGCACCAGCGTGGTCAGGCCAGCCAGAAACGAGATCAGCGGAAAAAAGAAGCCGAACACCTTGGCCAGCACCATCGAGGCGCTTCGGTATCCGTCGTTGGCTTCGGCGAAGCGCCTGGCGAACTCCTCTTCCTTAACGAAGGACTGCACGACGCGTATGCCCTGCAGCGTCTCCTGGGCCACCGAGCTCATCTCCGAATACAGTTCCTGGGAGCGCTTGAAACGCTTGCCGACTATGGTGCCGAACATGATGATCAGCACGGTTATGAACGGCAGCGGGGCTATCACCAGGAATGTGGTTCCCGGATTCTGCGCGAACATGACGACGAGTATCGCGACAGACATGAAAGCGCCGTCGACGAAGGCCACGAAACCCATGCCGGTGGCCATGCGTATGGCCTGCATGTCGTTGGTGGCCCTGGCCATGATGTCGCCGGCCGCGTTGCCATGGAAATAAGCCGTCGGCAGCGTCATCAGCCGCGCGAAAAGCCTGTCCCGCAGCGCCGTCTCTATGCGCCGTGACGCGCCGTGGATGAAGTAACGCCACATGAAGCGCCCTCCGGCAATGGCCGCCGCCGTCGCGACCATTGCCAGTCCTATGGCGACCACGGCGGAACGTTGCCCGCCGGTAGCGATGGAGTCGACGGCCCCGCGCAGGTATTGAGGCAATAAAAGCTGTGCGGCATCGACCAGGATGAGGCATAGCAGGCCTAGAACATAGCGCAAGCGATAGTGCTTGAGATATGGAAACAGCGTCCTGAATTCTTTGAACATTATTGAATCCTATACTGGCGGAAAATGTTTTTCAACGGTTTTCTTATCGGATACCATGTACCCGGTAAATTACTTCACAAGGTTGACATCATGCTGATGCGCGCAAATAGTTATTACATGGGTAAACGTCTTCCGCTGGCGGTGGCATGCATTGTTTCGATCTCATCCTGCGCTATCCTGAGGGCAGCGGATTACGCTACCGAGGCTTTCATGCGCGAGGGCGACCCCGAATTGGCCAAGGCGGCTCTCCCGACAATGATGAAGGCTAGCGAGGCCATACTGCTCGCCAACCCTGCCAACGGCGAGCAGGCCCTGGCGCTTGCTTCTCTCTATGTCATGTACGCCAGCGCGTTTCTGGATGGCGAGGCATTCCTACTACCCGACGATGCATGGGAGCAGAAGCGGGGGCTGTCGATCCGCGCCAAGGCGCTCTACCTCAGGGCAGCCGACCTGCTTGTCCCCCTTGTCGAGGCCAAAATTCCCGGAGTGTTTGAAATGGGCCTCGGCGAACGCATTGGAATGCAGCAAGAAGAAAACATAGCGGCACACTTGAAACGCAAGGACGTTCCGCTACTGTATTGGACCTCCGCGGCCATTCTGGCGGCCTTTGCCTCCGATCCCATGGACTTCGACAATGCCGGCAGGATATCCGGAGCCCTGACCCTCTTCGAACAAGCCCGAGGCATCGCGCCGGACTGGAACGCGGGTAGCCTTCATGAACTGGCTATTACCGTATATGGATCCCTGCCCGCCGATCTAGGAGGCGACAGGGGAAAGGCGACAGCGGCCTTCATCCTGGCACGCGCGGAGACCGGCACTAATTCGCCAGGGCCGTATCTTGCCTACGCACTGTCCGTCTGCGTGGCGGCGGCAGACCGTGACGGTTTTAGAACGGCGCTGGAAACCGCCATATCATTGAAAAACCGGCCTGAAACAGCGCTCCTGGATTCGCTGGCGCGTCGAAAAGCAAGGCGACTCCTCGACGACATTTCATTATACTTTTAGAAGTGTTCCTTACATATCGAAGATGATGAAACAGGGAGAATCGCATGAGACTCATGAAAGCGATGAACATCGCCGCCTGTCTACTCATAGGCATGGGCGCCCAATTGATACCAGCTCAGGAAATAACGCTGGAGATAGGGTCTTCCGCTCCCATCAACAGCCCTTGGGATATCGGCCTGAAAAAGATCGCCTCAGAATGGTCAAAAGCATCGGGCGGCCACGTGAAGATGGTATTCTCGAAAAGCGTTTCCAGCGCCAGTCAGACCGACCTCATCCAGAAACTCAAGTTCTCGCTCGATGGCATAGTGGCGGACACGGCGGGTCTAGGCTTCATAGACCAGGACTTCTTCATGCTGTCGATGCCTTCGGTGATACACGACGATAAGGACTTCGACAAGGCCATCGCCGCCGCCCTGCCCATACTCCGGCGGCGCCTTTCCGACCGGTACGAAATCGTCACCATCACCAAAGCCGGTTGGGTGCGCTTCTTCTCCAATCAGGCGATCCGCACGCCGGATGACCTACGCAAGGTGAGGGTGGGCGTCAACCGTAGCCAGGATGCGCTGGTCAAATTGTTCCAGTCCATCGGCGCCAGGACGGTCAAGTCGGACGCTTCGTCGACGCTACTGCAGTTCAATTCAGGCGCTCTCGACGCGATATATTCCAGCCCGCTTTTCGTAGGAGCCCTGTGGTCGCAATACAGGAAGGTGATTACGCACATGAGCCCGTTCAAGGTGGCGCCGTTCTTCGGC
>CAZNCK010000030.1:9312-11499 GCA_964571545.1 uncultured Treponemataceae bacterium | reverse complement strand
TTAACAAGCGTTCGTGGGAGCAGATCCCGGAAGCCCTCAGGCCAATATTGAAGGGAATCGCCGACAGGGTCACCGCCGAAATAGGCATCGAAGCCGACAGGCTTGAAGCGGAGGCCATCGCTGCCATGCAACGGACGGGCCTCATCGTTCCTTCCTATTCCGCCGGAGAGGAAGCCGTCTGGGACGCGCTGTACGCGGGGACGGTGCGCAACCAGGTAGCTTCATGGTTCTCACCGGATTTCTCTCAGGCTATATACGCGGCGCTAGAGAAATAGCATGACAGCCGCGCGTTTTGATTCCATCCTTGACTCGATAGCCGTTCAAGGCGCGGCTCTTGCCTCGGCTGTTCTCGCGCTGGTTCCCTTGTTGGATTTGGGCATGGCGCGCCTGCTGTGGAGCGGCCTGCCGGAGGCCGGCACGCTGACCGAGCACGCGCTCTTAGCGCTCACATTCCTAGCGGCGGCTGCGGCGGGAATACGGGGCAAGCACCTGTCTCTCGGTTTAGCCCCCTCCAGAAATACCGCGCTGACACGAATCGCCGCGGGCCTGCGTTCCGCAATAGCGACAGCCATCGATGTCGCGCTCCTGTGCGCAACCCTGTCGCTCCTTATCGTAGGCTTTGAACCCTCGGACAAGGCGTTCGGAATTTCCGTGGCCGTATTCGCATCGCCTATGGCTATCGGCTTCCTCTTTATGGCCATAACCGATGTCTCGCAGGCAAGCGGAAAGCGCAGGCAGGCAGCTATCCTGGGTATCGCGGCAGGACTCTTTTTGTCATCCTCGGCCATAGCCAACATCCTGTCTCGTTTCTCGTTATATCCGGAATTCATAGCGACCCTCGCGACGGCGGCGGCATCGTTCGCCCAAGCGACAACTATCCCTCTCATTGCCCTGTTCATAACGCTGGCTTTCCTGGGTTTGCCGCTGTACATGGTCATTTCAGGCTCTGCGCTGCTCTTATTCCTGGGAGCGGGCTCAGCCGTGGAGTTGATTCCTTCCGAGGCCTACAACCTCTTGATGAACGACAGCATGCCGGCCATTCCGCTCTTCACGATGGCCGGCTTCGTGCTGTCGGAATCAGGCGCCGGGCGCAGACTCGTGGATGTCTTCAGGGAATGGTTCGGCTGGCTGCCGGGCGGCGAGGCATTCGCGGCGGTGCTCGTCTGTTCGTTCTTCACCACGTTCACCGGAGCCAACGGCGTCGCTATCCTGGCTCTAGGCGGCATCCTGGCCGCGGTGATGACTGAATCGGGTTCCTACGGCGAGGATTTCGCGCACGGGTACCTAACAGCGTCCTCGTCAGTCGGGTTGCTCTTTCCGCCGAGCATGGCGGTCATCGTGTATGCCATCAACGCCACCTTCGTCGTTCAGGGCGACGCCGTGTTCACGATAGGCGATATGTTCCTCGGGGGCCTCATTCCAGGCGGCCTGCTGGTTCTGGCGATGGGCGGCATGGGCGTCGTACGCTCGATCCGCGTGCAAACGACGCGACGAAAATTCAGCGGCCGGGAGGCGGCTGGCGCATCATGGAGAGCCTTGCCCGAGATCATCATCCCGCTGATAATCCTCGTACTCTATATGACCGGTTTTGCCGGCCTGACTGAAATAGGAGCCGTCGTCCTCGTCTATGTCGTCATCGTCGAAGGGCTCATCCGCAGGGATTTAAACTTGAAAGGCATGACGACAGCCCTGGGCAAGGCGCTTCCTGTGGCCGGCGGCGCGCTGCTCGTCATCGCGGCGGCCCGAGGGCTGTCATTCTACACGATGGAGGCCGGCCTGCCCGAGTTGTTCTCGGACTGGATAAGCTCTGTAGTGTCTTCGCGCCTCGTGTTCCTGATCTTCCTCAACCTGGCGCTGCTCGTCGTTGGCTGCTTCATGGACATATTTTCGGCCGTACTAGTCATTTCGCCGCTCGTAATACCGTTGGCGGCGGCTTACGGCGTCCATCCCGTTCATCTCGGAGTCATCTTCATAATGAATCTTTCCATCGGTTTCCTCACGCCTCCCATAGGCCTGAACCTCTTTCTGGCAAGCTATGCCTTCGGAAAACCGGTCATGCGCATCTACAAGGATGTCCTGCCGTTTTTCATCGCCCAGCTCATCGTGCTCGCCCTTGTCACGTGGGTGCCGTGGTTCTCCCTGGTCCTCGTGTCGGGGGCTAGCCGATGAAGCACAATGCATATTGCG
>CAZNCK010000030.1:0-9302 GCA_964571545.1 uncultured Treponemataceae bacterium | reverse complement strand
TGCGGCGCATACGAAAAATACCAGTAAAAAGCGAATCGAGACGATGCGCGATGCGTGGCGCCTCTTCCCATTCCCACCCGAGGGACGGCATGATTGGGTCCGATTGGTCGAGGAGTGGTTCAACGAATGAATTCAACGTATATCGTGTATAGCGACGGAGCCTGCTCGGGTAATCCCGGGCCTGGAGGCTGGGCCTGGGTATCGCTGGCAGACGGGGAAATCCGTGAAGGCTACGGCGGCGAAAAGGTGACGACAAACAACAGGATGGAACTCATAGGCGCCATAGAGGGCCTTGAAGCGATACGGGTCAGGGTGGAATCGGGCAACCTGAAACAGGGCCTCGTAGAAGTACGTACCGATTCGCAGTACGTCAAGAACGGCGTCACGAGCTGGGTAGCCTCCTGGAAACGCAACGGTTGGCGCACCGCCGGCAAGACCCCGGTCAAGAACAAGGATCTCTGGGAGCGTTTAGACGCGCTGTCTACCCAGCTGGGCGCGCGATGGACCTGGGTGGAGGGCCACTCCGGCGAAGCCTGGAACGAACGCTGCGACGAACTAGCCCGCCGCGGCGTCTCCGAAAACAGATAAAACGGCAAGATAACAAAGAGGATAAGAGTAAAAGAGGCAGGAAAGAGAAGGAAAAAAAGGGCTGGAATCAAATCTCTATCCCTTGCCCCATCTTCCTTTCCTCTTGCTTTAGCTCTTATCCTCTTCGCGGGTCTTTTCCTTCACCAGGCCTGCGTAACTACTAGAAATGCAGGAAAAACTTGATTCCCCAGAAGAACTTTTCGGCGGGGCCGTAGAGCTGGTCATCGACAAGCCTCAGTCCTGCGATGATGCCGGCCTGGGCAAATCCGACGAGGTCGAGGGCAAGGCCGCCGCCTGTCGAGGCCAGGAAGCCAGACGCATCGCTGAAATTCGCCGAGTCGGCGAAACCGGCGTAGTAGCCCGCATCCGCGAAGCCGAATAGGTAGGGCACGATACTGTCTATGACGATGGCCGGCCCGACTAAGCGGAGTTCGGCGTTGACTACTGACTTGAACGCCGCATCGTATTTGTTCCAGCCGTAACCGCGGACAGTATTGCCCAGAGAATCCCTCAGCGACCTGCCGCCGAAACTCTGGTTCACGTAGATAGGAACGGACTCTCCGCCCGCGAAGTCGACGCCGGCAAAGCCCGCCAGATAGACATTGAACAGGTTGCCGCCCTCGGTCGGCACATCGAATACCGGCTGAAAGCCGCGAATCTGGCTGGAAATGCGCCAGAAATCGCTCTTCTCGTTCAGGAATCCAGGCCCCCATTCCACGCTAGCCTCGGCATAGACGCCTTGCTTTGACCGATGCCGGTTCTGCGCGCGAGAGTCATACGACACTCCGCCCATTATGGAGGTGCCGAACAAGCCCTCAATGTCGGAGAATACGGCGTCGCTCAGGGCCTCGTTAGGGTAGCGGTCGAAGCGTCCACGATAAAACGCGAATGCTTCGAGGAGATTGTCGCCGTCGCCGCGCCGTGAAAACCCCTGGATAAACGCTAACTCCCACTGGAAGTTGAGTATATCGTACTCGTTGCCGGCTATCGTCGCGGTCCAGGGGTCGCCGGTAACAGGGTCGCGGATCAGGGAAGCGTTCTCGTAACCGCCGCCAGCCTTGAGGAAGAGTTTTGTATCGGCCGCATCGGACAGTTCCAGTCCGGTGTAGATCAAGGTAAGGTCCAGCCCGCTGGGTATATACCCGTTGAAAAAGCGGAGTCCGGCAAATCCAAGAGCTAGCTCATCTGAAAACGCCGGGGTAACCGCAAGAACCGCTCCAAGAGCGATCGCTAGGTATCGTTTGTTAATCATCGATCGCTCCTGGCCTTGATTAAGCCTGGCCAGCCGAGCCCAGGACTTCCTTGTTCTTGTGCATGTAGAGCTTCTTGAGCTCGTCGCGGGCCGGCCCGAGGTACTTGCGTGGATCGAACTCCTCCGGCTTCTCGGCAAACACCCTGCGGATGACGGCGGTCATGGCGAGGCGGCCATCGGAGTCGATGTTGATCTTGCAGACGGCGCTCTTGGAGGCCGTGCGGAGCTGCTCCTCGGGGATGCCTACGGAATCCTTGAGCTTGCCACCGAATTTTTCGATCATGGCGATGTATTCGGGAGGAACGCTGGAAGACCCGTGGAGCACGATAGGGAAACCGGGAATGCGGCGCTCGATTTCCTTGAGGATGTCGAAGCGGAGGGGGGGCGGCAGGAGGATGCCGTTGGCGTCGCGCGTGCACTGCTCGGGCTTGAACTTGGCCGCGCCGTGCGAGGTACCGATCGAGATCGCCAGCGAGTCCACGCCGGTCTTCTTCACGAAGTCCTCGACCTCTTCGGGCTGGGTGTAGTTCGAGTGCTCGGCCGAAACATCGTCTTCCACGCCGGCCAGCACGCCCAGTTCGCCCTCTACGGATACGTAATCCTTACGGGAATGGGCGTACTCGCAGACTTTCTTCGTCAGAGCGACGTTTTCTTCGTACGGCAGGTGGGAACCGTCTATCATTACGCTGGAGAAGCCGTTCTCTATGCAGTCGATGCAGAGTTCAAGCGTGTCGCCGTGGTCGAGGTGCAACACTATCGGTATCTTGTAGCCGAGTTCGGCGGCATACTCGACGGCGCCACGGGCCATGTTGCGTAGCAAGTTGGAATTGGCGTACTTGCGGGCGCCGGAACTCACCTGCATGATGACCGGGCTTCTCGTCTCGACGCAGGCCTGGATTATAGCCTGCATCTGCTCCATGTTGTTGAAGTTATACGCAGGAATAGCGTAGCCGCCAGCCACCGCTTTCTTAAACATCTCCACCGTATTGCTGAGTCCCAGTTCTTTGTAGCTTGTCATCGGTATGCTCCTTCATATAGTACAAAGCGAGTCTATGATCCATCCCGGCAGTCGTCAAGGGCTGGCGCCCTTGCCCCTGAACCTGAGCTGGGATACTATCGGGCGGTGGATCGTACCGATCGCCGCCTGGCGGCTCGAATTGCTGTCGCTAACGTGCTCAGCTTATGCGTCCTCATATCGGCCTGCCAAGGCCCCGCGGCTAGTCTTGCCGTTATCGACCCAGTACTCGCGTACCTTGCGCCCGATTCCATAAAGATATTCTCCACGGTAGCCCAGGAGATTTTGCTGCTCCCCGCTACCGAGGCGTCAGCGTCACTCTACGCTACCATAGATACAAAAGCACCAAAAATTGTCTTCCTTACCCCTCTTCTTGCCTCTGAAATTGATCCCATCCTTTCTCGCAATGACGAAACACGGGTTATGTACCTAGGAAACGCTCGCCCCAAGCCCAATCCCCGGCTGTACGCGGCGGTTTATTCATCAATCGACGCGGCCGCGCGCGCGGGTAGCCTGGCAGCAGCCGAAGCCGCCAGGCTCAAGGCAGAATTACCGGCCGATAGCCCTCCGCCCAGCGTAGCGGCCGTCTTTGCCGGAACCGCGGAGCTTGATGCCCGTTCAGAAGCTTTCCTTGAAGCCTACCGGGCGGCAGGCGGTGCTGGCGTACCTACCATTGAACGGTCTGCCCAAGGGTTTTCACAGATCGTGGCCGACAGGCTTAAATCGCTCGATATACGGGTTGGCTACATCGCGGCGGCTCCCCGCGACGCGGAACGCTGGGCTCGTCAAGCGTTCGATCAATACGCCTACCTTGCGGTGGAATACTCTTTACCTTCTCAACAGAAAAGCTCGCGGGCAGACTCTTTTGTGGCCTGGGATATAGAAGAAACGGTGGCCGCATTGAGGCAAAACCTCTCGGCGGGTGATGCCCGTATCGATAAAGGCCTCTGGAAAATAGTTTTAAATGACCAAACGAACGGTAATCGTAGATAAAGTTCCGCCGATAAGCTTATATAAGGAAGCTGGGCTCTATTTTGTTTGACAAAGGCAGGGCTTAAAAATATAATTCCAGCCGCGGATAGTGATTCTTTTAGTTGGTGATATTAAGGAGTAGTCCTGATGAAACAGCGCGTCGTAAAGGCGATCTGCCTGTCCTTCGTCATCGTTTTCATGCTCACGGCGACGGGGGCTTTCGCTGACGATGAAACCGTTAACCTTGAATCGTTCGTCGTACAGAGTTTCGACGAACCTGACGCCCAGCCGTGGTTCCTCGTCGGCAGTAAATTCGCTACCAAGGACTACCCCAAGATCGCCTACGCGAAATCTTGGCCAGTAGCGCTGTTCGGTACTTCCGGCGGCGGCAAGGATCTCCGGAGCCTTGGTGTAGCGATGCTGTTCGATCGCAAGGAGTACAACTGGGTAGACCTCGTTCCCGGCAAGAAGGCCGGTTCCGGCGACGACGCCACCTACGAACCGATCGAGTTGGACCTTCCTGGCCGAGTCAAGATGCTTGATGTCTGGATCTGGTCGGGCAACTACGATTATTATGTAGAAGCGTATATTCGCGACTACAAAGGCATCGTGCACTCCCTGCCCATGGGTGACCTGGGGCATGTAGGCTGGAAAAATTTCCGGGTCAACATCCCCACAAACATTCCCCAGTCCAAAAAATACCTGCCAAAACGAGAGAATCTCACGCTCGTGAAATTCAGGATCTGGACCCGGCCGACTGAAATCGTCGCCGCGCACGCCAAGGCGGACGCTCCTCCTGCGGAAAAAGCGGTCTATTTCTACTTTGACCAGCTTAAAGTGCTGACGGATACCTTTGAAGCCTTGTTCGACGGCGACAGCCTGATGGATCCCAAGGTCATAGAGGATACCTGGGGCAGTTCAGAACCAACCAAATAAAGGGAGACCATGAAAAAGACAATCGCCGTCCTTGTGGCATTCTCCGCTCTCGTTTTCGCGTCCGCGCAGGAGAGCGTAGGAAGTCCCGATCCCAATGCGATCGGTGTCGATACAGCCCAGCAGAAACTCCAGATCGTTACGGTCGATAAATTCGAATCCGCCGGTTTCTGGAACGTGTTCATCTCGGCCGATGAAGGCGTAGCCAGCGGCAGGCTATTCTCCGGCGGACCGGCGGCCAAGGCCGACGAGCCCAAGCCCGAAGAGCGCTATCTCGGCATTGATCCTAAAGTTGCCGATATCCAGACCTACGGCGCCAGGGTGGATTTCTTCAAACGCGGATTCAACACCGTGTACGTGCTCGCGCAGAAACCGATTCCGATTGAAGGCATCACGAAGACGATTTCCGTATGGGTGGTAGGCAGAAACTACAACCATAGCATCAAGGTCATCGTATCTGACTTCTTCAACAATCAGTTCGAACTTACCATGGGCAAGCTCAACTTCCAGGGTTGGAAAAAGCTTTCCGTGGCGATACCTCCGCAGAATCCCGACGGAGTTACCGGCATCATTCAGCGCAATTATCACTACAACAACCTCATGGGCCTTAAAATCGTAGGCTTCAAGATCGAATGTGATCCCATGGAGGCTTTTGGCACCTACTACGTTTACTTCGACGACCTCAGGGCCGTGACCGATCTGTTCGCCGAAGACAGCCGGGACCCGGACGATATGGCCGACGGCTGGTAATCCACAACGCAACTACGGGCTCCCCTTCTGGGGAGCCTTTTTTTTCTTTCCGTTCATTAGATTCGTTACTATATTAATAATCTATTCGAGGAGGCACTATGAAATACAGGCTAGCACTTGCTTTGTTGGCTATTTCAGCAACCGTCGCCTGGGCCCAGACCTCCGGTAAGGTTATTCTAGACGGTACTATTTCCGAAGGAGAATACAAGACTGTAGAAGTCAAAAACGAGTTCACCATTGCAGCCAGGCTGTCAGAAGACAAGACTACGCTGTATGCGGCCATTAAGGGGCCGACCACCGGTTGGATTGCGCTTGGCTTGGGAACGCTCAAGATGAATGGTTCGTTCATGACACTTGGGTATGTAGCGGACGGAAAGCCTTCAATCTCCTTTCAACAGGGTAAGGGGTATACCCATGCCCCCGCTCCGGCTCCAGGGGCCGAAGCGTTCGTCTCGGAAACTGATGGCGTGACTACGCTTGAGCTATCCCTTCCAACGCCTTCCTACCTAAAGGATGGTATACTACAGGTGATAGGCGCATCGGGTACAAAAGACGACTTCAAGACCAAACATACAAAACGTGTAGCGCTAGAACTTAAGCTTTGAATCGTCCTGTAGATAATCAGAACGCCCGGGCTGTTCCAAAAACAGTCTGGGCGTTTTTTTGTACCAAATCCGCCAGGCTTTCAAGCGTGGTGCTCCGCAACTCCGCGACAAGCGCGTAGGTTCTCTTGATGTCGAGCGGCGAGGAGTCCTTGCCGCGCAAGGGATCAGGGCACATGTACGGGGCGTCAGTCTCTAGAAACAGCAAGTCCTCGGGAACAACGCGGCACGCGGCACGCAGGTTAAGCGATTTCTTGTATGTCAAATTCCCGGCAAATGATATCCGGCAACCGAGCCGGATGTATTCAAGAGCGGCAGCCTCGTCGTAACCGAAGCAGTGGATTATTACCGGTACCTTGCCCGCATAATCAGCCACTATCGACAGGGTATCCTCGTGGGCCTCACGAGAATGCACGATCAGGGGTTTTGAGTATCTGACAGCCAGTTCAGCCTGCGCCCGGAATAATACCGCCTGCTGTTCCCTGGTGCCGTGCATCCAATGGTAATCAAGGCCGCACTCCCCAACCGCAGCGCAGGACGAATCCTTGATGAAACCTTCAAGCACGGAGACGAACTCGGGTGATTTTTCCATGACGCTCGCATCGGGCCAGATACCGGCGGCAAGCCTGACGAATCGAAAATTTCCGAACGCGGCCTTCCTGGCAGGAAAATCGTCGAAATCGACGCCCGGGTCCAATATGAGGTCCTCGCCGCCTTCGTAGGCGGCAAGGACCTCAGTCAGGAAAGCCGCTCCCTTACGCTCGACGACATGGCTCAGGTGCGCATGAGTATCGCAGAGCCCCCGAAGCGACGAATCAGGCATGACGCCGTACCGAGAATGAAAAGACGCCCTCAGGGCTACCGGCAGCGACCAGGGCGTCCACTATAATCGTATCGCCTTCCAGTATTTCACCCTTGAGCACCATCTTTGATAGAGGGTTCTGTATATCGCCTTGCATGACGCGTTTCAGGGGTCGCGCTCCGTAACGAGGATCATACCCCTGACTGGCGACGAGGGCCTTGGCCTTGGCTGTCATCTCAATAGCCATCGAGCGGTCCGCTAGACGCTTGGCCAGCAGGGCCAACTGGATATCGACTATGCCGGTCATGTCTTCAGGCTTGAGCCGTTCGAAGACCACCGTTTCGTCGATACGGTTAAGGAATTCAGGCTTAAAGGCCGTCTTGAGCAACTCTGAAATTCTGAAACGCAGTTCGTTCATATCTTTGGCTTCAAGAATCAATTCGGAACCAAGGTTGCTGGTCATTATGACGATGGCATTCTTGAAGTCTACCGTACGCCCCTGCCCGTCGGTCAGGCGTCCGTCATCCAAGAGCTGCAGGAGCACATTGAACACATCAGGGTGGGCTTTTTCAACCTCGTCGAACAGCACTACAGAGTAGGGCCTACGCCTGACGGCTTCAGTCAGCTGGCCGCCTTCGTCGTAGCCGACGTAGCCAGGAGGCGCGCCTATGAGCCGGCTCACCGTATGCTTTTCCATGTATTCGCTCATATCTATGCGAGTCAGCGATTTCTCGTCGCTGAACAGAAACTCGGCGAGAGTCTTGGCCAGCTCCGTCTTGCCTACGCCGGTAGGGCCGACGAAGAGAAAACTGCCCAGCGGCTTGTTGGGGTCGGAGAGCCCTGCGCGGTTACGTCGTATCGCGTCGGAAACGGCGACGATGGCCTGGTTCTGGCCTACTACCCGCTTCTCCAGCGTCTGCTCGAGATCCAGGTATTTCTGGACCTCGCTGGACAGCATCTTGGTAACCGGTATGCCTGTCCAGGTGGACACGACACGGGCTATGTCCTCCTCGGAGACCTCCTCGCGGAGGAGTCGCCCGCCGGGAGACTTACCGCGCGCATCCGCGGCGGAATCGTCGAGGCGCTTCTGGGCGTCCAGAAGCTTGCTGTACTTGATCTCGGCGGCCTTTGCCAGGTTGCCTTCGCGCTCATAGCGCTGCTCTTCCATCTTGAGCTGCTCTATTTCTTCCTTGAGCTTGCGTACCACGTCGATGCGGGCCTTCTCATTCTGCCACTGCAGGCGCATGGCGTCGCGCCTGCCTGTCAATTCGACAAGTTCCATGTCTAGTTTGGTTAGCCGTTCTAGGCTGGCGGGGTCCGTCTCGCGAGTCAGGGCCTGCTTCTCTATGGTTAACTGGAGTATGCGACGTTCTATCTGATCCAGGTCGGTTGGTTGACTTTCTATCTCCATCTTGATGCGGCTGGCGGCCTCGTCCACGAGGTCTATGGCCTTGTCAGGCAGGAAGCGGCTCGTTATGTAGCGGGAGGACAGCGTCGCCGCCGCGATGAGCGCTTCATCCATGATGCGCACGCCGTGGTGCACCTCGTAGCGTTCTTTGAGGCCCCTCAGTATGGCTATTGTGTCCTCCACCGATGGTTCGGGGCATAACACGGGCTGAAACCGGCGCTCCAGGGCGGCGTCCTTCTCTATGTGCTTGCGGTACTCGTCCAGCGTCGTAGCGCCTATGCATTTAAGTTCGCCTCGCGCCAAGGCTGGTTTGAGGAGATTAGAGGCGTCCATTGACCCCTCCGCGGCGCCGGCGCCTACCAGGGTATGCAGTTCGTCTATGAACAGGATGACCTCGCCATCGGATTTCTGCACTTCTTCGATGACTGCCTTGAGCCGTTCCTCGAACTCGCCGCGGAACTTGGCGCCGGCTATCAGGGCTCCCAGGTCGAGGGCGAGGAGCTTCTTGCGCTTCAGCGAATCAGGCACGTCGCCGGAGACTATGCGGCGCGCGAGGCCTTCGACTATGGCGGTCTTGCCGACGCCGGGCTCGCCTATCAGCACGGGGTTGTTCTTGGTGCGGCGCGACAGCACCTGCATGACGCGCCGTATCTCCTCATCGCGACCGATGACCGGATCCAGCTTCTCGCGCTTGGCCAGGGCTGTCAGGTCGCGGCAGTACTTCTCCAGCACGCGGTATTTTTCCTCGGCGGCCTGGTCCTTGACGCTCCGGTTGCCGCGAACAGACTTGAGGGCCTCCAGGATGCCGGTCTTTGTGACGCCGGATTCCTTGAGGAGCGGCCCTACGAATCCGTCGTCGTCTAACATGGCCAGGAGAATATGCTCGCCAGCCACATAGTCGTCCTTGAGCGCGGCGGCCTCGGATTCGGCCTTGGAGATGGCCTTGCCAGCGGCGGGCGACAGATACACCTGAGCCGCAT
>CAZNCK010000029.1:26365-32850 GCA_964571545.1 uncultured Treponemataceae bacterium | reverse complement strand
GTCATCCCCACGTTCCTGGACGACACGCCGCTGAACGCATGGGACGCGCAGTCGGCCAACGGTTACTACACCCGCGCGGTGGAGATGGCCATGGTCTCAGGCGTTCTTGGCGATGACTTTGATGGCGAGGGACTTGCGCCGGCCTCGCCAGACGAAGACTTCATCATTGAAGCGCCTATCTCGGTTCGAGCCAAGCCGGAATATAAGGTGGGTATCAAGCCCGTGGACTCGGGCCTTGTCATAGACCATATCGCCTCTGGCGCGCCTGTCGAGGAAATCTGGAACCGCATAGACAAGATACGCCGCGTGCTCAGACTGAACCTGCGTTCATCACATGGCGTCTACCACACCAAGTCCGGCGCCTTCAAGGGCATTATTTCTGTACCGGATTTGCTGAGTTTTGGAGAAAAGGAACTGAAGCGGCTCGGCGCCGTATCTCCTGGCTGCACGCTCAACCTTGTGCAGGACCATGAGGTGGTAAAGAAATACCGCCTGGGCATGCCGCCTCGTATCTACAAGTTCGACGACATAGCCTGTCGCAACGAAAACTGCGTCTCGCACCCCGCTCACCAGGAACACGTTGAAGCCTCGTTCGTGCGCAAGCGCGGCACCAACACCTTCGTCTGCAAGTGGTGCGAGAGGGAACATGACTACTCTGAGATATGGAGCGTATAGAAGATAGGGAATTTGAACACAGAGCCACAGAGAAGATGAGGTGGAAAATTTGGACTGGGAGGAGGAGAAGGGGCGAACTCCTCCTGGGTCCACTGATTAGCTTGGCTAGATTTTGAGTTCCAATATCACCGTCGTCCCCTGGTTCCGTTCCATCCTGATGGTCCCGCCAATCTGTTCGGTCAGAGTCCGCACTAGCATGAGGCCGAATCCCGAAGTTTTCTCGAAGCTGATATCGTCGGGGACACCAGTGCCGTTATCCTTTACTGTAATGATGGCTTTGGCGCCAATCAGGGATGCCGAGACACTGATCAGGCCTTCGCTTCTGTCGATGAAGGCATACTTCATGATATTAGTCAGAAGTTCGTTTATGATGATCCCTATCGATTGCATTGTTCTGGCGTTGATAAAGAAATCATCGAAATGTTTCTCGACCGTAATTGTGTCGCTGTTGGGGAAATTTCCTATGATCTCGTCCACGAGTGAAAACAAATAGGACTTGACCGGAATGTCGATGTAATCGACTGAACGGTACAACTTGTCATACAGCAACATCATGCTGTATACGCGGCTCTCGGTATCCTTGAGAGCCCTGATGGCTTCAGGATCTTTAAGGCACGAAGCCTGAAGCATGAGCAGGCTCTTGATGGTGTTCATGCTGTTCTTGATGCGGTGGTGAACTTCCTTGAGAATCAGGTTTTTCTCGGCGAGGAGCGCCGCTATTTTCTTCTCTGCCTCCCTGCGTACCGTGATATCTTCAATGGCCAGGAGTATTATCCGTGGCTTTCCTGGCGCCTGCAGTATCTGCCTGGCGTTGAGCAGCATGGTGCGATGGCCTATGGTGGCAAAATTGTGCTCGACCTCGTAATCGTCGAACGAAACTTGTTGCGGCAGAATTTCTTCCAGCAGTTCGCGCAGTTTTGGAATGTCCCACTGCTTGTTGCCCAGGTCATAGATCAACTGCCCGACTGTCTCTTCAGGCTTGACTTTGAACATTTCATAAAAGGATCTGCTGACGGTTACGACTCGAAGGTCTTGGTCCAAGGATAGGAGTGACTCTCGCACCGTGTTGATGAGGCTCTGCGCGAACTCGCTGGTAGCATCCGCCGCCTGTTTGATGACTACGAGCTCTTTTCGGGTTGTTTCGAGGCCTCGTTCCACGTCCTTGCGCTCTACCAGTTCAAGTTTGAGGGTGTTATATGCGTCAAAAAGCTTGAACGCCATTTTTATCGAGGCATCGAGGACCGTGATGCTAGAATCCTTGACCACGTATCCATAGGACGAGATCTTTTCAGTTTTTTCAACCATCGAGGGTTCGGTGTGGCTGGACAGGAACAGGATGGGAATATTGCGTTGTCTGAGGATGAGTTCGGCTGCCTGGGTTCCGTCCATGCCCGTGCCAAGGTCTATGTCCATGAGGACCAGATCGATGGTATCGGTGCTCTTGAATAGCTCGACGGCATTTTCTACGTTGTTGGCCAGTATTACGGTATAGCCGATTTTTTCCAAGGGTGTTTTTTTGCTGTCCGGCAACAGCGCGAGTTCTATCTCTGAATCCTTTCTGAGGATTTCAACGGCTTTCTCGCCGGTATTAATAGTCAATACTTTATACCCGTACTTTTCTAGGAACATCTTTTGGCTCATGGCAATGAGCGTCTCGTCTTCAACCAAGAGAAGGGTTTTCTGCTTTTGGCCTGTCACCGTGTACTCCTTGTACGTAAATCGTTCAGGGCCGCTCCGTTGATTTGACTCGTGCGAAGGAAAAAAAATTGCTTGGTAGGATTTTAAATATTTAATTATCATTAGAGTATAGAGAGAATTCTTATATTAGTATATAGAAGCTAGGAACAGCGATAGGATTGAGTCTCGCGTCTCGACGAAACGAAGAGCCAGATTCAACAGCCGAGCGGGGTTGCCTGAAGGCCTTGTTGGTGCTGAAGCGCTATTTTTTCGCGGGTTGACCGAGTTTCCTGCGGAGCTCGTAGAGCATCACGCCGGCCGCTACCGAGACGTTGAGCGAGTCCACATGGCCAAACTGTGGTATGGACAAGGCTCCGTCGCAGCGCTCCTTGAGGAGTCGCGATACCCCCGATCCTTCCGCGCCGAGCACGATGGCGACGCGGCCCGCCAGATCGGCCTCGGGCAGATTCTGGCCGCCCATGTCGGCCGCGTAGGTCCAGAATCCGGCTTCCTTGAGCTGCTCCACGGCGCGAGCAAGGTTTGGCACGGTCGCGACAGGCACGTAGGCCACCGCGCCGGCCGATGCGCGCGCTACGGTATCAGTCTCCCTGGCGGCGCGCCGCTCAGGCATTATGACGAGGTCAGCGGCGAATACGTCGGCGGAGCGCAGGATTGCGCCAAGGTTGTGCGGGTCCTCGATGTGGTCCAGGATGACGACCAGGGCCCGCTCGGCAACGCCGCGCGCCAGCCACGATTCCAGATCCAGTTCCACGCCGCCAGGCGCTTCGTCCACGAGTATGGCGGCGCCCCGGTTTTCGGGGGCGGCCGAGTCCAGTTCGCGGGCGGATATAGTCTTGGGGTGGAGGCCGGATTTCTCGGCCAGTTCGATGATCTTCTTGATGCGGGGGCCCGCGGTGGAGACCAGCAGCGTGGCGCCCTTGGCCTTGCCCGAGCGCACCAGCTCCTCCATCGCATGAAACCCTGTAATGTACGTCATGCCCCGATACTACCCCAACCCCGCCATTGTATAAAAGGCTTTTAGACGAATATCAACCACAGAGACACAGAGAAGATGGGCGGGCGTAGAGAGGATAATCATAATGGAAATTTGAACAAAGAGGATAAGAGTAAAAGAGGCAGGAAAGAAAAGAATAGAAGGGCTAGAATTCAATTTCTATCCCTTGTACTTGCTTCCGTTTCTCTTGCGCTCACTCTTATCCTCTTCGTTGTCCTAGTCTGTTTTTGTCTTCTTTCATCGTTTTCTTGTGTTCGCTATGGCATGACGGCGAATTCTTGGACTATCTGGATGGCATTCTCGACGAGGTCGATGCCGGGGACAGCCTTCGCCGCCGCTGCCGCCGCGTCAATGGCGCTCTGCGTATTGGCTACGCCGTGCAGTGTCACCTTGGCGCCTTTTACGTCGGCCTCGACGAAGTGCACCGGCACCCTGCGCGTATATACGATCTCAGTGATGATAGCCTGCCCGAGTTTGAGTTCCGCCATCCGGGTCATACAGGCTTTTTCTTTTTCCGGCGTTATGACGAGCGTCCGGAGCTGGTCTATGATGCGCGCCACGGTGGCGGGATGCTCCCGGCCGGTATTGATGGTCAGGTCGTAGTACACCGGGTCGTCCCAGTTGACGCCAAAGAAGTAATCATGGAAGCCGCGCCTGTCATGGTCGTTTTGCCTGAGCAATTGCTCGGCGCGCTTGTCGTCGCACTGGAATCTGGTACGGACGCGCTCCAACCGCTTGTCGCGAGGCGCCACGAGCTTTATGCACAGCACGCCCGGAACGCCGGCGAATATCGCGAACCCGCCCCGGCCCGAGATTATGCAGTCGCCGTTGGCCGCCTCCTCGAAGAGCACTGCCTTGAGGAAATGCAGGTAGTCGTCCCGGTCCTGAGAGAGCGAGGCCCAGAAACCCGGTTTTTTCTCGTCGTACTTAGCGCGAACCTCGGGCGAAATGCCTCGTTCGGTCATTTTGGTCTCGATGTATTCCTTGTCTATGGGTTTATACCCCGACATCTTGGCTAGTTCATGAACCGTCTCGTCGCCAAGAGCCGCAAACTCACGTGCCACGCAAATGACCGCCATATGCTCCCCCTTCTTGTAGCGCTCTGTTGTGTTCCGTTTCTATTGAAAACATAGGTCCCCGTTAACGAATTGTCAAATACGGCCAGGTGCTTCCCATGAGCTGTCGGTACGTATATAGTCGTGCCACCATGCAAAGAATCGGTGAAATCGCGGCCTTCGGCACGGCCATCTGTTGGACCGCATCTGCCATCTTCTTCGAAAAGGCCACAAAACGTATCGGCGTGCTCGCCGTCAATTTCTACAAGGTCGTCTTCGCGTTCGGCTTCCTCGCGGTATTCGGAGCTATTTTCAGGGGGATGCCCTTGCCCCTGGATGCCCCCCGCGAGGCTTGGATATTCCTGTCGCTTTCCGGCCTCATAGGTTTCGTCATTTCAGATATATTCCTATTTACCGCCTACAAGACTATAGGCTCGCGGATAACCCTGCTGTTCCTGGCGCTTTCTCCGCCAGTCACGGCCGCCCTCGGTTTTCTGTTCCTGGGGGAGGACATAGGCCCTAGGGGGCTCCTAGGCATGACGCTGGTCGTCATCGGCATCACCGCCGCGGTGCTCGGGCGGCGCGACGCAAGGAGCGCGGGCACGATGAGCCGGGAAGACAAACGCGGGTATCTGTTCGCCTTTCTGTCATCCATAGGGCAGTCGGTAGGCATGATATTCACCAAAAAGGGCATAGGCAGCTATGACCCCATTTCAGGCACCCAGATACGCGTCATTGTGGCGATCATAGGCTTCGGCATCGCATCCCTCATTTTTGAGAAGGGTCGGAACCTGAAAGCGGCGTTCAAGGACATAGAAGGACTCAAGCCTACCTTCTTTGGCGCTATCTTCGGACCGTTTCTGGGCGTAGCCCTGTCGCTCTACGCTACCCAGCGTACCCATGCGGGCATAGTGAGTACGCTCATAGGACTGTCTCCCGTCATGATCATTATTCCCTCCATTTTTATTTTCAAGCAGAAGGTGAGGCCGCTGGAGATAGGCGGGGCGGTGCTCGCGGTAGCGGGTTCCGCGGTGTTTTTCATGTAATAGCTTGCCGGGAGACAGGAATCGGCCTATCCTGTCCTCATGGCAATAACCTTCTATTCAGAGGGAGCCGCACGTGAAGTGACGGGCTCCAAGCATGTCCTCGACATCGATGGTACCAGGTACCTCGTCGATTGCGGCGCCTTTCAGGGCAAGCGCGACGAATGCGACAGGAAGAACCGCGCGCTGGTGCGCGATCCCGAGTCTATCGAGGCGGTCATCCTGACTCACGCGCACTTTGACCATTGCGGCCTCTTGCCGCTCCTTGTCAAGCGCGGATTCAAGGGCAACGTCTATTCCACGCCCGCAACACGGGACCTGGCCAACCTCATCATGATGGACTCGGCCCGCATCCAGGCCAGGGACGCCGAGTACCTGGGCAAGCAGGCCGCCAAGAAAGGCGGCGCGTTCGACTGGAAGCCGATGTACGACGAGCAGGACGCCGTGGAAGCCACGAGCCAGTTCGTCACCGTATCGTATGAACGGCCAATACAGGTCAGCCAGGGTGTAAGGCTCAAATTCCGCGACGCGGGCCACATTCTGGGCTCCGCTACCGCCCACGTGACGGCCACCGACGCCGATGGCCGATCGGTGAGGATAGGCTTTTCAGGTGACCTCGGGCGGCCCGACAAGCCCATCATCCGTGACCCGGAACTCATGGATCCGGTGGATTACCTGTTAGTCGAGAGTACCTACGGAGACAGGCGCCACGAGTCCACGGTGGACGCGATGGAGCGCCTCGCCCAAGTCGTCAACGATACCGTCAAGCGCGGCGGCAAGATAATCATCCCGGCGTTCGCCATAGAGCGGACCCAGGAACTAATCTATTACTTCCACATGCTCGTCGATATGGGACGCATACCTAAGATACCCATCTGGGTGGATTCGCCTATGGCGGTCAACGCGACGAGCATCTTCATGGTGCATCCCGAATGTTTCGACAATGAAACCAACGAAGCGTTCATAAAGCACCATGACAACCCGTTCGGCTTCAACGAACTGCATTTCTCGTCTAGCGTG
>CAZNCK010000029.1:23873-26355 GCA_964571545.1 uncultured Treponemataceae bacterium | reverse complement strand
GCGTGGACGATTCCAAGATGCTTAACCGGCTCGATACGCCCGCCATCATCATGTCCGCTGACGGCATGTGCGAGGCGGGCCGAATCCAGCACCACCTGATACACAACATCTCCGACCCGCGGAATACCATTCTCGTGGTTGGCTACATGGCCGCCGACACACTGGGCAGGCGCATCAGAGACGGCCAGAAGGAAGTGCGCATCCATGGCGATCTCTTCAAGGTCAAGGCTAGGGTAGAGGAGATCAAGGCCTTCAGCGCCCACTCGGACTATCAGGAGACCTGGGACTGGATGAGCCGTATGGACCTGTCCTCGCTCAAGACCGTTTTTCTGGTCCACGGCGAAGATGAAGCAATAGAGGCTCAGAAGAAGTTTCTTGAGGGCAAAGGCCTCAAGGACGTGCGCATCGTCAAATACGGCGAGAGGTACGAGCTGTAGCGTTTGCTCCGAGCGCGATGCGGGACGACTAGTGTCCCGTATCGTGCCTGTCTTCAAGAAGTTTTGTTGTAAATGCTATCTCGCCTTCCATCCTGGACAATTTTGCGTCACGTTCGCTGGCTTCCCGTTCGAGCGCGGCGATTCTGTCCTTGAGCTCGCGGATTGCGGAAGGGTCCGCTGTCTGTTTTGCCTTGGACAGGTAGTCTCCGACGACGGCTATAAGCGTCACGACTACGATTCCGCCCACGATGATCATCGTCATGCTCATATAGCCCCCTCGGTAAAGATGCCGCCGAGTATATCCTATGCGATCATCCCGTGTCATCATTCAAACCGGTATCGATACCGGGCGATTTCATCTATACTGGCAACTTGACGACAAGGAGCCTTAACCATGCTGTTCGAGCACGAGATATACCATGCGGAAAACCTAAACCTGTCAGGCAGGGCCTTTGTGCGGATAGCCGCCCGGGCAGTCATCCTGGAAGGGGGCTCGATGCTCATGATCTACTCGCCCTCCTGCGACGAGTACAAATTCCCAGGGGGCGGCGTGGAGCGGAATGAATCAATAGAGGCCGCCCTGGTTCGGGAGGTTCGCGAGGAGACGGGCGCAGTCGTCAACCGCATCGTTTCTAAGGTGGGGCAGATAATAGAATATGATCATCCCAAGGAGCGCCAGCTTGAATTGTTCATGATGCGCTCATCGTACTATCTTGTGACGGTACAAGCGGAGAGGCTGGAGCAGGAACTGGACGCCTATGAATCGAACCTGGGGTTCACGCCGCGCTGGGTCAAGGCGGACGAAGCCATTAGGCTCAACGAGGCTACCATGGCCAAGGGAAGCGCGCAAATGACGAGGTGGATAACCCGCGATACCTGGGCGCTCGGACAGATCGCGAAGCATTACTCGACCTTGCAAGAATTAGCCTGCTCCGGCGCTCCCGAAGGGGCCTTGCGGTGAGCGGCTACCTGCTCCTGCTGCGCGGCGGGGACTACTATACGGCGCCGGCCTTGTCTCAGGTAATGGCTCCAGTGACGGGAGAAGGCCTGCGCGGGATTTTGTCCTATATCGGCTTCAAGAACGTCAGAATCCAGCCTGAAACAGGCGACGCGGCGTTCGAGGCCATAGACAACAACCGCAGGAAAATGGAAGCGGAGATAGGATACGAACTCAAGCACGCTTTCAGGACCGATAGGGGAGTAGTGCTCCTAACCCAAGAAGAGTTCCGTGCCATGGCCGCCAGGCACCCGCTGTCCGACCGGGGTGATGAGGATAAGCTTTTTATCACGATTCTGACTCACGAGCCCGCCCGCGAGGATGTCGCCATGCTGATGGAGACGATGAACGGCGTCGACGAGCATGCCGTTATCGGAAAAGCCGTGTATTCATACTACGGCGCGGGATATGAGTCCTCTCGTCGATCTACGGAATTCATAGAAAAAGTGATGAAAATACAAGCGGCGACCAGGACCTGGAAGGCGCTGCGAGCGCTGCTTGGGCTGTTGTCGAATGAAAAGCTCGATGTGGATTCGGGCGCGCGCAGGAGTATCCCGCGCCAATAAAAAAGCGACGGGCGGGCAGAACCCGCGCCGTCGCTTCTATAGAAGCGTGTACTTATTTCTTGCTGATCGCGAGGTCGCCTGAGATCTTGAGGATCTTGCCGTCGAAGGCAAACTGCAGGGCGCCGGTGTATTCGACGAGTTCGGAATTAGCAACGTCGGCGACGGTGTCGCCGGTCTTCTGCGTTGTCGTGCCGATTACCTTGCCGCCGGCGATTTTGGCGTCCCAGACTTTGGCCCAGTCGACCTTGGCCGCGGTGCCGTCAGCGGAGAACTCATTGGAGATGACCTGGGGGCCTTCGCCAACGATGTAGCCGATTTTGCGGTTCTTGAAGGTAGCGCCGGGGAAGACGAGCTTGCCGTCCTTGCCGGTCGTGACTTCGTACGCGGTGCCGCGGTGAATGAAGCGGACGAGGATGGAGCCGTCGGCGTTCTTGGCTACTTTGAGGCCGTCATCGAGGCGGGGCTTGTCGCCGGCGCTGGGG
>CAZNCK010000029.1:20123-23863 GCA_964571545.1 uncultured Treponemataceae bacterium | reverse complement strand
CGCGGAGTCCACCGGGGAGGATCTTCTTGCCGAAGATATCGTTGCGGTAGTAGTTGAAGTTGAATGTGGACTCGAGCTTGGACGCGCCGGAGACGGCGTCGAACTGATCCTTGTTCGCGGAGGTCACGGGGCCCTTGAACGTGAGGTAGTTGTTGGCATCGTCGGCTGCGACGGCGTTGATCTGGTAGTCTATGGTGAGCGTGGGCGGCGTCTGAGCGACAGCGAACGCGGTAACCATGAGTGCCATGGCGGAAAGCGCGATGATTTTCTTCATTGACTGCTCCTTGGAACTGACTTTAGAATCAATTGATATTCATATATTTATTTCATTTTGTCAATTCAATTATCTATATATTTTAAGCTTAATGAATAAATATATCAATATATATAGTTAATAATATTGCATATCGAAACATAGATCGGGCAGGCGCCGTGGCGAAGCATTAAACGTATCGCCAGTGCCTTCATCTCCGCTCGGCAAGGAGAAACCTCTGTGACGGATACCCTTATTGTGTGGATGTTGGAAGATACCGACCCTTCACTGGCATATCAGGTTAGGCGGGACCTTCTCGGCGAAGCGCCCCGCGCCATCGAGCCCCTGCGTCGCCGCATAGGCACGCGCGGCTGGGCTCGCGACTTGCTCGACCGAAGGACAGCGGAGGGACATTGGGGCAATGGCGCCTACAATCCTAAATGGACCTGCACGCACTATGTCCTGTACGAACTCGCACAGCTCGAACTGCCTTCCGGCGATTCACGCTGTGCTGAATCCGCCGCGCTCCTTCTGTCCTTTCCGCTCGGCAGAGACGGCGGCGTCAACTATGCCAGAACGGCGGGCTACAGCGATGTCTGCATCAACGGGATGCTTCTAACCATCGCGAGCCGCTTCATCGAGGCCGGAGCCTACAGGAATGAAATACGGTCTCTGGTCGACTATCTGTTGGAACGGCGCATGACCGACGGCGGCTGGAACTGCGCATACTACCAGGGCGGCACGCACAGTTCGCTCCACACGACGGTGGCCGTTCTGGAGGGCCTGTGGGCCTTCAAGAGCGCCGATGGCTACAGACGTGACGAAATCATACTCGCGTTGGAAGCCGGTGTAGCGTTCATCCTGCGCCATCGCCTGCTCCGTTCCGAGCGTACGGGCGAGGTGATCCGGGACGAGTTCTTCAAGTTCGCGTTTCCGGTCCGCTGGAAATACGATATCCTCAGGTGCCTGGACTTGTTCCGCCTGAACGGCGTACCGTACGATCCTCGGATGGACGAGGCTCTGGACAGGATAGAACGCTCCGGCGCTCGCGATGGGCGCTGGAAGGCTAGTTCACAACCAGCTAAGACGTACTTCGTGGTTGAGAAGAACGGCGCGCCAGGCAGGTGGAACACCCTGCGCGCGTTGCGAACGCTCCGTTTTTATGGGAGGACCGTGTGATGGGCGCGACTCTGGAAAGATTCCTCGATTCCAGCGTTTCGTATGTGGCGTACGGCGCGGCCCGCGCGCTTGGAGATCCGCGCGCGGCTGTCTTCAAGGCGCGACTGTACGCCGACGCTCGTATAAACGACATCATCGATGAGCTGAACGACTGGCCTGGAACTGTTTTGAGCAGCCACAAGAGCGCGAGGCAGTGCTTTCACAAGCTGGCCTTGCTGGCGGACCTCGGGGTAGAGTTCGACCATCCGGGGATGAATGCAGTCATGAGCAGGGTCCTACGGCACCGCGACGGAAACGGGGTTCCGCTCTTGCCCATGAAAATCAGCGAGAGCTACGGCGGCTCCGGAGAGGCTCAAGAGGCTTGGGCGCTTTGCGACGCCCCTACCACACTGTACGCCTTGATCACTATGGGCTGCCGCGACGAAGGCATAAACCGCGCGGTCGACTATCTCGCGGGACGGCGGCAGGGCAGGGCCTGGGGCTGCGTGGTTTCCGAGGCGCTCGGTACCTGGCGCGGACCCGGTAAGAAAACCGACCCCTGTCCCTATGCCTCGCTGCTTATGATCAAGCTACTCATAGCCAGTGACCCGCTACGTTACGCCGAGCCGATTGCGGCAGGCGCCGAGGAATTGCTCAGGCTCTGGGAAAACAGCCTGACGGAGCATCCGTATATGTTCTACATGGGCACTGATTTCAGGAAGCTCAAGTTGCCGTTCATTTGGTACGACGCGCTACATATGGCGGAGGCGCTGAGCCGAATCCCAGCCGTGTTGGCCCATCCGGCCTTTATGGAACTGTTAGGCGTCGTGCTTGGTTCTGAGCGAGCGGAAGGCGGCTTTGTCCCTGGATCGATATACCAGGAGTTCCGGGGCTGGGACTTTGGCCAGAAGAAGGCGCCGTCGGAATGGCTGGGGCTCAGGGTCGAGCTGATCCGAGCGAGGATCGCGCAGCCGCATACGCGGGTCTGATACAGAGAGCGGGGGCATTGCCAAATGTCCAGGTTTGTATAGACTCATGCAGATGAATACTCATAGGAAGCGCGGGAAAAAATCCGGCGAAGAAACTTTACCCAGGGTCAGCGCCGCTGTCGCGGCTATCGCCTGGCTGCTTGCGATCGCGGTCTGCTTCGGCGGTATTGCCTTGCTGGCGCGCGGCCGCGACGCCTTCTCCTTGCCGGTCGCCGGCAAGCCCTTCGTCAATCCCCGATCCGCTGATGCGAATGCTGACGGTCTCCTCGTCGTGGTGGATTCCGGCGAGCGCCGGATACTCGGCCTCGAACCTGACGGCGCTCTTCGTTTCGTTATACAAGGCGAGAGTCGATCAGGGGGCTTCTATTCAGGCCGAATCGCGGGCTTCGATTCCCTTGGTCGTTTCTATGTCGACGACACCGTCATTGACCTCGCCTCGTCCAACACCGCCGCCCGCCGCTGCCTCCGCTATGACGCCTCGGGGCGCTATATCGATACGGTAGTCTCCTGGAATTTCGAGGGCGACGCGATGAGCGACTGGGAGCACCACCCTATATTCATGCAGGCCAGGGACGACAGGCTGTATTGGTTCATGCAGGGAGGCGACGGCGT
The DNA here is from genome assembly GCA_964571545.1 of uncultured Treponemataceae bacterium. GTDB lineage: Bacteria > Spirochaetota > Spirochaetia > Treponematales > UBA12059 > SZUA-370. The sequence continues at coordinate 20,851 of CAZNCK010000029.1, read as the reverse complement.
CTGGGTGTTGTACGGCAAGTCCCTGCTGGAAGAGAGTCCCGTGACCGAATCGCCCTTCGAGGGCGTCGTCGTCTACGATTACACCGATGCTGTCGCCGTCTCTACCAGGGAGGCCTGGCTCCTCGCTCCAGACGGCGCTATTTCGTATGCCGCCGCGGGACAGCCGTTACGCGCCAGCTACCCGGCGGAGGGTGAACGCGGGTTGAATTTCCCAACGGCTATGACGATTGACGCCGGCGGTAGGCTGCTGGCCGCCGATGGCAAGCGATCGGTCATCATGTTTGATCCTGCCAGCGCCCCCATGACCGCGGTGAGCGTCCTTGATAGCGCCATAGCCAAGCAGGCCGGTTACAGACAAGCCCTGGCGTTTATGGATCTCAGTTCGGATGCGAATGGCGCCTTGCACATGGCCAACGAGTATACGGGTGAAATTGTATCATTCGAGGCTACAGGCTCCGTTACGGTCTTAGGCGAGGCCAGGCTGACTGGCCCCGCGTTGGCCGGCCAGATCGCGGCTTTTGCGGCCGCGTGGCTGGCTGCCGCAGCTGTCGCGCTAGCTGTCGCTCTGTCGTATTATCGCATCTTTAAGCACCGCGCGCCGCTAGTCGTAAAGCAGGTGGCCATCTTCGTTCCCCTCATCGCCGTCATGACCCTCTCGGTCGCGTTTTTCGTTTACAGCAGCATGGTGGAGCCACTCGAAGCCTCGGTAGAGCAGATGCTTCGCAACA